>NZ_VPEP01000001.1:0-370010 GCF_013417035.1 Acinetobacter sp. YH16053
GAATAATTCAAGTGAATTTGTTTGAAAGAAGAACTTTAAAAGCTTTATTTTCACCCGATAAAATACCCATAAAACAAGAGGAAGCTCAAATGAGCTTCCTCTTGTGAAAAATTGTGGGACAGCAATGGGGAATGATCTAGATCACTCCCCCTTTTTCAATAATCGTTTATAAATAAACCATTATGCACGTTCTAGGTATTCACCTGTACGTGTATCTACACGAACGCTTTCTTCTTGCTGTACGAATAAAGGAACACGTACCACTGCACCTGTTTCTAATTTCGCTGGTTTACCGCCACCACCAGAAGTATCGCCACGTACACCCGGATCAGTTTCGACAATTTTTAATACCACGAAGTTTGGTGCGTTTACAGTTAAAGGCACACCGTTAAACAACATAATGGTACATTTTTCGTTTGAATCATCTTTTAACCATTTTGCAGCATCGCCCATTGCGGTTTTGTCAGCAGCAATTTGCTCAAAAGATACAGGATCCATGAAGTTCCACATTTCGCCATCGTTGTAGAGGTATTCCATTTCTACTTCTACAATGTCAGCTGCTTCTAGTGAATCACCAGACTTAAATGTTTTTTCTAAAACTTTACCAGAACGAAGGTTACGAAGTTTTACGCGGTTAAACGCTTGACCTTTACCTGGCTTTACATATTCATTTTCCATGATTGAACATGGGTTACCATCAAGCATAACCTTAAGGCCTGACTTGAAATCATTCGTAGAATAATAGGCCATGACTGGCACACTCCAAACTGACTAACTTAACTATTTATGTTACAAAGCAAATGACCAACGCAGCTTTGCGATGCTCGCCATCTTGCAACATCTTTTTTCATCGGACGTATTGTAAATGAGCAAGCCATAACGAAGCAATGAAAATCCACTACCGATCACCTCAAGATATCGGTAAAATCAGCTGTTTTGTAATGATTCTGATTCAAAGCGATTAATCATTCGCGGCATTCACGCTCAATGAACAAAGAATTCATCTACGCTAAATAGATGTGTACTTGGTTCCTTTCACCTCATATTTAAATCTTTTCTGGCATGATCAACTACCTGTACCAAGAACAAAACTGGCAATCTCAACTCAGTGACTTGATCACCGACCCACGCGAATTGTTAAATATTTTAGAGCTGTCTGAACAGCAGTTGCTGTCAGGTGCTTTACTGGCATCCAATCAGTTTAAATTGCGTATCCCGCGTGCATTTGTGGCCAAAATGCAAAAAGGCAATCCACTCGATCCTTTACTGTTACAGGTTCTGCCACATCATTTAGAACTGGAAGATCATCCTGGATTTGTGACCGACCCTTTGGGTGAGGAACAAGCCAATCAACAACCTGGAGTCTTACACAAATATAAATCACGCTTTTTGCTGACCTTGACTGGTGCTTGCGCAGTACATTGTCGTTATTGTTTCCGCAGGCACTTTCCTTATCAGGAAAATCTGCCAAAAACTGAAGACTGGGACAATATCCGTAATTACATTGAAAGTCAGCCCGATATTAATGAAGTGATTTTAAGTGGTGGCGACCCGCTCACTTTGTCAAATCGTAAATTAAATATCTGGATTGAGCGATTGGCGTCTATTCCGCAAATAAAATTTTTGAGAATTCATTCACGAGTTCCGATTGTTATTCCCAACCGTGTCGATGAATCGCTGATTTCCTTACTAAAAAATAGTAGGCTGCGTATTATTCTAGTGGTACACTCGAACCACGCATCAGAATTAGATGACTTTACCTGTTCGCAACTTGCCAAGTTAGTCGAACAAAACATCACCGTTCTGAATCAAGCAGTCTTATTAAATGGGGTCAATAATTCTGCTCAGGTCTTGGTCGATTTAAGCTATCGTCTTTTTGATGCAGGGGTGATGCCTTACTATTTACACGTGTTAGATAAAGTAAAAGGAGCGCATCATTTTGATTTAATGCCGCAAGACATTGATCACATCTATAAAGAGCTTTTAGCGAACTTACCCGGCTATTTAGTTCCTAAACTCGTTAGGGAAATTGCGGGCGAAAAAAACAAGACACCGCTTTTTGGGGTTTCAACTTATTGAGTTAAATAACAATCATGAATATGAATACTTCAGATCTTTTTCTAGTTCCCAGCGAACTAAAGCTGGAGCAATTGAGTTTTTGTCAAAATACGGTTAAAAGCATTCAGGCATGGGCAGCGGATTTATCCATTTTACAATTGGGTGATTCTTCCCAAGCTCTATTTAATGCACTTTTAGAAATTTCAGAACTGAAATGTCAGGAAACATTACGTTTTGACTTAATTCAAGCTATTCATCCGACACTTGAAAATGTGCTTACCAGTCTGGAAAAGCATTTTTTCAACCAGGCTTTGATTAGTAATGACCGCAACGATCATATTATTGAACTCGCGCTGTTATTACGCAGTCATTTCGCCAAAGTCTATATTAATATTTCCCGACGTAGCCACCAACAACTCACCCAACAAAAATTTTCTTTATTTGCCTTTAATTTAAAAAAGAACTTACAAACTGCACGAGTTCTATCTAGCTATTATGCTTTACAACAATTAGCTCTACTGCGCTATCAACAACACATGCTTTATAGCCACGCCTTGCCAAATCAGTGGTTAATTGCACACCAACTTTTAGATACAGCCATTCAACAACATTATTATTTAAATAATATTAATCAGTTACAAGGCACACAACATCAACTGATTAATATTGCTCAAGCCTATGCACAGCTGATTTTATTGGAAATTTTCAATACCCATCAAATTCGACCTGCAGAAATTCAAGGCTTATATCTCTGTAGCTTTGATTGGGCAAAACTGATTCAAGTTTTACCCAAAGAAACGACGCTTTCACGTTATGTGGTCGATGCAAGCAAAGATCATCCACCTATTTACAATACGCACCAAAGCCAAGGTTTTCATGCCAATATTTTTATTGCAACTCAACCCCTACTCGATCATTTAAATGAAGTTCAAGGTCGTAAAGGTGAACATTTATCACGCAATGAAAAGCTATTCTTAACCCCTGCTTTGCATTTCCATTTGCACAATATTTTGACCAATACAGCAGAACGTGTGCATGAGCGTTATGAATATTCGGCACGGATTAAAATTTGCTTTGGTTTGACTGTGGCACATTTTTATCTGTCTAATGGTAAAAACTTCAATGAAACGCTGGCTTTGGGCGATAACTACCAATTCCAGAATGAAAGCCAGTTTATCAATGCCATGCATACCAACTCTACGGTAGATATTAGCGCTGTTAAAACCTTAGACCGTGAAGCCAAACAAATTTACAATGCCGATGTTTTAGATATTAGTGTCAACGGCTATCGTATTAAATGGACGGGTGAAACACCGAAAAACCTTAAAACAGGTGAATTTATTCTGGTTCAGGAAAATAGCCAAAGTCCGTGGCGTGGTGGTGTCATTCGCTGGATTAAACAATCTGCTGAAAAAAGCTTAGAACTTGGCTTGGAAATTTTAACCCAAGATATTTACCCTTGTGCTGTTTTTGTTAAAACAGATCGGCATACAGGACATTATCATCCAGCATTATTGGTACAAAGTACGCAGGTCAATGAAGTCAATACCTCATTGATTTTGCCAAGTCTGCAATTATTACGTGACAAACAAACCGTACAGCTACGTTTAGGTGAAGAAGAACTAAAAGTGTTCTTAATTAAGCCGTTATTGATTACCCAAAGCTTTATGCGCTTTGATTTTGAGTTGTTGAATGACCAACAACAGCCTTTACTTGATGGTTTTATTCAGAAACAAGTGAATGAAGTTAAAAATCACGATTTATGGGAAGCATTAAAGTGAGAAATCCATTATTGTCTAAAAAGCTCAAACGTACCGAAACACGTTTACTCATAATCGATGACAACCAAATACGTTTTAATCAAATTTGTGAACAACTCACTGCAAATGAGCACCGTGTTCAGGCTTATCTATTAGATGACATTAAAAACTTTGAAAAACAATTACATTTAACTTGGGATTTGGTGATCTTTGGTCGTGCTTATGACCTAAAAGTCGATCAGGCACTCACTTTAATTCGTGCATCACAGCAACCAAATTTACCGCTACTTTTGCTCAAACCAGACGATTACGATGCCACGCAATACACCAGTTATGTGCGCAAAGGCATCTATGACATTATCAATTTAGATTACCCCGAACGCTTCTATTTTGGCTTAATTCGCGCACTGTCTTTTAGTCGCTTACAGCAGTCACAAGAACAACTTATGACTGAACTGGAAAATGCACAATCACAAGCTCAGGCGTTGGTCGAAGACAGTAGCAAAGCAGTAGCCATTATTCAGGAAGGAATTCATGCACAAGCCAATGCTGAATATTTACAGCTATTTGGTTTAAAAAGTGAAGATGACCTTATTGGCTTGCCATTATTGGATTTATTGCAACCGCAAGATATTACAGATTTTAAATTCCGCTTTAAGAAAGTCAGTCAAGGACAATTTGAACACGGCCGTTTTGATATTCATAGCCAAAACCCGCTTCTGGCAAAACAAAACCCGCTCAAAATTGAATTTGTTGGAGCAGCTGACGACGCCATACAAATCACCATAGATATTGAAAATACGGCGCAAAATACTGTCCCTGCTCAAACGACAGCAGACAAAGCAGCGGCAAAACCAAGCACATACCAATTGGTAAATCGCACTTTAGCCAAACAGCCTTCTAGTGCCAATGCTTTGGTGGTGTTTTCTTTGGCGAACTGTCCTGAATCAATTTTCCAAGCCGACTGGCAAACCACAAAAAATTACTTTACCAACATTCAAAATTTTTTAAAAGAACAGACCAATGTACCATTATTTAATGTGAGTAATGGTTTAGTGGTTGGTTTGTTCCAAGCAGAATCGCCTGCAATTTTAGAATCGAAACTGATTGGCTTAAATTCACTCACGAAACCGCAATTACTTACGGTAGATCAACATACTTACCCACTTAATTTGCGTATTGGTTATGTGCCATTCACTCCAGACATTCAAAATGAAAGCAGTTTTGAGCAACTGATTAGCCAAGGTTTTGCCAACGCATTACCACAACAGCAAGAACAACATAACTCAGGTTTAACCTTAGACTTGTCCTTTGGTGAATCTAACTTAAATGTAATTGAATCTGCTGCAGCTGTACCACAATCGTATAGTGAATCTGCGATTATTGCAGCGATACGTCAAAGTCTTGATCGTGGTGAAATTCATCTGAAGTATCAACAACTTTATGATAAGCAAGACACCAATTTATATACCTATGAAGTAACTAGTGGCTTTATTTTCAATAGTGAATGGAAATCACTGACAGGCTTAATAGATTTGGCTGAAGACCCAGAATTATCCATTAAACTGGATCGTTGGATTTTGGTCGAAGCTTGTAAACAATTGCACAACTTCATCACCCAATATCCTGAAGCGAAGCTGATTATCAATTTAAACAAATTTGTTTTATTACAAGACCGCAGCTTCCCTGAGTTTGTGTCTAAACTGATAACGATTATTGGTAGCCGCCTCAGCCATCCATTAATTTTGCAATTCTCTGAAGAAGACATCAGCCAAAACTTAGGTGATGCGCAGAAACAAATCAGTTTATTACGTCAGCACGGCGCTGAAATTTCTCTGCGTGATTTTGGTCATTCGATTTATAGTGAATCTATCTTGAAACAAGTCGATATTCACTACTTGACCTTGCACAGTGCACTGACTGAAAAACTGGCTGCTGATGACTCGACGCAAGAATTACAGGAACAATTGAGCATTTATAGTGAAATTAAACCTGTAGAAGTGTTATTGCGTGACTTAAATGATATGAACCTGTTTGCGAATGCGTGGAATGTCGATGCGCGCTTTATTCAGGGTGATTATTTCCAGAAAAAACTCGATCATTTAATTGATGTGCAAGACCAATAAGGTCTTGTGCATTAGGGTCTATTTGTAGACCCTAAAATTTAAGGCACAAAAAAACGGGCAATTGCCCGTTTTTTTCGTACTGGATATTAACGTTTGATAGAACGTGACATACCAGCAAAACGTTGTTTGAACTTGTCGATACGACCACCAGTGTCAACGTTCTTTTGCTTACCAGTGTAGAACGGGTGGCATGCAGAACATACGTCAAGATAAAGAGTTTCTTTACCAACTGCTGAACGAGTTTCGATTACGTTACCGCAAGAACAAGTTGCAACTAATTTTTCATATTTTGGGTGAATATCGGCGCGCATCGTCGATTACTCCTAAGATTTAAGAAGGCTTAAGCTGTCATCGCAATTGGTCACTCTCATTAAAAAAATGAGGACATGCTTTAAAAGCAGACCAACACCACAACAGACCATTCTTTTGGCCCACCGAGACGGATACCGTCAGAGCTAAGCACAACAAGTTGGGCAATATTATACGGAATAAAATATTTTAAAGCTAATTATTCTTAGGAATTTAATTCCTGAGGTTCAGTCGAATCGGGCTGCTTTTCGAGATAATTGGCTATCACACCGCACACCATCAACTGAATTTGATGGAAAATCATGATCGGTAAAACAATCATCCCCAACGGCTGCCCAATAAATAAAATTTGCGCCATCGGTACACCACTGGCTAAGGTTTTTTTGGAGCTACAAAAAAATGCGGCAATTTGGTCTTCACGTGCAAAACCCAACCATTGCGGCACAACCCACGCCAACCACATCACAAGGGTCAATAACACGGAACAAGCAATAATCAACAGCAATAAAGTCATACCACTAACTTGATGCCACAATCCTGCTACCACTGCCCCACTAAATGCACCATAAACCACCATCAAAATCGAACCCTGATCAAATACCTTGACCAGCTTTGGTAATTTCAACATCTGAGGAAAAACATAAGGACGTAATAACTGCCCCAAAATAAATGGCACCAATAACAATAAAGTAATTTGAATAATCGAATTTGTCGGGTCAAAACCGTGTTCAGACTGCCCTAAAATAAAGATGCCTACTAAAACTGGGGTAATAAACATCCCAATTAAATTAGAGAATGACGCACTGCAGACTGCGCTGGCAACATTGCCTTTTGCCACTGACGTAAAGGCAATTGAAGATTGCACGGTTGAAGGCAAAAAGCACATGAACAAAAAGCCCCAATACAGCTCCTGCCCGAGCATTGGCACTAGAATTGGCTTTGCCAGCAAACCTAAAATTGGGAATAACGCAAAGGTAAAAGTAAATACCAACGCATGCAATTTCCAATGCATCATGCCCTGAATGACAGCTTCACGTGATAATTTCGCCCCATGCAAAAAGAATAAGATTGCAATGGCAACTGTCGTAATCACACTAAAAACTTCGGCTGCTTGCCCTGACACAGGCACGACACTGGCGAGGATGACCATCACAAACAAAAGAATGGTAAAGCGATCCAATGCCAATAACTTCAACATAAACACATCCTGTATATTCTTTTACTGTTGCAAAAAAGCCCAGCAATTTTTACCTTTCGATAAAGGTATATTACTGAGCAATATTCAAAAAGCGAGCATTTTCAGGCGATGTTCAATATTTTCAAAATGAATACTGAACAACATTCAGTTTATTGCGCCATAAAGGTTTGGTTTTTACTGCTTCACTGATGAAGACTTAGTTATTACGTGCGTTCTGATCTTGCTGAATCAATTCAACTTTATAACCATCTGGGTCTTCAACAAAAGCAATGACAGTCACGCCACCTTTCATTGGCCCTGCTTCACGTACCACATTGCCACCACGCGCTTTAATTTCTTCACATGCTTTGTAGGCATCTTCTACCGCAATTGCGATATGACCATAGCCATTGCCCAAATCATAGCTGTCTGTATCCCAGTTATGCGTCAACTCTAAAACGGTGTGATTTTCTTCATCGCCATAGCCTACAAAAGCAAGGGTAAAACGACCTTCTTCATAATCACGCTTACGCAGCAAAGTCATGCCTAAAACTTCTGTATAAAATTTTAATGATTGCTCTAAATTACCTACACGTAACATGGTATGCAGCATGCGCATGTCATTCATCCTTTTGTTCAATCGGTTTTGCTTGTATGTGTTGATGGTCACGTAACAATTTCGCCACCCACACCACTAAAATTAAAATAGGGATTCCAATTAATGTGGTCATGAGGAAAAAGTTTGGATAACCAATATTGGTCACTATAGTACCTGAATAACCACCTAAAATCTTAGGAGTCAAGGTCATGAGTGAGCTAAAAATTGCATATTGCACAGCAGTAAATGACACACTGGTTAAACTGGATAAAAATGCGATAAAAGCCGCGCCCGCTAAACCTGAAGCCAAGTTATCGACAATAATCGCAAAATATAACCATGCTGTGCTATATGGCTTAATCACCTTGCCCTGAATTTCAACCATATTGTTTGAAGATGATTGAACGATCGGCAAAGGTTGTATATCTACATCCAAAGCATTGCCTTCATGTGTGTTTAAATCGACCTGATAGGTTTGGCTGTGTTGTTGTACAGTTTGCTGTCCATTTAATAATACAGCTTGCAGTTGTTTACTTGGTGAGTCTGCCAAAAGCTGACCTGCAATCGCTGCCGTAAAAATTCCTTGTGCATCTAGTTTTGCATCAAAATTTTGACCATCTAGCTGCAGTACAATTTTTTGCTGTTCGGTTAAGGCAGGCCCTGCATATTGCCCACGTACGACAATACTGTTGCTGGCTTCATTTTCGCTAATACGATTATCCGAAGTCAGTGGTAAAAACTGGAGTTGTGCAGTTTCAATCTCAGTTTGGTGCAAATACGGCATCGACACTAAACGTGACGGCGTATCGCCCGTTTGGTATTGCGCACGTACCTGAATTTCATCCTGTGTTGCTAAAACCTGACTAGGCACAGCCACTTTCCAATATCCAACTTCATCGGCCTGGGTTTGATATTGTTGCTGCCCCACAGAAACTTGCACATCGCTCAGTTGCTGTCCTGACTTCACCAGACCAATAAAAATAAGATTGGTGGATGATGCCAACACCGCGCCAACAAACATTAATTTCATAATGTTCATACGCTGTGCCAGTAAACCGCCCAAGAAGCCACCCACTAAACTGAAAATGACCCCATAAACCTTAACCGCTTCGGCAATTTGTTCTTTGCTAAAGTTCAAATCCTGATAGAACACATTGGAAATTACACCTGCAATAATGTCTGAAACTCGATAAAAACCAATCAAGAGTAATAACACCAGTGCCAGTTTCATGCCGTAGCGTTTAAAGAAATCTGCAACAGGATGCACCCATGTTTCAAATGCCATCTGTTTATTGACTGCGCCCAATTTGACCAAAATTGTGCCCATGCCTACAGCAGCCGCACCCGATGCAATAAAACGTAAAGCTTCTATAGAAAATAATAAAAATGCATCTTTGAGTTGGAGTTGTTGTTTTAAGGCTTCGGTAAAATTACCCGAAAAGACGTAGCACAATACAAAACTGAATACCGCAACAAAAAACACCGTAACCAGACGAAAATAGTCGCGTCGTTGATAATGCTTGCTGACCCGATTCACTTGCGGCTCACGAATCACCAAAGTCGTGATAATGCCAATCAGCATCACCGCAGCCATCGCCAAATAGGTAATTTTCCATGCACTATAAATATAGTTGCCTTTGGCTGTACCTAACGAGGCTGCCAAAAATAAAGCACCTGCCCCTGCGACAATCATCCCAATGCGATAGCCCGCGTTATAGGTCGATGCCAACACGGTTTGCATTTGAGTTTCAGCCAGTTCGATACGGTAAGCATCAATCACAATATCTTGCGTGGCTGCAGAAAAGCCCAGTAATACTGCACCCAATGCCATTTGATATAAATGCGCCTGTCCCAAAGCTGGGTCAGAAAATGCCATCACCGCAATTGCACAAACAATTAAACATTGGGCGATGAGCAGCCATGCCCGACGTCGCCCTAGTTTTTTGGTTAAATAGGGTACGGGTAATTCATCAATTAATGGTGCCCAGACAAATTTAAAGGAATAACCCAAGGCAGCCCAACTAAAGAAAGTGACCGCACTTTTGTCAATGCCTGCTTCGCCCAACCACAAAGATAGACTGGAAAAAATCAGTAAAATTGGAATACCTGCAGAGAAGCCCAAAAACAGCATAATCAGCGCACGACGGTCTAAAAATGCCGTAAATGCAGCTTTCCACCCTGTATTTTGTGCTGAAGTTTGCCCAGTCTGTTGTGTGGTCATTCGATTATTATTTTCTATCAAGTCAAATTGTTGTTATTCAATCGCGGAATAGCTTCTGTTTCAACAGTATTTATGAAATTATCCACAACAGCCTTGTCATTTTGTAGTAAAAATTACGGCTTAGCTTGAATTTTCCGCTTAAACCTGTATACCTTTAAACTTCTAACTGCAATATTTCGTTTTGGATTTCTACAGTGACCCAAAGACTTGATCAAATCACCCCATCAATGACAACCAACACAACAACAGCAGCGCAAGATGAACAACAACCGCTTCTCAGCTCTGCCTTTGAACAAAGCGAAATACAAACGACTTTAGAAAATACACGACTCAAAGCAACACAACTAACCCATATTCCAAATTACGATAACATTCCCGCTTCGACCCGACGCATTAAACCGCTGAATAATTTTTTAGGACAAGATCGGGCACGCGCTTCGGTGGAAGCAGGTATTTCCCTGCCATATTCTGGCTACAATATTTTTGCAGTGGGTACGGCGGGATTGGGCAAACGTACCATGGTCAAGCGTTTGCTGCAGCAACATGCCAAGAGCATGCCCACACCGAATGACTGGGTTTATGTCAATAATTTCAAACACCCGCGCCAACCGATTGCCTTGCAACTGCCTGCAGGTCAAGCGCCTAAATTTCAAAGTTTGTTACATCAAACTTGGCAAACTATTTTAAAGCAACTCGAACGTCGCTTTACCGCAGAAACCTATCACAACCGCATTGAAATGATTCGTCAGCAAGCAGGTGATGAACAGCAACAAGCCTTAATTGAGCTGACCAGTGAAGGTGAAGAACTCGATTTAAAACTGATTGCGCAGGAAGATGAACATTGCTTTGTACCCGTGCATCTGAAAAATGACAAAATGCAGGAAATGTCTAAGGAAGATATTAACGCCTTGGACAGCAAAACCCGTGCAGAAATTGCGTCCAATATTCGTTATATGAATAAAAAACTGGAGCGTTTGGGTTTGCATTTAGGCGATTTAGAAGATGACGCACGTGACAAAGTACAAGACCTGAACCGTGATATTGCCAAACAAGTGGTAATGCCACGCATTGATATTATTCAAAATAAATATCCTAGTGTCGAAGGTTTGACTGAATATTTACAATACTATGCCGAAGATATTATTAATAATGTCGAGTTTGTTTTAGAACAGGAAGAAGATGATTTCCGTCCTGGCACCTTTAGCCGTATTCCTGCGCGCTACCAAGCCAATATTATTGTGACGCACAAACCCAACAGCGGTGTACCTGTTATTTTTGAAGATTTTCCAACCCATTACAATTTATTGGGGCATGTAGAACAACTCACGCAAAACGGCACCATTACCACTGACTTCACCTTAATTCGTGCAGGTAGCTTACATAAAGCCAATGGCGGCTTTTTGATGCTCGAAGCAGAGCAGTTACTGGAACAGCCTTATGCATGGCAAGGACTGAAACGCGCTTTAAAATCGGGGCAATTGAAACTTTCATCTTTGGAACACATGCTAACTTTAACAGGCAGCATTTCCATTGAACCGCAAGCCATTCCACTAAATATTAAAGTGATTTTACTGGCAGAGCCTGAAATTTATTATGAAATTTTAGAGCTAGAACCCGAACTTGGCAGCGTGTTTAAAATCCGTGCCGACTTTACCGATACATTACAACGTAATGACGAAAACGAGCAGGCATATATGCAGCTGATTGCCGACTATGTGCAATCTGACAAATTATTACCATTTGACCGTTCTGCTTTGGCGGCTTTACTTACTGACTCAAGCCGTCAAGCTGAAGATCAAAGCTCACTCTCCTTACATGCCCTCACCTTGGGGGATTTAATTCGTGAATCGCATCACCATGCGGCACAGGCGGGCGATAAAACGGTTTCCGAACAGCATATCAATACCGCACTGGATCATCGCAAATATCGCTTAGGCTATTTAAGAGAACTATACTGGCAAGATTTATCACGCGGTACGCAGTTAATAGAAACTCGCGGACATCGTTTAGGGCAAATTAATGCCCTGTCGGTCATTCACTATGCCGATGTCGAGTTTGGCTTACCTTCGCGCTTAACCGCCTCAGTCTATCAAGGCGGCGGCGATATTTTAGATATTGAACGCAGTGTTGAACTTGGCGGTTCTTTACATGCCAAAGGCGTGTTGTTGATGGCCAGTTTCCTCAAAGCACATTTTGGCCGTGAGCAAATTTTACATTTTTCTGCTGCCCTTGCCTTTGAGCAAAGTTATGGTCAGGTTGATGGTGACAGTGCAACAGTGGCAGAGCTTTCTGCTTTGATTTCTGCAATCAGCCAACTACCTATTGACCAATCTTGGGCCATTACAGGCTCCATGAACCAACTTGGTCAAGTACAGCCAATTGGTGGCGTGAATGCAAAAATTGAAGGTTTCTTTGATGCCTGCAAACTGCAAGGTTTAACTGGCAAGCAAGGCGTGATTATTCCACGTCAAAATATGCAGCATCTCATGTTACGTAAAGACGTGATTGAAGCCGTAGAACAAGGTCAGTTCCACATTCACGCCATTGATACCATTGATCAGGCCTTAGAAATTTTAATGGCACGTCCTGTGGGTAAACTCACTAAAAAAGGACGTTACAGTAAAGGTTCAATTTACGCTGCAGTGATGGAACAACTTGAGTATTGGCAAGCCATTGAAGATGGTGCTGAAATTGAAGAAGAGCCAAAGAAAAAGAAAAAGTCCAAGAAAGAAAAGGACAATAAAGACCCAGAGAAAAAGGACAAAGCGCAAAAAGCCAAGAAAAAACAGAAATCGGCTGAACCATCTGATGCGGCAACTTCTGATGAAGTCACTGCTGAGTCGGCTGAAACTGCTGAACTTGCAACTGAAAGTACTGCGGTAAACTAAGTGCAGTGATTCAAATCAGCTATTCAAGTGAATTCCAGATATAAAAAAAGCGCCAAGGCGCTTTTTTTATATCAACTTTTTTGTATGGATGACTTTGGTCTAGTGTGACCCAAGTCCAATACTTTAAGCTTCAGGTGCTGGGCTGTATTGCTCAACTAAAGGCTTTAACTCACCTTTCTGGAACATATCCAACATAATATCGCTACCACCAATCAACTCACCGTTAATCCACAATTGTGGGAAAGTTGGCCAGTTCGCAATTTTTGGCAAAGTGGTACGAATATCCTGATTTTCTAAAATATTCACATAAGCAAAAGGACGACCAATTTGACTGAGTGCTTCTACTGCGCGCGCAGAAAAACCGCATTGTGGAAATTGTGGTGTGCCTTTCATGTAAAGAAGAACAGCATGTTTAGCAATTTGTTCACGAATTAACGCTTCGGTATCGCGTACTTGTTCAGTCATTGGTAAATCCTCAACTCATCTGTGTGGCATTATACCCAAAACCGAGCAAAACAGTACGTCTAAAGCAATAAATCCAATTTTATTTACAATTAGGCTTTTCATCTGCAGTAGATTTTGCTTATATAAGTTTTTCCCTCCAACCTAACAGATAAGAGTTAGTCATGAATAACATTACCCTTGCTCCTGTGCAAACTGATCAACCATCACATTTGATGCCTGTATTTGGCCGTCAGCCGATCAGCTTTGTCCGCGGTCGAGGTTCTTATCTTTATACTGAAGATGGCACAGAATATTTAGATGCACTTACAGGCATTGCCGTATGTGGTTTAGGTCACGCACACCCTGCAATTACCGAAGCCATTGCAGATCAGGCGGCTACCTTAATTCACACCAGTAACTTGTTTGAAGTGCCGTGGCAGACTGCTGCTGCACAAAAATTGGCGCAAGTTGCTGGCATGGAAGAAGTGTTTTTTTCAAACAGTGGCGCAGAGTCTAACGAAGGTGCAATTAAAATTGCACGTAAATTCGGTCATATGCAAGGCGTTGCCAATCCTAAAATTATTGTGGCCGATCATTCTTTCCATGGTCGTACCTTGGCAACCCTATCTGCAACAGGCAATAAAAAAGTTCAGGAAGGTTTTGCACCTTTGGTTGAAGGTTTTATTCGTGTGCCTTTTGGTGATGTCGAAGCCATTGAAGAAGCTGCGATTCAGCATCCTGATATTGTGGCTATTTTAGTCGAGCCGATTCAGGGTGAAGGCGGTGTGAATACTGCACCACAAGGCTTTAGCTACCTAGAAGACATCCGCCGTATTTGTAATCAACACAACTGGCTGATGATGCTGGATGAAGTACAAACAGGAAATGGTCGTACAGGTAAATTCTTTGCTTATCAGCACACCAATATTGTGCCTGATGTATTGACTACAGCGAAAGGTTTGGGCAATGGCTTCCCAATTGGTGCAGTCATGACTCAAGGTCGTGGTGTGGGCGTTCTTACTGCTGGTAATCATGGCTCAACCTACAGTGGTACTGCGTTAGGTTCACGCGTGGTTTACACTGTTATTGACACCATCCAGAAAGAAAACTTGGTAGAAAATGCAGCAAAAATGGGTGGCTACATTGTGGAACAATTGCGTCAACAACTCGCAGACCAAAATGTAAGCGTGCGTGGTTTTGGCTTGATGATTGGTATTGAATTACCAAAACCATGTGCAGAGTTGGTCGATATTGCCCGCGATGAATACAAAATGATTATTAACGTAACTGCAGGTTCTGTGGTGCGTTTATTGCCAACATTAAATATTACTCAAGCCCAGGCAGATCAATTGATTGAACGCCTTGTAGCAATGATTAAAAAATTCTTGGCTTAAATAAATCCCTAACAAAAAGCCGCAGTTTGAACTGCGGCTTTTTGCTAACTAAATGGTCGATCAGTATATTATCAACATTCAATTAAGATGCTTCTTGAAACACTCGCCCACCCGGCAATTGAGAAAAATATTGTTTTAAGGCTTCCAAACAACGATGTACTTTCATCGGTTGTTGCTCATGTTTGGAAATGATTGCATACAAGGTAAATGCGGGTAATTTCCACTCAGGCAAAATTTCAACCAAACTGCCATTAAGCAAATCTTTTTGAATATCCAAATGCAAAATTCGCGCAAGCCCATGCCCTTGCATACACAAAGATTTAGACACCAACACATTATTGGTCGATAGACGCGAGCCCAACTCTACATCCACATTTTCAGCAGTGCTGATATGCTTAAAATTGAGTTGCTGAAAATTCTTCATAATGGTTAATGGAATTAACTCGTGATGTTTTAAATCTTCAGGACGTGAAATGGGCGCGGTTTGATTTAAATAACTAGGTGATGCGACTAAAACTTGGTCAATATGGGCAATTGGAATCACATGCTGGTTTTGATCTTCAATTTTTGGACTCATACGCAGCGCAATATCAATGCGACCATCAATCAGGTCAATGTATTGATTGTCGGTTTCTAGATGGATAGATAAACCACGATGGGCCGACATCCAATGTGAAAGAGCAGGAATCACATGATTCGCACCTAACTCAGGAGTGGTGGCAATTCGTAAATCACCGACCAGATCATCTCTTAATTCATTAATGCGGATTTTTCCGCGCTCAGCAGCGGCGAGCATTTCTTGACAGCTGTGGAAAAAAGCTTGTCCTGCTTCAGTCAAACTCAGTTTTCTAGTAGAACGATGCAGAAGTGTGACTTCCATTTCTTGTTCTAATGAACGGATTTGTTGACTGACGGCACTTGTGGTGATCCCTAGATCACGCGCTGCACCGCTAAACGAGCTTTTTTCAACAACACAAGCAAATACACCCATTGCTCGAAGTTGATCTAACATAAATTCCCTCTGAAATTATACAGGTGCTCTTATCTTTCGATAAAAGCAACCTATTGTATTATACGGTGAAATTTATGTTTTGTATTTGCAAAATTTAATTTATTGGTAAAACATTAGTCGGATTGATTGGCTTACCATCTAGGCGTACCTGAAACTCCAACATGGTACGTGTAGCACCCGAAGAGCCCATTTCTGCAATTTTTTGACCCGCTGTTACGTTTTGACCACTGCTCACATTCATCTTACTGTTATGTGCATAGGCGGTGATATAACCATCAATGTGCTTGATTAAAATCAAGTTTCCATATTCTTTTAAGCCATCTGCAGCATAAACCACCTGCCCATCTGCTGCGGCATAAATTGGGTCACCTACATTGCCACCGTAACGAATTCCTTTGATATTACTTGCCAAATTAAACTGTGCAATCACAGCACCTTGAGATGGTTTCACCCAGCGCAATGTGCTGCTACGCACCGGTGTACTTGGTGTTGTTGAGCTAGTGGTCGTGGTTGTAGTCGATGTTACCGGTGCAGGTGTCGTTGGTAAAGTGACTGTTTGACGTTGAATTGGTGCAGCCTGCGTTACAGGGCGAGTGCTTGTTGTACGTGGTGCATTGCCCGCTTTCAAACGAATCGACTGCCCGACATAAATACGATACGGCGGTGCAATATCATTCATTTCTGCAATGCTGAGATAGCTCAAACCATAACGTGCAGCGATACCACTTAAAGTATCACCTGAACGTACAGTATAAAAATTCGGCGCTGTTGCATAACGTGCAGAATTATTCACTTGAGGTTTAGAGGCACAACCACTCAACACGACGGTAGCCACAACAGCACTTGATAACACTAAGGTTTTCAACAATGCTGTTGGTGTGCTAAATAAACGATACTGAAACACCACAGGCATTCTTTCCTCTCTACAAATTCTAAATATTTTCTATTGCGCTAAGAGTAGCAAAAAAGTCCTTGTAATGAGGCTTACAAGCTACTTTTTCACAAAGTTATAACATTAGTTAGCCAATTTGGGAAAATTGACTGTGCAATGATTGCAAAACGTCATAATTGGTGGCATCCATCTGAATTGGTGTCACGCTGACATAGCCATTTGCTACCGCAA
Source organism: Acinetobacter sp. YH16053 (assembly GCF_013417035.1). Taxonomy (NCBI): domain Bacteria; kingdom Pseudomonadati; phylum Pseudomonadota; class Gammaproteobacteria; order Moraxellales; family Moraxellaceae; genus Acinetobacter; species Acinetobacter sp. YH16053. The sequence goes on from NZ_VPEP01000001.1 coordinate 17,111, forward strand.
AAAAATCAGACTCAATTTCAGTTAAGCCTTTTTTCGGTGCAGCCACTGCCTCGCCCGACAAACCAATCCAATACACTTGACGCCCTCGTGGATCGACCTGACTAGTAATTGGCTTAGATTGGGTACGCTGTCCTTGATAGGTAATTTTTGTGCCCTGCAACACTGGCACATCTGGAATATTCACATTAAAAATATGTCGTGCAGGTAAACTTGGTAAACCTTGAGCAATAAAGTCATGTACCCACTGCGCTGCCTGCATATAATCTTGCGGATGCTGATAAGCACGTACATTATGCCCTGCAAGTGATACCGCAATCGCAGGCTGTTTCATCAAACGTCCTTCAAATGCCGCACCGACTGTGCCTGAGTACAGTACATCATCCCCTAGATTTGCACCGCTGTTAATGCCGCTGACCACCAAATCAAATTCGAAATCGAACAATCCATTCATCGACAAATAGACACAGTCTGCAGGTGTACCATTCACTGCCCAGACATCTTCAGCAATTTGCACAGGACGTAATGGTCGGTCTAAAGTCAGCGCACTCGAAAAACCACTGCGTTCACTTTCGGGTGCAACAATCACCACGCGACCCAAAGGTTTTAAGGCTTTCGCCAAAGCTTGGATACCAGGTGCAAACACGCCATCATCATTGGCTATCAAAATATTCACAGAAAAATCTCAGATAAAACAAATATAAAGGTTATATACTAAAATATAGCAACGTCGGTTCAATCTTAAACTTGTTTGTGCCTGATTCATGCCTAAGCACATTTAATAAGCACACGACAACAAAATGACTGATCAGCACATTTCATTGAAATATACAAAAGATTATATATATTTAGCGCTTAACATCCATCCAAAAATATATGTGATTCTCATGATTTTAGCTTTGTCATTTCGTCGTTTATTGGGTCTAGGTTTTGCTGCTGTATTAACGCAGTCTGTAATTGCAGAAGATTTGACTGCAGCAGAAGCCAATACGATTGTGAAAGAAGATGTTGCAGCGGCACAAGTCATGACTGAAATGTGCCCTGCACTGATTGGAAAAAATGCAAAATTAGATGCCAATATTCAAGCACTGATTCAAACTTATCTACAAGATTATTCAGAATCGAACATGACGCTTGCCAAACTACAAGCCGACGCAGAATATCAATCCGTTTTAGCTGAAGCGCGTGAAGCAGCAAAAGATACAGCCAAAGAAGAGCAAAAAGTAGTGTGTCAGGAAGCTTTAGAATTAGCACTTTAAATCACATGATTTAAATACTATTTTGAGCCTGTAAATAATTTTGCATACTCACCCTTTAAGGCAAACTTTCAAAGTTTGCCTTAAATTTTATGCTTAGTTTTTATATCTGGTATTTTTCCACTATTATTTTACGCTTTATATCAAGCCACTGATTTTCAAATTTCAGACTTTAATCTTCACTTTTTATACATGATTTGCGCTCAGATCACACAGCTTTAATACATTTTCACTCTTTCAATTCGCAAATAAATGATTCATCTTATAAGCACTTAAATGAATCGGTAGATTCAGTTCAAACAATATTTAAGGTACTTGATATGCAATTTTCTGGCTTAAAAAATTCACGTGCAGTTCATTTTTTTGGCGCAGTTGCGCTCAGTTTGGGTTTAAGTCAAGCCGCAATTGCGCAAGAAGAAAATATTGAAGTGACGCCATTACAACAAGTGACTCAGCAAGAATTAGCCGCTATTTATGTGTTATCTGAAGTTTGCCCTTCACTAGTCAAAGAACAAGATCAATTTCATCAGGGTTATACAAAACTTGCCCAAGAATATATGCCTAAAGAAAAAGACGCTGTTACTGCCTTAAGTAAACTCAGCAAACAAAAAAGCTTCCAGCCAATTTTAAAAGAAGCCCGTGCCGATGCCAAAGCTGCTGGAACAGCCAAAAACCAAGCAATTTGCCAAGAATTGACAGCATATAGCAGATAATACAATTTGGTTACAATACTTTTATCAATAAGCCGATTTCTCCCATAGAAGTCGGCTGAGCTTTGCCCTAAAATGCTAGCTCTTTTGTGCATACCTCAAGTATTGGAACCTCTTAGAATGACCCCAAAAAGCGCCCTTGCTGCATTATTACTATTACCAAGCTTTTCTTATGCAGCAACTGTCTTAGCTACACCACCAGAACTCAATAACAAATCATACGTTTTGATGGATTATGAGACGGGACAAATTTTAGCTTCAAAAAATGAAAACGAAAAACTCGCCCCTGCCTCAATGACCAAAATGATGACTAGTTTCATCATTGAACAAAAGTTATTAAAAGGCGAACTCACGGAAGATGAACAAGTCCGCATGAATGAGTCTGCATGGTGTCGTGGCAGCAGCACAGAATCATGTATGTATGTTCCTTTAAATGGCACAGCAACCGTACTTGAAATGCTACGCGGAATTATCGTGCAATCGGGCAACGATGCATCTAAAGCCATGGCAGAGCACATTGCAGGTAATGAAGGCACATTCGTTCACATGATGAATGAAGAAGCCAAACGTATTGGCATGAGCAATACCCAGTTTATGAACTCTACGGGTATGCCTGCTGAAGGTCACTTTTCTACCGCAAAAGATATGGCGACTTTAGCGCAGCACATCATCCATGACAGCTCAAAATACTACCCAATTTATTCTGAAAAAGAGTTTTCTTTTAATGGAATTAAACAAGGCAACCGTAATGCCCTGTTATATACCGACCCAAGCGTGGATGGTTTAAAAACAGGTCATACCAACGAAGCGGGTTACTGCTTAACCACTTCATCTAAACGTGGCCCAATGCGTTTAATTTCGGTGATTTTTGGTGCGCCAACCATGCAAGCTCGTGCAACTCAAACTCGTGAATTGTTAGCTTGGGGTTATGCAAACTACGAAACTGTACGTGTACAGCCTGCCAACCAAGTCTTAGCTAAAGCAAAAGTATGGTACGGTAAAAGCAAAGAAGCACAAATTGGTTTGCCAGAAAACTTTAACGTGACCATGCCAAAAGGCAAAGCCAACCAAATTAAAACTCAATTGGTGGTTCAACCTAAATTGACTGCTCCTTTGAAAAAAGGTCAAGTGATTGGTAAATATGTCGCAACCTTAGATGGTAAAGTGATTGCTGAAAAACCATTGGTGGCGTTGCAGGAAGTGGAAGAAGCGGGTTTCTTTGCACGTATGCTAGACCATATCAAACAATTCTTTAGCAACTTATTCTAAGATTCATAAGCTTAGACTAAAGCGCAAAGCACACATGCCCGCATGTGTGCTTTTTTATTTTATACTGTCCTCAATCCTAAATTTATAAGCTAAAGATTTGTCCATCATGAAAAAAAATGTGCGTGCTTATTTAGAGCAAACCCCAAAAATTGACGCAAGCTGTTATGTAGATGAATTGTCGGTGGTGATTGGTGATGTGCATTTGGCCGCAAATGTATCGGTTTGGCCATTTGCCGTGATTCGTGGTGATGTTAACCATATTCGGATTGGTCAAAATTCCAATGTGCAAGATCATGCCATGCTGCATGTTAGCCATAAAAAAGCCGACAAACCTGAAGGTTCACCGCTGATTATTGGCGAAGATGTCACAGTTGGACATGGTGTGACCTTACACGGCTGCACCATTGGCAATCGGGTGTTATTGGGCATCAACACAATTGTTTTGGATGATGTCATTATTGAAGATGATGTAATGATTGGCGCAGGGTCTTTAGTGCCACCGCGTAAGCGTTTGGAAAGTGGCTATTTGTACGTGGGTAGCCCTGTGCAAAAAGTTCGTCCTTTAACCGACAAGGAAAAAGAGTTTTTGCCTTATTCTGCACGGCACTATGTAAAAGTGGCGGGGAATTATCAATAATCCCCCCCTCAAAGTTCTTTTTGATTGTTGTAATTTGAGGGATTACACGTTCTGCACCGTTAATTTTAAACTCAGTGTATGAATGACATGATTAATCTTATCAAATCGAGAGGCTGAATCTTGACTTAGAGTTTTATACAAAGCTTTACGGTCAATATCTGCCTCTTTTTCTATTTGTGCAATAGCTTTGACTTTGGCAACAACACCTAGCGCAAATGAGATCACATCCAGCATCACCAAATGAATCAAAGAACAAAGTACCCCTCACATCTTCCCACAACTACACAAACCTACATTTACAGTTTTAAAGAAATCCCCTTTCAACATAGCCACATCCCCCTAAATTTTGTAGAATATGCGTTTTACCCCATGGTGCTTTTCAATGACCGCTTGGACTGCTCACGTTACTGTCGCCACCGTTATCGAAAAAAACGGAAAATTCCTGTTTGTTGAAGAACATACAGAAGGTGTGACGCATAGCGTGTTTAATCAGCCTGCAGGGCATGTTGAAGCTGGCGAAAGCTTAATTGAAGCAGCAATACGTGAAACCATGGAAGAAACTGGGCATCGGGTGAAAATTAATGCCTTACTCGGTATTTATAGCTATACTCCGCCTATGTTTCCTGACCGCACCTATTATCGCTTCTGCTTTCTAGCCGAATCGCTGCAACATGATGCGCAAGCCCAGCTCGATCCCGATATTATTGGTACAGTATGGATGTCTGCAGACGAACTGGCTGAATCAGCACGTGCCCGAAGTCCGTTGGTACTGAAAGCGGTTCAAGATGCGCTCAGTGGTCAATCTTATCCTTTATCGCTCATTTACGAGCACCAAAATTCTCCCCTTATTTCTAGTTTGGATGCCTAATCCTATGCAACAACGTGTCATCGTCGGTATGTCAGGTGGTGTAGATTCATCTGTTTCTGCTGCACTTCTACTTCAACAAGGTTATCAGGTTGAAGGGCTTTTCATGAAAAACTGGGAAGAAGATGACGGCACTGAATATTGCACCGCGATGGAAGATCTTGCCGATGCGCAAGCGGTGTGCGACAAGCTAGGCATTAAGTTGCATACAGCCAACTTTGCGATGGAATATTGGGATCGGGTTTTTGAGCATTTTCTTGCCGAATATGCCGCAGGACGCACGCCAAACCCAGATATTTTATGCAATAAAGAAATTAAGTTCCGTGCCTTTTTAGATCACGCCATGAATTTAGGCGCAGATTTTATCGCCACAGGTCACTACGCTCGTCGTGGTGGAACGCAGTACAACTCCAAAGGTGAAGCATACGCTCCACTGTTACGTGGTTTAGATAAAAATAAAGATCAAACCTATTTCTTACATGCAGTGCATGGTCGTGAAATCAATAAAACCTTGTTCCCTGTGGGCGAAATTGAAAAGCCGCAAGTCCGAAAAATTGCCGAAGAACTAGATTTAGTCACTGCCAAGAAAAAAGACTCGACAGGGATTTGCTTTATTGGTGAACGTCGCTTTAATGATTTCTTAAAACAATATTTGCCTGCTCAAGCTGGAAAAATTGTTTTAGACGATGGCAAAGAGGTTGGTGAACATCACGGCTTAATGTACTATACGCTCGGTCAGCGTGGCGGGATTGGTATTGGCGGCTTAAAAGGTGTTGCTGAAGGTGCATGGTTTGTCCTGCATAAAGATATTGAAAACAATCGTTTAGTGATTGGTCAAGGTCATGAACATCCACTCATGCAAAGCACTATTTTATGGAGCGAAGCAATTGATTGGGTGGCAGGTGAACAAGAAATTCCAGCGTCAGGCTTCCGTTGTACTTGTCGCACTCGCTATCGCCAAGATGATCAGGACTGTGTAATTTTCAATGATGACAGCATGCCTGGCGGTGTACGTGTGGAATTTGATGAACCACAACGTGCAGTCACTCCTGGTCAAAGTGTCGTATTCTATTCAGGCGAAATGTGTTTAGGCGGTGGTGTGATTCACCATACCAATGCACCTAAACCCGATTTTATTTAAGGATTGTTTTGGATGACAGAGTTACCGTTTCAACAGTCACCAACTCTGAATGTTCGCCAAAATCGTGCCTTGGCGTTAGCGGGTGTGTTTCAAGCCACCCAGCTCACGCACATGACTGCACTCACAGGCAGACAAAGTATTGGTGAAAGCGGTAACTTTTATTTTGAGCAATTAATTAAAGCCAGTTTAAATATCCGTCCAAGTAGCAATCACAGTTCGCAAACTTTGGATTTTTTTAATCATTTGGCCGATATTTCTTTGGGTTTAAAAACGCTAGAAAGCAGCATCAACCAACCTTTTAATACTGCTCCTAAATCGCGTTTACCTAAACTATCCAATACCAAACTACCCATGTCGTATGCGATGGCACTCTTACAATTAGAAAAGAAAGTGTATAGCAATCCTAAATACGTCGAAATTATTGAGCAGTCACAGCAAAAAATCTTAAAACAACTTTCATTTTTTGATCATAACTATTTGCATCCCAGTATTATTGCCAATTTAGCCCAAACCTATGTCGATACTGCGGGACAAATTAACCCGCGCATTATGGTACGTGGCAATGCAGAAGCATTTAAGGATTCTGCACATACCAACCGAATTCGAGCTTCGCTTTTTACAGGCTTACAAATGGCACACCTTTGGCGTCAACTTGGTGGCAGTTCATGGGGCATGGTATTTAGCAAACGTAAATTATTACGTGATATTCAAGATCTGGCGCGTTTACAGTATCAGGTGGTTTAAACCATGCTGAACACGCTTTTGTTTTAGGTTTAATTCCAAAGTTTAAGGAATCGATATGAACGCTTTAACCGCACTTTCTCCATTAGATGGGCGCTATGCAAGCAAATGTGATGCTCTCCGCCCTTTCCTCTCTGAGTTTGGTTTAATCCATGCTCGTGTGACTGTTGAAGTGCGTTGGTTACAAGCGCTTGCCAATCGTCCTGAAATTACCGAAGTACCTGCTTTCAGTGCTGCAACGAATGCTGCATTAGATGCAATTGTTGCAGATTTCTCTGAAGATGATGCCAACCGCATTAAAGAAATTGAACGCACCACCAACCATGACGTAAAAGCAGTTGAATATTTCTTAAAAGAAAAAATTGCCAACATTGATGAGTTAAAAAATGCAGGTGAGTTCATTCACTTTGCTTGTACTTCAGAAGACATCAACAACTTGTCACATGCTTTAATGCTTAAAAATGGTCGTGAAGTATTGGTTGCAGCGATGCAGCAAATCATTGATTCGATTGTTGCATTGGCAGAAAAACACGCAGATCAACCAATGTTGTCACGTACTCACGGTCAAACTGCAAGCCCAACAACTTTGGGTAAAGAAATGGCAAACGTGGCATATCGTCTTGCACGTCAAATCAAACAGTTCAAGCAAGTTGAGCTTTTGGGCAAAATCAATGGTGCAGTAGGTAACTACAACGCTCACCTTTCTGCATACCCAGAAATCAACTGGCCTGCACATTCTCAAGCATTTGTAGAATCTTTAGGTTTAAGCTTTAACCCATACACGACTCAAATTGAGCCACACGACTATATGGCAGAATTGTTTGATGCGCTACGTCGTTTCAACACCATTCTAATCGACTTCAACCGTGACGTTTGGGGCTACATCTCACTTGGTTTCTTCAAGCAAAAACTGAAAGAAGGTGAAGTTGGTTCTTCAACCATGCCGCACAAAGTAAACCCAATTGACTTTGAAAACTCTGAAGGTAACTTGGGTATCGCCAATGCAGTCTTGGCTCACTTAGGCGAAAAATTACCAATCTCTCGCTGGCAACGTGACTTAACTGACTCGACTGTATTGCGTAATATGGGTGTTGGTTTTGCACAAAGCTTGATCGCATTTGAAGCTTGCTCTAAAGGTATTGGCAAACTTGAATTGAACGCACAACGTATTCTTGAAGATTTAGACAATGCTCAAGAAGTATTGGCTGAGCCAATTCAAACTGTGATGCGTCGTTACAACATCGAAAAACCATACGAAAAATTAAAAGCTCTTACACGTGGTCAAGCTATGACACGTGACATGATGCTAGATTTCGTGAATGGTAATGAGTTGGAAGGCGTTCCTGCAGCAGATCGCGCACGTTTAGCGACAATGACGCCCGCAACTTACACAGGTAATGCAGCTGAACAAGCAAAACAAATTCAAGATTTAATTGCTAAAATCTAATTTGTAAAAGCATTCATCACAATACAAAAATGCGAAGCTTCGGCTTCGCATTTTTATTAGAATAAAACAAATCTTCCAACTTAAACATCACATGGAAAATCAATTCCGCATTCAACATTACTGTGCTTTAGGCTTGGTCATACTCGCCATGCTTGCTGCCAGTATTCAACCACTGGAATTTGAATCGTATCTACTGCATCAGGCAGGCACAGTTTTTATGCTCGCGGCTTTATTGATTGCGTTTAAAAAAGTAGGACTGAGTTTTTCTAGCTTTGTGCTGTATTTAATATTTTTACTGATTCATATTGTCGGAGCACATTATCTGTATTCTTATGTGCCCTATAATGATTGGATTTTGCACAGCTTTGGCTTCAATTTAGATCAGAGCATGGGTTGGTCACGCAATATGTATGACCGTTTTGTGCATTTGGCTTATGGTATTTTGCTCTATCCTGTTTTATTGCGCTTGTTTGAAGTCTGGTTTCCAAAAAACAAACCTATCGTTTTATATCTTTTGGTCATTCAATTTATCATGGCAAGCAGTTTAATTTATGAATGGGTGGAATGGCTCATTGCGCTTGGCTTATCGCCAGAAGATGCTGAAAATTATAATGGTCAGCAAGGTGATATTTGGGATGCACACATGGATATGCTTTTAGCAACGATAGGAGCAATGCTGATGGGATGCTTCTACTTGATCAAGAAACCCTAACAGGATGCCTCTTTCGTACTAAATCCAAATTTATTGCCAATACCACCACCAGAAGCCAGCTAAACTTGCGACTGAAATCATCCAGATCAATATCGTTAATACTGCAGGTTTACCCGAACCCCAAAACATGGTTTTGGCAAGCCATTTTTTAAACAATACGCTGCTTAAAGTTAAGCTTGCTAAATGCATCAGCACTGCAGCTAAGAATAAATTTGCAGCAAATTCATGCACCTCTTTTAAGGTATGACTTTGGGTATAATCGGTGAAAAACCCAGCCAACACGGTTAAAGGCAAAGCCAGCCAAATCAACAAAATACTGAATTGAAACGCACTGGAACTGCCTGACTTTAAAAACTGCAATGAAAAAAACTGCTGTGGCTGTTTCCAATAGCGTTTTACAAATTGTTGAATCATGCCTAAACGTTTAGAAATTCCTGTCGGCTGTGTGCTGTTCAACATACTCAACACCTGCCATACAATTCGTAAAGCTAAACTAATCCCCAACGTATAGCCAAAAGCCATATGTAACTGATGCCATTCTTCCGCATCACCTGTTAAATAAGCCCCTGTAAAACTTAGCAGCATCACCACATGCAAAAAACGAATCATTAAATCTGTAGATGTTGATTGCTTCGCGGGCACAATATTTGTTTGCATATTCAACCTATCAAGGTAGTTTTGTTCTTATCACAAAGATATAACATCAAGCTGAATTGAAAATTAAGATGCTTAAATCAAAGACCCTATATTTTTGAATAAAAGTGAATAAAAAAATTGCGCTCAATTGAGCGCAATTTTTAGATAAATTTTAGAAGTTAGATAATCTCTATTACAGTTTAGGATCACGAATTTGTAGCAAACTGCTGTTGGCTTTGCTTAGACTATCAACCAGTTTATTCATCACCGCAGGAATCAGGCTGTCTGCCATTTGTGCAGCTTGCAAACCCAGTTTTTCACCCAAAGTTGGCTTTTTACGAGTTTGAATCACATAAATATCATGCTGTGGCAATAAGCTCAGTAAGTATTCATCTGAGGTTTGTAGCTTGTCTACCAAGTTTAAATCCAGTGCATCCTGACCATACCAATGCTCACCTGTCGCCACTTTTTCAACATTCAGTTGTGGACGGTATTTTTCGACAAAGTGCTTAAATAGTACGTGAGTTTGTTGCAATTCCTCTTCAAACTTAGCCTTGCCTTCTTCGGTATTTTCACCAAACATGGTCACAGTGCGCTTGTATTGACCTGCTGTGTACATCTCAAAATCTATATTTTTTTCTTTGAGCAAGCGATTAAAGTTCGGTACTTGTGCCACTACTCCAATAGAACCCAAAATGGCAAATGGCGCTGACACAATTTCTGAACCAATACATGCCATCATATAGCCACCACTTGCCGCGACTTTATCGACGCAAATCGTGAGATGGAAACCTGCATCACGCAAGCGTACCAATTGTGCAGCAGCAAGCCCATAACCATGCACCATACCGCCTGGACTTTCCAAACGTACCACAACACGGTCACGTCCAGCTTTAGCCGTTGCCAAAATTAGGGTGATCTCTTCACGCAATTGCTCTACAGCAGATGCGGCAGTATCACCTTTGAAATCCAACACATAAATTTTTTGATTGTTCTTTTTACGGGCGCGTGCTTCACGTGCCATTTGTTGTGAAAGTTGTAATAACTCGAGTTTAGATGCTGTGGTTTGCGCAATTTTTTTTCGTTGTTCATTAATTCGCGCATTCAAATGACTAATCCGAATTTCGGCAGGTAGTTTAGGTAAATGAAATAACATAAAAATGAGTTCTCAATTTAATTCGGTTTATTAGGACTACATTAGGTCAATTTCGACTTTTTCAATACTTTTTCTATCTTAAAGCAGCTTCTTTTTGAATCAATCGTAAATATCGTTTAGAAATCTGCCGAACAGCCATTAAACGTACAGCAAACCAAATTTGCCCCTGATAGCAAATCCCAATAATAAGTGCGTTGATCGGCCACCAACCAAACAGTAGAAAACTACCTCTACGCTCATGATCTGAAGGTGTAAGCATTGAATAGAAACACACTAAACCTACGCAGAAACACATTACGCAAAGAAATTCACCTACTGCACTGTGCAAGAACGGTAACTTATTTTTTTGTTGTGCTTTTACATAGCGATAAAACTTAAATTTAGCATTGGCATCGATATAGTCTCGCCAAGCCTGCCGAAAATGGGGATCACTTGCTTGCTGCTGTACCCTAAAATAAACAACAAGCACTATCACACCTGAAACTATCACAAATTGATCATACAACCAACGATGATAATTGCTCATATTGGGGCTTTGAGAAGTTGGAAACCACCCATCATGGTTAAAAAACGTTGCCAATAAAATACTCAGCAAAACCAAAAGTGCTGCTATCGTCTCTGCACTATGTTGAAATCCAAACAAGGCATCGATTATTTTTTTCGTGGCTTGGCGTGCTGGTTTTGCCTGTTGTCGTTCTTCTTGTGAAGGAAACTGCATTTTTTATTTTCGCTGCGCGTACAAAACAATCAATACTATAACAAAAAAAACAGAATCCTAAGATTCTGTTTTAATAGCTTTCAGGACTTAAGCAGATTAACCAAAACGCCCTGTAATATACGCTTCTGTTAATTGATGGTCTGGCTGAGTAAATACTTTTTCAGTCGCATTCACTTCAATCAAATCACCCAAATGGAAGTATGCGGTACGGTCAGATACACGCGCTGCCTGTTGCATTGAGTGCGTTACAATCGCAATCGTATATTGAGTAGAAAGTTCAGAAATTAATTCTTCTACTTTTGCCGTTGCGATTGGGTCAAGCGCCGAACATGGTTCATCCATCAAAATTACTTCTGGACTTACCGCAATGGTACGCGCGATACAAAGACGTTGTTGCTGACCACCAGAAAGACCTGTACCTGGTTGATTCAAACGATCTTTCACTTCATCCCACAAACCTGCCTTACGCAAGCTGTTTTCTACAATTTCTTCTAAATCGTACTTATCACGTGCTAAACCATGCAATTTAGGACCATAAGCCACGTTTTCAAAAATTGATTTCGGGAATGGGTTTGGCTTCTGGAACACCATGCCCACTTGCGCACGCAATAACACCACGTCAAGGTTCGGGTCATAAATGTCTTGGTTATCCAACATTACTTTACCCGTTACACGACAGCTATCAATCGTGTCGTTCATACGGTTTAAAGTACGCAAGAACGTAGATTTACCACAACCTGATGGACCAATGAAAGCAATCACTTCATTTTCATAGATATTTAAATCAATACCTTTGATGGCTTCAGACTCACCATAATACACATGCACGTCATTGGTGCTTAACTTTACATTTGAAGATTTCGCTTCTTTTTTGCTTGAAGTTTGCGTATCAAATTGTGAAACAAACGAAGTCGATGATTGCTTCTGTTCTACATCGGTAGATGTAAATTGGCTTTGTTGTGGATTCACTTGCTTATCCTGTTCTAAGGAATTCGGTTTTTCTGTGCTTACTACAGTATTCATATTCTCTGCCCTCAATTACCAGCGTACTTCAAACTTCTTACGTAACCAAATTGCAAGGCTGTTTAAGCCAATCATTAGCGCAAGTAGTACGATAATGGCTGCAGCGGTACGTCCCTCGAAGAAGTTACGCAATTCATTACCCTGCCATAAGAAAATTTGCACAGGTAACGCAGTAGATTGATCAAGTGGAGTTGCTGGTACACTGGCAACGAAAGCACTCATACCAATTAATAACAATGGTGCGGTTTCACCTAAAGCTTGTGCGACACCAATAATTGCACCCGTTAAAATACCCGGCAATGCAAGTGGGAGTACGTGGTGGAACACTGTTTGTAAACGAGAAGCACCCAAACCTAAAGCAGCTTGACGAATAGACGGCGGCACTGCTTTTAATGATGCACGCGTGGTAATAATCACGGTTGGTAAAGTCATTAAACTCAGTACCAAACCACCGACCAATGGTGCAGACAATGGTAAATGCATCCAACCAATAAAGATCGCGGCACCCAACAAACCAAATACAATAGAAGGTACAGCGGCCAAGTTATTGATGTTCACTTCAATAATATCAGTAATCGCATTTTTTGGCGCAAATTCTTCTAAGTAAATTGCCGATGCAACACCAATTGGAATCGAAATAAAGATCACAATCAGCATCATGAATAATGAACCCATGAATGCACCTGCCAAACCAGAAGTCGCTGGAGAACTACGTGAGTCTGGGCTAACAAAAATATTGGTATTGAAAGTACTTTCAATAATACCTTGTGATTCGAGCTGATCTGCCAAGTGACGTACTTCAGGGCTTAATTGTTGCTGCTCATCTGGTAAGCTGCGGTCAATCTTGCCTTCTAGCCATACATCAACGTTCGCATCTGCAAGCACTTTCACTTCTTTAGTTTGACCAATTAAAGAAGGATCAGCCAAGACCATGTCACGAATACGGTATGCTTCAGAACTGGTATATAAGTAACCAAGATCATCACGCTTAGCTTCAAGCGCTTTGTCTTTCGCCACAATACCATTCACGATTAAAGCATCCCAATCGACCATACCCATTTCGGTTTGCCACGCAATCATACGGTCTTCGTATTGTGCTGGTGACTCGCCTGCAATCGCCTTAGGTTTTGGACCTGCATTGACAATCGCTGGATCGAAGTAAATTGGAAGGCTCATGCTGCTTTGCCAGAACGCAGGCAAACCTTTAGATAAGATACTGCCGAATAACAATACGACAAAGAATAAACCTGCAATAACTGCCGAGAAACCCATCAAGCGGAAGGTTTTTTCCTTACGATGACGCTTACCCAATGAACTGGCGATGGTTTTTTTACGTTGTTCACGTAATTCGGCAGCAGCTTGTGGATCTAACTGATCCAAAGACGATGTATTTGAAGTACTCATTAGTCGTATTGCTCACGATATTTACGCACGATGTATAGTGCAACAATGTTCAAACCTAAGGTAATCACGAACAGGGTCAAACCAAGTGCGAAAGCAACCAATGCCTGCGGACTTGCGAAATCTGTATCACCTGTTAATTGGTTCACAATCGTAATCGTAACCGTAGATACCGCTTCTAATGGGTTTGCGTGTAGTAAAGGACTATTACCTGCAGCCAACACCACAATCATGGTTTCGCCAATTGCACGTGACGCAGCAAGTAAGAATGCACCAATCACCCCTGGTAATGCAGCTGGCATCACCACGCGACGAATGGTTTCAGATTTGGTTGCACCCAAGCCTAAAGAACCATCACGCAGCGCACGCGGCACTTGCGTAATAATGTCATCAGACAATGAAGATACAAAAGGAATAATCATGATGCCCATCACTAAACCAGCGGTTAATGCACTCGTGGCATTAATATCTAGTCCAATGATTGCACCCGCAGTTTTAAGGAACGGGCCGATGATCATCATGGCAAATACACCGTACACAATGGTCGGAATACCTGCTAAAACTTCAATGGTCGGCTTTGCCCATGCACGGAATTTAGGCGATGCATATTCTGCAAGGTAAATGGCGATCATTAAACCAATAGGTACTGCAACTAATAAAGCAATACCACTCACCATCAATGTACCCCACAGTAATGGAAGTAAACCATAACTGCCATCTGCACTACCCGAGGTGCTAAAACCAGGGTTCCAGACTGTACCAAAGAAGAAATCCAGTGGGCTAACGAAACTAAAGAATCGCATCGCTTCACTGAACATGGACATCACAATACCAACCGTAGTTAGAATCGCAACACCAGAACATAATGCCAAAGAAATGTTGATGATTTTTTCAACTTGGTTACGTGCGCGGAATTGTTGTGAAATACGTTTCTTTGCCCACAGCAAACCAAATAAGGCCGCACAGATCACCACCGCAAGTTTGGCATAAGAACCAATCGTTTTAATTTTCGCTAATTGCTCTGCCGCTGCAACTTCGTATGCAGCAGGTGTATCACTTACACCAAAACCAGATGCAATGGCTTGTACGCGATCAACCAAAACACTTGTACTTGCAGGGTCTAGGCTTGCAGCAATGTGCGCTGGCACATTATTAATTACCACTTGCTCTAGAATACTTGGTTCAACCAAGTTCCAAACAATCAAAATTAAAAAAGCAGGAATACCACACCATAATGCTACCAACGCGCCATAATATCCTGGGCGTGAATGTAACATTGCAGAGTTATTTCCCTTACCTGCTAGGTTACGGCTCTTGCTTAACCCGATTTGATAGGCTACGGCGATAATCGCCAATAACACACCTATGAGTAGCAGATTCATGTATTCTCCACTGTTTTTTCAATTTGTGTTTTTGAAAAAACATTTCTTAGCAAAAAGCTGATGGCAGGTTATTCCCTGCCATCAGCTGCTTTAACTCAAATTACTTAACCGCTTTACCAGCTTTGAAGTTAGCAAGAACTTGTGCACGCTCTTTGTCAGACATAGAGATCAAACCTGCTTTGTCTAATTTAGAACCTTTACCAGATACTTTCTTGCTCAAGAAGTATTCAGTAAATTGCGGTAAACCTTTGATTGATTTAAGGTGCTCACCTTTCACGTAGAAGAACAATGGACGTGATACAGGGTAAGAACCATTTAAAATTGTGTTTTCAGATGGCGCTACGTTGTTTACAGTTGCAACACGTAAACGGTCACGGTTTTGGTCATAGAAACCTAAGCCGAATACACCTACTGCGCTTGGAGAAGTTTTCAAACGTGCCAGTGTTTCTGTGTAGTCACCCGCGATTTCGATTACACGACCATCCTTACGGAAAGTAGTACACGCTTTCTTTTGCGCATCTTTGTCTAATGCTTTGATTGCAGCATAAGCTTCACAGCCTGCATCAACCATTTTCTCTTGGAACACTTCACGTGTACCGTGGTTAGACGCTGGAATTACAAGTGTAATAGGCTCGTTTGGAAGTGTTTTGTCAATTTGGTTCCAACGTGTATATGGGTTAGCAACCATTTTACCTTTAGATGGTAATTGAGCTGCAATTGCTGCATATACATGGTAAGGCTTTAATTTGTAAGCCGCTTTGTTTGCGTTAGAAGCAAATACGATACCGTCGTAACCAATTTTAATTTCTAAAACTTGGTTTACGCCTGCTTTTTTACAAGCAGCTAATTCTGAATCTTTAATTTTACGAGATGAGTTCGCGATGTCGATTGTGTTATCACCCACACCTGTACAGAACTGCTTCAAACCACCTGAAGAACCGCCTGAACCAACAACTGGAGTTTTGAATTGTGGGAAAGTATTACCAAATTCTTCTGCTACAATACTTGCGTATGGTAGAACGGTTGAAGAACCCGCGATTTGGATGGTGTCACGAGCTGCGTTAGCAGTTGTTACAGCTGCTGCAGATACGGCTAAAGCAATGGCGATGTTAGTAAAGCGCATTCTGTTCTCTCTCATAGTATGCAAGTTCGGAGTACGTCACTTGTTATGAAGCTTTGTACTTATTTCGATAACTGCATTGTGGTTTTATAATATGACAACCATGTTACAGCTTTGTTACGCTTTGGTTATATTTGCTTTTCGTATCTGAAATAATTTTTAAATGATTTAAAATCAATAACTAATAAAACACTAGAGTGCTTATTTTTTTCAGTATTTAAATTTCAAATTGTAATAATTCATGCCAATGTCATCATTATTTATGGTTTTTTCTACCAAAATTGATGGTTTATTCGCCAATTGCGTAATTTTTATGACATCCGCAGTGCATTATTTGAGCCCAAAACACCCAATCCATCACAAAATTCAAGCAAGAACGGTACAACACTTCACTGCAATATTTTTAATCAGACACAAAAAAAGCCACCGTAGTGACTTCTTTTGTTGTATTTCATAACAATCTGAATAATGAAAGCATTAGTCGATTGGTGGCGTATAAGTACCCGCGACAATCGCATCTTTAATGCGATCTGCTTCTGCCAATACTAGGCCTAACAAGTTTTTCACGTTTTCAAGTGTTGCCACTGGACTTAAAGTCGTCATCTTCAATGATTGAACATTACCGACTTTAGTTACACCAATATTGGCCTCACCACGTGCAAATAATTCATCTGCCACGTTTTGGTTCAAGCTATCCAAGAACTCTGCAGGATAACCTTCAGGCACAACACGGAACAACACTGAAGCAAATTGTGGTTCAACCAACAATTCTAAACCTGCAGTCGCTTTAATATAATCAGCAACGTCACGGGTTAGCTTCACACCATGATCAATCATAGAACCGTAAAGCTCTTCACCTAATGCTTCAATCGTCATCCAAAGTTTCAACGCATCAAAACGACGCGTTGTTTGCAATGACTTAGACACCAAGTTTGGTACGCCATGTTCTTCATCATAAGCAGAGTTCAAATATTCTGCTTCATAGTGCATGAAACGATAGTTCGCTTCATCTTTCAGTAAGAACGCACCGCACGAAATAGTTTGGAAGTAATGCTTATGGAAATCCAGTGTCACAGAATCAGACAGCTCAATACCATCAAGCATGTCACGATGACTGTTAGAAAGAATTAATGCACCACCCCAAGCTGCGTCAATGTGCATCCACGCGCCATATTGATTAGTGATGTCACGAATCTTTTTAAGCGGATCAATCGCGCCTGCATCGGTTGTACCTGCAGTCGCAACCACACACGCAACGATCTTACCTTCAGATTTTAAATGCGCCATGGTTTGCTCAAGTGCAACCACGTCCATTTGTGCATTTTCATTAACAGGTACAGTAACAACCGATTGGAAGCCCATACCCATCATCGCCATGTTCTTTTGCACAGAGAAGTGTGCATTTTCAGAACAAATGACTTTCACATTACGCATTGCATCGCTTGGAATACCATCGCGCTGAACAGACCACGGATTACCGTTTTCATCTTTCCAGTTCTTTGCAATACACGCATCACGCGCCAATAACACACCCATCAAGTTAGACTGCGTACCACCTGAAGTGAACACGCCCGCTTGACCTGCACCATAGCCAACTTTTTGACGTAACCAGTCAATTAGTTGTACTTCCATCAATGAACCTGCAGGGCTTTGATCCCAAGAGTCCATAGATTGGTTGGTTGCGTTAATGAGAACTTCTGCAATTTGGCTTGCCACCATAGTTGGACAATGCAAATGTGCCAAAGAATGTGGATGATGAACTTTTAAACTTTTGTTTAAGAAAAGCTCAACCATGCGTTCCAATGACTTTTGTACACCCAAACCTTGTTTTGCAGGCTGGAAAGAAATCGCTTCACGCAATTCTTTAATGCTGCCGCCTGTGTACATTTTGTCATTTTGCAACCATGCCGCGACTGCTTGAGTCGCTTGTTCCATTGCTGCACTGTAGTCAGCAATGGATTGAGCATCATTGCAGAGTAACGCTTTACGATGTTCTGCAAAATCTACCATAAACTTATGCGCCTCGAACTGCGACTAACGCTTCAGCAACTGCTTTCTTGAAGCGAGCGATGACTTCTACACACTCTTCTTGAGTAATGATGAGTGGACAAAGTAAACGGATTACCGTACCACCACGACCACCTTTCTCAAGCAACAATTTGTTGTCAAAACATGCAGCTTGAACAGCAGCAGCCAATTGAGAGTCTGCTGGATAAGCACCTAAACGGTCTTTTTCTTGGCGTTCATCTACAATTTCGATACCAATCATTAAACCGCGACCACGCACGTTACCAATACATGGGAATTCAACAGCTAATTTTTTCAATTCAGCTTGTAAGAACTCACCACGCTCTTGCGCATTTTGTGCAAGGTTTTGTTCTTTAATGGTTTTAAGCACCACAAGACCAGTACCCATTGCCAATTGGTTACCACGGAAAGTACCCGTGTGACCTGCAGGCTGCCATGCGTCAAACTTACGTTTAATTGCAAGTACCGCCAATGGCAAGCCGCCACCAACAGCTTTAGACATTACAATCACGTCTGGCTCAATACCTGCATGTTCAAATGCAAACATTTTGCCTGAACGTGCAAAGCCCACTTGAACTTCGTCTAAAATTAAAACGATGTTGTGCTTTTCAGTCACTTCGCGGATTTTTTTCAACCATTTAATTGGTGCAGTCACTACACCGCCTTCACCTTGAATTGCTTCAAGAATCACAGCTGCAGGCTTAGTTACACCGCTTTCTACATCTTCAATGAAGTTTTCAAAATAATACGTTAAAGCATCTACACCCGCTTCACCGCCAATACCAAGTGGGCAGCGGTATTCATGCGGATATGGCATAAATTGAACACCAGGCATTAAACCATTGACTGCGTTTTTTGCAGACAAGTTACCTGTCATCGCCAATGAACCATGAGTCATACCATGATAGCCACCTGAGAAGCTGATGACTGAGCTACGACCTGTATAGGTTTTTGCAAGTTTGATTGCCGCTTCTGTGCCATCTGCACCTGTAGGACCACAGAACTGCAAGCAGTATTCTTCTTGACCACCAGGCATATGTGAAAGTAACGCTTCAGTAAAAGCATCTTTCAAAGGTGTCGTTAAATCTAGGGTATGTAATGGCAAACCACTCGCTAAAGTGTCTTGGATGCTTTGAACCACCGCAGGATGGTTATGACCCAATGCCAAGGTTCCTGCCCCAGCCAAACAATCTAGGTACTCAGTACCTTCAACATCGGTAACCCAACAACCCAGTGCTTTCGCTATCGCTAACGGTAATTTACGAGGATAACTACGCACATTCGATTCCATCTGACTTTGGCGAGTCAAGTAGTATTCGTTTGTGGAATGGTTGGCAGGGTTTACAGAAGTAACGCTCATATCGAATTACCATCTCTGATATGGGTTGAAAGAAATAAGTCTGGTGACTTGCGGTCCTTTGACTCGGTGCTTTTTTGATCTAGCGAGATAGAGTTTTGTTCTTCAAGACTAGGAAGCGGGATAATACCTAATTTTTCTAGAAAATAAACAGGTTTAACCCAAATATTGCCTAATTTCATCGAAAAAACATATCTTGCAGATGATTCGATTGAATTATCATCTTACATTGTGACAAAGGAAAGAAAATTTAACTCTTTCCACTTCCTTTTATACTTTTTTTTGCACAATCTCTCAAGTCATGCAGCATTTATTTTCAAAATAGTATAGATCATTATTTTTATTGAATTTTATAAAGCAGTATTTACCGCAATTTTTAACGCATATTTTACAAAGCCACCACAAATTCAACTAAAAATCCTCACAAAGCAAAGCTAAAATTTAAAGCAGTTAAAACACATTTTAAAATCTCGATAATTTGAACAAAAGGTCAGAATATGCGCTTACTTTCTCTCGCTGCTACCCTGTTGGCTGTTGGTGCTGCCAGCACTGCTTTTGCACAGTCAAATGAATCTTTAAATTACAATATCGTCAATGTTCAAGCCGAAGCTACACGCGAAGTTTCAAATGATCAAATGCATGCTGTATTGTATATTGAAAAAAGTCACAAACAGCCTGCAGAGTTGGCTTCGCAAATCAATCAGTTAATGAGCCAAGCTATTGCAACTGCACGTAAATATCCACAAGTGAAGGTAGAAACAGGTTCACAAACCACTTATCCAATTTACGACAATGACAGCCGTAAGTTAAAAGAATGGCGTGGTCGTGCCGAAGTGCGCGTGCAAAGCACCGACTTTAAAGCCGCAAGCCAATTGGTGAGTGAGCTACAACAAAACTTCCAAACCCAATCAATTAATTTTAGCGTGTCGGATGCGCAGCGTAAAAAAGTTGAAAATGAGTTGATGGTCGAAGCTTCTAAAAACTTCCAGCAACGTGCGCAAATGCTGAGTCAGGCTTGGAATAAATCGGGCTATAACTTAGTAAATTTAAACCTGAATACCAATTCTTATTTCCCGCAGCCTGTTATGCGCGCAAGCATGGCAAAATTTGCAGTCGCAGAAACGGCTGTAGCTGATCAAGATATGGCAGCAGGTGAATCTAAAATTACAGTCAATGCAAATGGAACGATTCAGTTTAAATAAACTTGAAATAAACTATTTTGAGGGGCGCTACTCAGACCAATGAGTCGCTCCGATCAATAAGTGCTTATTCACACCACTCTTTGCCAATAGGCTTTGCAATTAAGTCGCTATGTGCGCTGTCAGCATCAATCTTGGCAAGTAATTCAGCCTCACTGAATGGAAGTTTAGATTGCTTCTGAATCATGAGCTTGATCATCATGTTTCCATTTTGTTCTACGATCTCTACAGGTGTATCTACCCTAAGATTAAATTGTTGCATGACAGATGCTGGAATAATGATGCCTAAGCTATTCTCGATTTTTCGTAATTGTAATTGCATGATATTTCCCTCAACAAAGTGATAACAATATGCGCATTTGCTATTTGGTGAGTGTGTTGAGCATATTAAAGTCCCGCAAGTTGCTGTACGCTGCGGGACTTTTTTTATTACTTACAAATACTTTTGTAAAATGGCTTGTTTTTGCTGAGGTGCTGCATCAATCACTTGTTGCGCTTGTGCAATTTGCATTTCTAGGGCTTCGATTTTTTGAATAATTTTCACTTGTTCATCATACGGAATATTTGGAACCTCTAATTGATAAATATCATTTCGATTTATACCTGGAACACCAATTCCAACAATTGATTTTTCTAACCCTAAAGAATTTAAAAGATAGTAAATAAATTTCATATTACTTTCTATCAACGGCTTAACATAAAATGTTGTGTCAATTGGAAAACATGCTCTTTCGATATAGGTCACTTTTCCTGCTGATCCCTTGCGACCAACAATCACAGCAGGACTATCACATAATGATTCATTGTGATAACCACTGATGCCATTAGAACCCATTACTGGAACTTCTCCTGCTATTCTTTTCGCTTCTGGTAAACTTTTGCCATATTCCAACGCTAACAATTGACCTATTTTAAATTTATGAATAGCGGTTGTTTTAGCATTTTCAATAATGTCCTTAATTTTCTCATGTGCAGTTACGATTTTCTGACTTTCTGAATCCAGAGTTAAATCCACCACCTCACATTCTTCAACAATTTTTTGTTGAACTTCTAAAGGAGGAAGTGGGATTTTAAAACTTGAAATTTGCGCCAATGATAAATTAGGTTGTGCAATTCCAACCTTTAAGCCACTTAAATGTGCCTGCACTAAATTAGATTTCAATACCTCTTTTAAATAATTGTGAAATATAGGTTTTTTTGGTGACAAACGAATAATCGCTAAAGCTTGGTTCGTGTTAGCAGGCAATATAGTTTGTTCTACTTGATATACCCTCCCTAAAGCACCAGCAATCGAAAATAATAGATCATCTTTTTGTAACTGTGACCTCTTCAACTTCTCATGACATTCACTATCAATATAAGCAAATTTATTTTGATCTATCGTACTATCTTCATGAATTGACTCAATCTTAATGAAGTTAATACCTTCATCTTTAAACGAGTAACCTAGTGTTGTAGGTGTGGTTCCTTTGGTAATTACATCACATAACTCACCTAAATTGATTAAATCCCATTGAGTTTCAATCTCAACTTTACTTTGTGCCGATAGATTAAAAGCCTTATTAAACTCTTTGCGACTAAAATCAAGTACATCATGCAAATATACTTGTGACACAAAAGGCGTTAAATGCTCAGGAATACTCACCTGCTCGCCATTAAAATTCTGACGAATCAAATAACTGATTTTTTCACTGTTATCACGGTTTTTCGGGTCAAATAATGGGGTATTGATATCAAATACTGTTTCACCACCAATATAACTTAAACCCTCATTACCTTTGGCACTACTCCACTCATAACCCAAAAATTTCTTCTGCTCTTTATTGTCACTCGGGCTTTTCACCACCAATAACGGACGCGCTTTATGCTCAAGCGAAGCGTTATATTGCGTGAGCATAAAGTAATATAGCTTGTCTTTTTCAATTTCTGTTAAATAACTGAGTAAACGCGCATCTAGTTCCGCTTGTTGCTGCAATTCAGATTTGGCTTTAAATTGTTTTTGTTTCTTCAAATTCACAATTTCAGTGCGCTTATAAAAATCGGTTTTGTAATCTTTAAAAAATTCAACCGCCAATAAGTCATGATTCAGCTCACCTTTTAATAAGCTTTCATACAACGCAAAATCGACCTGAATATGCTGGCAATATTTCTCAACCACTTTAATATCTAAATATGCACCGCCACTACTTACTTTTTCACTGTCCCAATCTGCAAAGAAATTATTGACCCGATTTTTAAATTGTACGGCTTGCTCTGGTCGCTGTGCTTTACGACGCAAAAACAATACAACCGTATTGGTACCCGTTTTACCAAAGGTTTGGCTGCCTAGTTCAACAATGCTTAAAAAATCAAAATACTGTAATAAAATTTCACGTGTCGCAATATGAATACTGTCACTATTGCTTAAAATTGAGCTAGGTACAATCACACCCATCACGCTATCTGGTGCCAATAAGTGTTGCGCACGTTCTAAGAAGAAACACTGAATATTATTATTGCTAGGATTATTCACCAAATTAAATAATTTAAATTTTTCACGCTCCACCTCATCAATGGTTTGTAAAAAATCCTCGACAGCAAATGGAGGATTTGCCACCAATACATCAAAACTTTCAGGTTTAATATTTTCATGGGAGATTAAGGCATCAGCATCAATAATATTAATTTCATTACGCCCATACATAAACGATGCCACTTTAGATACTTTGGCTAAACGATCTTCTTTTTCAATGCCATAAGTTTGTGCATAGTAACTATTTGGTTCATCAATATCTTTAATTGGCTTAAGTAGTTTACTGACTTGCGAGCCATATTCATTAAGAAAGTGCCCTGAACCACACGCATAATCAATCACTTTTAACGGTTCAGAATGTTGTTGCAACATGCTTTCTAATGGCAATGCAGACACAATGAACTTACAAATAGGAATAGGTGTAAAGAACTGCCCTTCACTTTGTTTAATACCGTTATCTAAGAAATACTCAAACATATCCCCTAAGAATTGATTTTCTTCGGTCGAGGTTAGGCGTAAACCTTGCCACATTTGAATAATTTCAATCAAAATTTTGGCATTTTTCTCAAACTTTTCTTTGTTGGAAACTTTAATAAACTCAAAATCTAAGCCTTTATAAAATTTAAGTTGTTGAAAGAGTTCTTTAATTCGTTGCTCGGTGGCATTCGGTTTTTGTTTAATTGCCCAAAATGCACCATCAATATCATCTTGGCTGACATAAATAATATCTTGCTGTAAAAATTGTTGCATACCAATTTTATACAGCTTTTGCAGGCGATCGACTAAATCAAAATAACTGTCATATGCCATGCCTTTCCAATAAAAATGCAAATCTTCAGGATTTTGGGTTTCATCCACAATTTTACATAAAAATAAATTCACCAACACTTCAAAGGCATTTTCACGACGTGACACATTATGCTTACGCAAAATGGTACGAAACTCGTGATATTTTCCTTTAATATTCAGGCTATTAATTGGTTGAGTATCAATCGCTAGAGTGTATTTGTCTTTACCAATTTGGTAGGCTTGAATATTGTCTTCAAAAATGCCTTTTTCAGTCGCTTCTAACTGATAAGTCTCTTTCCATGCTTTAAAACGCTCCTTCACATTTTTGGCATTACTATAATGCAGTGCTTCGGGTAAATCCTTTAAAATAATTGGGTTGTCTTTAACAGAAATAATGCGCTGTTGATCATCAACTTTTTTATCTCGTTCGTTCCACTGTGATGCATACAAGCAAATAAATTCAACTGACTTTTCTTGTTCGACATAGCTAAAAAGCTGTCCGCCATCTTCAAGCGTATCTTTCCAAGCTTTATTAAATTCACGATCAAAGGTTTTACATTCAATAATTAAAAATGGTTGATTTTGATGATTTTTCACCATAATATCGGCACGACCACCACTCGCCCCATGCCCGAGCTTCCATTTAGGTTCAAGCTCAATATGTTCAGGTTTATAACCTTTTTCTAATAAACGATGTACGCATTCAAACACCACAAAATTTTCATTACTTGCGAAATTACAAGTCTGTCTTTCATTCACCTTTAAACCATAATCTTCAGGATAATTTATCGTTTTATTCTCAAAATCAATTGAAAGACTATAATCCCCAAACGAAAATTTTTTAATAAATACGTTTTGATGCTGTGTAAAGTTCAAAAATAATAATAAATCTTTTAAATTATCTTGGTTCATGTAAGACCACCAAACTGAAACATTCGTTACAAGTCGGGCAAAATGAAACCCAAAAACTTGTTCTTGATATCTAAATATATTTAACAGTAAAAAGCCTACTTTATGTTGAGTAGGCTCTTTACCAAGTCGTTAAACAAGTAGCTAATAAAATAAAAGAATAGTTTTATCCATTTATTTTCAATGTATTACAACATCAATAAATCGCCATGTGATTGCGATGGATCATCTCCAACGAACGTGCCTCGCCTAACACCTGATGCACTTTGTCAGAAGCCAAGCCTTTGACCAAATCTGCAGAACGTGAACTAAAATTAACACGTCCCACAGCGACACGATGACCTTGTGTATCTACACACTCCACCACATCGCCACGTTCAAAATGCCCTTCTACCGCTTTTACACCCACAGGCAATAAACTGCGATGATTTTCTTTA
This sequence comes from Acinetobacter sp. YH16053, assembly GCF_013417035.1. NCBI lineage: Bacteria > Pseudomonadati > Pseudomonadota > Gammaproteobacteria > Moraxellales > Moraxellaceae > Acinetobacter > Acinetobacter sp. YH16053. The sequence continues at coordinate 42,553 of NZ_VPEP01000001.1, forward strand.
ATGGCTTTGACTGCGCCATCATCAATCACCAAACGTCCTGCCGTTTGTAAATGTGCCGCCAACCACTGTTGATGCGCTGCAATACGGTCATTGTCAGTAATGAACAGTGTACCCAACATTTCGCCCGCCATTAAACGCGCAAGCACGTTGTCACTTTCACCACTGGCAATTAAAGTTGGACAACCCGATTTAGCCGCCAAACGCGCTGCACGGACTTTGGTCAGCATGCCACCGCGCCCAAACTTGCCGCCACCACCCGCCATATCAAACAGACTTTCATCCAAAGCGCGTACAGTATGGAACAGTTTTGCGTTTGGATTAGAACGTGGGTCGGAGTCAAACATGCCTTGCTGATCGGTCAAAATAATCAACAAATCTGCATGTACCTGCCCTGCCACCATCGCAGCCAAAGTGTCATTATCACCAAAGCGAATTTCATCAGTAGAGACTGTGTCATTTTCATTGATGACAGGAATCACGCGCCATTCAATCAGGTTTTGCAATGCATCACAGGAATTTAAATAACGACGACGATCTGCCAAATCATCATGGGTTAATAGGACTTGTGCAGTTTGAATCTGGTGTTTTTCCAGCACACTTGACCAAGTCTGAATCAGACCCATTTGACCAATGGCAGCGCATGCCTGAAGACTGGGTAGATCAGTGGGTCGATGCTCAAGTTTCATTCGCACCATACCTTCAGCCACAGCTCCCGATGACACTAAAATAATTTCGTGTCCAGCATTGTGTAGATCTGCAATTTGTCCCGCCCAATGCGAGATTGCATCCAAATCTAAACCTTGCCCATTGGCTGTGAGTAAAGATGATCCGATTTTAACAACGATTCGTTTACAACCCTTGAGCTGACGTTGCCCATCTACCACTTCTATCATCTTGTCCTCAGTCACTTTTTGTAGCGCTTAGCGTACGTAGTACACTTCTACTTCGCCATCTTCTCCATCATCGTCTTCGTCGTCATCGCCCAACATACCTGCAAGACGTTGCTGACGGCGCATCTCACGATACGCTTCTTTCGCGGCAATGGTTTGTTCACGTGTTTCAGCTTCCAGCTGATCACGGAATGCTTTCATTTCTGCTGCGTACTCAGGATCTTCAACTTCGCGTTCACGTTGTTGCTCAATTTGATCCATCAAGTAATACACCACTTGCTGTGTACCTTCAGACATTAAGCCTGAAGTTTTGAACACAGGACCATCCCACTGCAATTCTTCAAGAATGTGTTTACACCATTCTTCACGTGAATCTTCAGGAAGTTGATCAAGTTTATTCAACACCAACACGATTGGTAACTTTGCCAAAGTTGGAGAGAATTTTTCCAACTCTTGCAGAATTGCTTTGGCATTGTACGCAGGATCAGAACCATCAATAGGTTGAACATCCACAATGTGCAGTAAAATACGAGTACGCGCCAAGTGTTTCAGGAAGCGAATCCCCAAACCTGCGCCTTCTGCTGCACCTTCAATTAGTCCTGGAATATCTGCCATGACAAAAGAACGATGACGATCTGCATCCACCACGCCTAAATTTGGCACCATGGTGGTAAATGGATAGTCAGCAACTTTTGGTTTTGCCGCAGACACGGCACGAATAAAGGTCGATTTACCCGCGTTTGGCATGCCTAGCAAGCCTACATCGGCAAGGACTTTCAACTCCAAACGGATTTCACGGAATTCACCTTTGGTACCATGCGTGAATTTACGCGGTGTTCGGTTGGTAGATGATTTAAAGTGAGTATTCCCTAAACCACCATCACCGCCTTGAGCGACCAATACTTTCTGACCGCTTTCGACTAAATCTGCAATAATATCGCCAGAGTCTGTATCTACAATGGTTGTGCCCACTGGAACGGTCAAAACGACAGATTCACCACCACGACCTGCACAGTTTGCGCCCGAACCGTTTTTACCACGTTCAGCGCGAAATTTACGGGTATAACGATAATCTACAAGGGTGCTTGCGTTGTCGTCGGCTTGAATAAAAATACTGCCGCCACGACCACCATCACCGCCATCTGGCCCACCAAATGGTACAAATTTCTCTCGGCGAAAACTGGCTACGCCATTGCCACCGTCGCCAGCCTCTACGGTAATGACTGCTTCATCAACAAAGCGCATCTTGCCAATCCTCTAAAACTTTAAAAGCCGTATATTCTGCCATATTTTAGAGAATTTCTCGAATTATATTTATGCAATCGTATGCGTAGATGCTTTTTATCCTTGATTGTTCAAAACACTCATTTCTTTTAGCAATGATATGATCGTTTTTTCTTATTTCTCCTTCGCCATCTAAGTTCTTATAGTGCTTTAACCCTTGTTTGCTTTCTGCCGCCATGTCTAATGCTGTTGCCACCACAACCACGCCTGCTTTATCGCCTAAATTTATTTTACTCATGGCAACCGCCTGTGGCTTGTGTGCGGGATCGGCATATTTTAATCAGCCTTTAATTTATTCAATTGAAAAAAGTTTAGGAATTAGCACCAGTCAGGCAGGCTTTGCTGTGGTTTTGGCACAAATAGGCTATGGACTAGGTTTAATGTTACTCGTGCCTTTAGGTGACTTGCTAAATAAGCGTAAATTGATTGTCAGTCTGATGGTTTTTGCTGCGTTTTCGCAAATTTTGCTGTCTTTTAGCAGCAATTTAGCCATGCTGTATTTCTTTACCGTATGTGCCACTTTTGGTGCGATTTCTGCACAAGTGCTTATTCCATTTGCATCTAGCATCAGTCCACCTGAATCGAGTGCTGCCATTGTCGGCAAATTGATGAGTGGCTTGGTAATGGGGATTATTTTATCGCGCACTTTCGCGGGTTTTGTATCGACCTATTGGTCTTGGGAAGCTGTCTATTTCAGCAGCGGCATCATCACCCTACTTTTTGCAGGCTTAATGTGGACAAAACTTCCCTCTACAGCTGCCAATAAAAATTTGACTGTGGCAGGCATTTATCGTTCTTTAATTCAGTTGGCTATAACCCAACCACATTTAATTCGTAGAGCGTGCGCGGGCGCTTTGGGCTTTGCCATTTTGTCCTTGGTTTTTACTTCCATGACTTTTGTTTTAGCCAATCCGCCTTATTATTTTAGTGATTTTCAAATTGGGCTTTTTGGTTTATTGGGTGTGATTGGAATTTTCTCGTCAAGTTGGTCGGGTAAAACGGTCGGCAAAGGTCGTGAGAATTTTGTCGCAATATTATGTATTGGCTTGATGTTGTTTTCTTGCATTCCACTCTTTTTTGCACAGCAGAATATTGTGGCTTATGCCGTTGGCGTATTGATGAGTTATTTTGGTCTAACTGCTTTTCACGTATTGAATCAAAACTTGGTGTACCGAATTGATGCCACCGCACGTTCCCGCATTAATGCGGTATATATGACTATTTATTTTTCAGGTGCAGCACTTGGTTCACTGACGGCGGTCTACGCATGGCAACACTGGGGCTGGATGGGTTGTGTTGTCAGTATTTTGGTATTTGCCATCGGGATTTTGCTGATTGATCGTTATGATTTTTCACATCGACGCACTATTTAATCATCCAGAATGTGCTTTGGAGTAGGAACATCTACAGCGACTTCCCTAAAAGATGAGTAATCCATTAGTGAGAAGATTGCTGTGAAGTTTCAGGCAAATGCTGTTCTAAATACTCAATCAGTTGATTCACTCTTGCTGCAATTTGTGAACCTTCAAACGTAAGTTGATACTCCACTTTAGGTGGTACGGTTGGATAGACAGTGCGTAAAATCAAACCATCTTGTTCTAAAATTTTCAGGGTTTGTGCCAACATTTTTTCACTCACCCCTTCAATGCGCTGTCTTAACTCACTAAAGCGATGTAAACCCTCACTCAAACAATGCAGCACCAACATCGACCATTTATTGGCAAGGTGTTCTAACAAAATACGAGATGGACAATCTTTGGCAAGGACTTGTCCGAGTACATGACTGCTGGCATATTGCATAACTTAATCCTTGTGTAGATTGACCTTAAAAGTTGAATTAAAAATCAAGCTTACTTTTAAACATAGACTTTATTTTTGTAAGTTTAGAATAACTTATTTTGCTAAAACTTCAAATATCTATCATACGCTTTAAGCATAGAAAAAATGTAGAAAAAAAGAGCCTTAAAAAGGCTCTTTTTCAAATTCTGATGTTACAAATTATGCATTTGTTTCAGCAGGAATTTTTGGATAACTTACGCCACCCATTTGCTCAGCGATACGTAATACTTGACAGCTATAACCCACTTCGTTGTCATACCAAACGTAAGCAGTTAAACGGTTGCCAGAAGTAATGGTTGCTTGCGCGTCAAATACACCCGCAGTACGTGAACCAATGAAGTCGCTTGAAACCACTTCAGTCGAGTTGGTATAACCAATCTGACCTTGAAGGTTAGAGTGAATTGAAATTTGACGAATATATTCGTTCACTTCTTCACGATCTACTTCTTTCTCAAGCGTTAAGTTCAAGATAGCAAGTGATACGTTTGGCGTTGGAACACGTACAGAGTTACCTGTTAATTTACCTTGCAATGCAGGCAATGCTTTCGCAACTGCTTTTGCTGCACCAGTTTCAGTAATAACCATGTTCAAAGTTGCCGCACGACCACGACGATCTGCCTTGTGGTAGTTATCAATCAAGTTTTGGTCGTTAGTGAATGAGTGAACAGTTTCAACGTGACCATTCACAACGATGTACTTGTCATGCAACACTTTTAAAGTTGGTGTAATCGCGTTTGTTGTACAGCTTGCCGCAGAAATGATGGTATCTTCATCAAGAATGTCAGCTTGGTTAACACCGTAAACCACGTTTTTCATGTCACCTTTACCAGGTGCAGTTAAAATTACGCGTGCAGCGCCTGGGCATTGAAGGTGTTGTGCAAGACCTTCTGCATCACGCCATTTACCCGTGTTGTCAATCACCAATGCATTGTTGATGCCATAAGCCGTATAGTCTACTTCAGATGGGTTAGACGCATAGATCACTTTAATGAAGTTACCATTTGCGATAATTGCTTCATTTTCTTCATCTACAGAAATCGTGCCTGCAAATGGACCGTGAATAGAGTCACGACGCAATAAAGACGCACGTTTTTCTAAATCACCATCAGACGATTTACGTACCACAATTGCTTTAAGGTTTAAGCCACGGCCAAGACCAGATTGACCAATGATTAAACGCGCAAGGATACGACCAATACGACCAAAACCGTAAAGTACAACATCTTTGCTTTCTACAGTTGTTGGATTGCCCGCTAAAGATTTCACAGCGTCTGCAACAAATGCATTTACATCGCCGCCTTTTTCTTTATATTCAACAGCAAGTTTACCTAAGTCGATTTCTGCTGAACCGATGTTGTCTACTTTAGCCAAAGCTTCAAGCAATGGGAAAGTGTGAACAACTGAAAGTTCTACGTCCATCATACGAGTACGACGGTGTGCTTTCAAAATTTGAATCACAGAACGGTTAACTAAAGAACGACCAAAAACTGAAACCATGATATTTTTTTCACGGTACAACTGACCGAGTAAAGCAATCATACGTTCCGCGATTTCTTCACGGTTTTTCCAGCGACCTTGGTGCTCTGCGTGTAGGGCGATGATAGTCTCTTTGCTCACAGATACGTCCTCTAATTAATTGTATATCTAGGCATGAATTTCAAAACCCGATAATTGTAATGGAATTGTCGTCAAGATTGAATCAAAAGCTGGTACTGACCCGAATATTTTCCTATATATTCACTATAAATTCATAAAATAGTTGTAATTATTTTTGTGATTTTAGTTTTTTCAACAAAAGTTCAATTTTTTAGACGAAAAGGAGGATGATGCCAAACCTCATTATCCTCTTGGAAATTTGAATATCTCACCATAACGACGGCTTTTATTATTCAGATGACTGTTGAATTTTCCGCTGTAAATCTTGCTGATTCATTTTTTGCTTTCTTAAATGCAAGCACCCTTCAACCACCAATAATGCAACTGCCAACCAAATTGGGATATAAGTCAGCCATTCCCCTGCTTCAACTCGTTCACCTAACAACATAGACACAAAAGCCAACAGCACAGGTTCTAAATAACTCAGTAAACCAAAAATCACAAAAGGCAAATGGCGGCTGGCCAAAATATAACTGCCAAGTCCCAATGCACTTAAAAAGCCCAATCCAAGTACCGACCAAATTAAATATGGAAAAGCTGCGATGACATTTACACTGTCACTATAATAAAAGCCTAAATATACCGCGACAGGAATAACTAGCAGTAAATCCCACCAAAACCCGCCCAAGTGATCGGTTTGAAAGACCCGACGTAAAAAGAAATATAAAGGATAGGCAAATGCCACATATAAGGTTTCCCACGCCACCGTGCCAATGCGCCAGATTTCATGACTGACACCTAGCATGGCTAAGGCAACTGCTGCCATCTGCCAAGTCGATAACTTTTCTTTATATAGCACACAGCCAAGCAAAACCATGATCAAAGGCAATAAGAAATAACCCAAAGAAACCTGCAAACCACGCCCGTTAATCGGCCCCCACAAAAATAACCACAATTGCGTAGTGCATAAAAAAGAACTAAAAATCAGCCAAAGTATGAATTGTGGTTGTTGTTTGAGCCGCTGAAAAATCGCGGAAATATGTTTTAAATCTCCCGACCACCACATAAACAAAGTTAGGAATGGCAAAGTTGCCAACATACGCCACGCAAAAGTTTCTTCGCTGTCTAAAGGTTTGAGTAATTGGGTATAAAAATACAGCACCCCAAAAGTGACCGATGCTAAAACCGATAGTGCAATGCCTTTATACATCCGACTCTCCCCTATATCAGTCGGCATTATACTCATATATACGTTGTTTTAGAGATTGATCGAATGTTCAAAATTTAAAATGACAGGATATAAAAAACCACGCAGCTTTTGCGTGGTCAATTGGTCTGCATACGTTTGTCTGCTTATATCTATAAGTAGCTCTGGAGCTGCTGCAACTTAGTCTGACTTTTTAGTTTGCGTATGTCTGGTATAAATCACATCACTTAAGTCATAACCGAGTGATTTGGCATAGTTCAGATATTCAGTCACGACAGCCTGATCAGGATGCGGCGTACGTGAAAGTACCCATAAATATTTACGGCGTGGTTCACCCACCAAGGCAGTTTGATAGTCATCATCTAGCTTTAACACCCAATAATCACCACGCCCTACAGGCAACCAACGAATGACTTCAGGTAAAAAGCTAACTTTGAGTTTGCTGTTAAAAGGCGCATTTTGTACAAAAGCTTCGCCCAAAGCACGCATTTGTTTGCCATCTTTTGCAATACAACGGTTATCCACCTGCACATTGCCATTTTCATTCAATGTATATGCTGCTGTTACATTTGAACCGCATTTGTTTTGGAAATATAAAGGCTTTCTTGCAACCTCATACCAAACGCCTAAATATTTATCTAATTCGACTTTTTCTACCGTTTTCATCGGTTCATTGGTTTTGGAATATGCCATAGTCGCAGCACCCAAACCAATCAGCACCACACCACCAAGGGCAATTTTGGCAAGTCGCGCACCTGCAAACGGAAGTTTTTTAGCCATTGTCCCAACCTCTAAACTCTAATGTTCAGTCAATTTTGTTTATCTTCTTCAAAAATAACCGCAAGCATTTCAATTTACTGTATGGATATGTAATTTTTGCAACTCAAATTTTACATAGCAAGTTTAGTATGCAAACTCGCACTTACACTGACAGTGCAATTCGCCCCAATTTAGCCAGATTGCAACATTTGCGCTTTTAAACGCAAAATTTCATCACGTAAACGAGCCGCTTGTTCAAATTGCAGTTCTTTAGATGCTTTCAACATCTCTTTTTCAAGTTTGGCAATATGTTTGGCATACAGTTTAGGATCAGCCAAAATGTGCTGTTCATCGTCACTTAAAGCACGGCTTTGTGCATTGATTTTTTCATCAATTTGCTCATCGTTCAGCACTTCACCTGTGTCGATTTCTTTAATCACCTGACGCACTGCACTACGTGGAGTAATGCCGTGCAATTCATTAAATTCAATTTGTTTGGCACGACGACGCTCTGTTTCATCTATCGCCTTTTGCATTGAATCGGTAATGCGATCTGCATATAAAATTGCTTTACCTTTCAAGTTACGTGCTGCACGTCCAATGGTTTGAATCAACGAACGTTCTGAACGTAAAAAGCCTTCTTTGTCGGCATCTAAAATTGCCACTAAAGACACTTCAGGCATGTCTAAACCTTCTCGTAACAGGTTAATGCCAACCAAGACATCATGCACGCCTGTACGTAATTCGTGAATAATTTTGACGCGTTCTACGGTATCAATATCAGAGTGTAAATAAGCCACTTGAATGCCGTATTCTTTTAAATACGAGGTCAAATCTTCAGCCATGCGTTTGGTTAAAGTGGTGACCAACACCCGCTCATTCAATTCTTTACGCAAATTGATTTCAGACAGCACATCATCCACTTGCGTCAGCACAGGACGAATTTCTATTTCAGGGTCAATCAACCCTGTTGGACGCACCACTTGCTCTACAATTTGCTGTGATTTTTCCAATTCATATTGTGCAGGTGTGGCACTCACATAAATTGTGGATGGCACGATGCGCTCCCATTCTTCAAATTTCATGGGACGGTTGTCCAACGCACTTGGCAAACGGAAACCATAATTCACCAAGTTTTCTTTACGGGAGCGGTCACCTTTATACATTGCGCCTATTTGCGGCACAGTCACGTGTGACTCATCAATAATTAGCAAAGCATCATCAGGTACATAATCAAACAAAGTTGGTGGAGCTTCACCTGCGGGACGGCCAGACAAATGTCGTGAATAGTTTTCAATGCCATTGGTATAACCCAATTGTTGCATCATCTCTAAATCATAACGGGTACGCTGTTCTATACGCTGCGCTTCCAGCAATTTGTCGTGTTCACGGAAAAACACCAAACGCTCTTTCAACTCTTCTTTAATGGTACCAATCGCGCGTTCCAAATTATCTTTAGGCGTTACATAGTGACTTTTAGGATATATCGTCACCCGTGGTACTTTGCGTACCAATTTGCCTGTGAGTGGATCAAACCAGCGAATCGAATCAACTTCATCATCAAACAATTCTATGCGAATAGCATGCTGATCAGATTCAGCTGGGAAAATATCTAAAATTTCACCCCGAATACGGTAAGTACCACGCAAAAACTCTAGCTCATTGCGCGTGTATTGCATTTCGACCAAACGACGAATCAAATCATCCCGATTCACCCGATCTCCCTGCACCACATGCAGTAACATACTCATATAGGCATTCGGATCGCCCAAACCATAAATAGCAGAAACAGACGCCACAATAATCGCATCACGACGTTCTAATAATGCACGTGTCGCAGAGAGTCGCATTTGGTCAATATGATCATTAATAGCCGCATCTTTTTCAATAAAAGTATCGGAAGATGGTACATAGGCTTCAGGCTGATAATAGTCATAATAACTGACAAAATATTCGACTGCGTTGTTCGGAAAGAACGCTTTAAACTCACCATACAACTGCGCTGCCAGCGTTTTGTTATGTGCCATGACAATGGTCGGACGCTGTGTTCTGGCAATCACATTGGCCATGGTATAAGTCTTACCTGAGCCTGTAACCCCAAGTAATAGCTGATCATGATAGCCCTGTTCTATCCCTTGAACCAATTTTTCAATGGCTTGTGGTTGGTCACCCGCAGGTTGATAGTTGGTGACTAAATCGAAAGGTTGCTTATCACTCACAAATGCAGCTCTCAGGTTTGATGCGACCTAATATTTTAGCAGATTTGCCTACACTCAGGACATCCGAATATGTTGTGGCGATGTTGCGTAGCTACAAAGCCATTGCTCGGTTTTAATTCTGTATTGGACGCTGTTAGAACGAAGATGTGCTACGACTAAATTGAGCACGGGGAAACTGCTTTAAGACTTGACCCACTGGCTATTCAAAGGCAACATGAAATTTCAGGACGACAACCATAAAAGCACACATTCATGACTTACCAATATCACGACGAATCAATTATCAAAAGCCTCCCTGAAGATACTGTTTTCGTATTTGGCAGTAACATGGCAGGACAACATGCAGGTGGTGCAGCACGAACAGCCAAAGAATTTTTTGGTGCCGTTGAAGGCGTCGGGCGCGGTTGGGCAGGACAAAGTTTTGCCATTCCAACCATGAATGAACATTTACAACAAATGCCACTATCGCAAATTCAGCACTATGTGGATGACTTTAAAATCTATGCCAAAAACCATCCTAAAATGAAGTATTTTTTAACTTCAATTGGTTGTGGTATTGCAGGTTATACGGTTGAAGAAATTGCCCCTATGTTTAAAGGCATTGCCCATAATGTGATTTTTCCTGCGTCGTTTCGTCCTTTTGTCGAAAAAGCATTGCCTAAACTAACGCAAAAATTACTACACACCATTTACCGTGATTCTGTGATTTTTACCCCTGCCACCGATGAATTAATTGAAGTCTTGGCATTGAGCGATAATGAAAAAGCCTTGGCTAAAATCATATTGAATACACAAATGTACCCAACTGACAGCAATGGGCGTGATCGGGTCTTTGAAATTCAGGATATTTTGCACAACTTAAATGGTAAGGTATTCGAGTTCCAAAATAATTCAGAAGGCCCAATGCTATTTGGTGCAGCGATTTTGGCTTTATTGGAATTGTATAATATCAACGAGCAAGATTTTAGCGATGTATGGCATGGCGTACGTGAAATCTCGCCGCCAAAACCTGCCAACAAAGCGCGTAAGCATGTTCGTTAATTTCAATACTTTTAAATCCCCATCAATAAAAAATGCCACGTAATTGTGGCATTTTTTTAGCGCTTACCCATCGAACGACGAGTACCACGTGGCGGTGGCCAAGTCTTATCCGCATATTGCTCAGGTTTAGGACGCACCGAATTATGTACCGCCTGATCATTATCCTGCGCTGTGTTTGGCATTGGGAATGGGAGATTCACCAATGGTTTTTTTGAAGTAGGCTGCTGCTTACTCATGACCATCACTCTTATAAAATTTGGACTATTTTAAAGTTTTTTGCCGCCCGATGCGAGAAACTTCCACCTCACAGCAGTTTTAATCACGATTTCATAGGAAATTGGTCTAATTTGGTGATTTTTTATTAATTTGATGCAATTTTAAACGACGCAGACATCGAATTTAGGCTAAGATAATATGCTTTTTATTTTTTTATCCCTATAAGAAGGAATATGCCGTGGACGTACGTCTCTCTGATCGTGTCAATGCCATCAAACCGTCCCCAACACTTGCAGTAACCAATAAAGCCGCTGAACTTAAAGCTGCGGGTCATAACGTTATTGGTTTGGGTGCAGGTGAACCGGATTTCGATACACCACAACACATCAAAGATGCAGCTATTGCAGCAATTAATAACGGTTTTACAAAATATACTGCTGTTGACGGTACGCCTGGTCTTAAAAAAGCCATTATCGCAAAATTAAAACGTGACAATAATCTTGACTACCAAGCGAACCAAATTTTGGTTTCTTGTGGTGGTAAGCAATCATTCTTTAACTTGGCGTTGGCTTTGTTAAACAAGGGTGATGAAGTGATTATCCCTGCACCGTTCTGGGTAAGCTATCCAGATATGGTGATTATTGCTGAAGGCGTGCCAGTTATTGTGGAATGTGGTGAAGAACAACGTTTCAAAATCACGCCTGAACAATTAGAAGCTGCGATCACTGACAAAACACGTTTAGTGGTGTTAAACAGCCCATCTAACCCTACAGGTATGATCTACACTAAAGCTGAATTAGAAGCTTTGGCTGCTGTACTACGCAAATACCCTGAAGTATTCATTGCATCTGACGATATGTATGAACCAATCCGTTGGGATGATGAGTTCTATAACATCGCAACAGTTGCACCAGACCTTTATGACCGCACAATCGTATTAAACGGTGTGTCTAAAGCTTATGCAATGACTGGCTGGCGTATTGGCTATGCAGCGGGCCCTGCTAAACTAATTGGTGCGATGAAGAAAATTCAATCTCAATCGACTTCTAACCCAACTTCTATTTCGCAAGTTGCTGCAGAAGCTGCATTGAACGGCCCACAAGACGTACTTGAGCCAATGGTTGAAGCATTCAAACGCCGTCACGACTTAGTTGTAAATGGTTTGAATGACATCAAAGGTATTTCTTGCTTACCTGCAGATGGCGCATTCTATGCGTATGCAAACATCAAACCATTGATTCGTGCGAAAGGCTTAAAATCTTGCACAGAATTCTCTGCTTGGTTATTGGAAGAAACTGGTGTTGCCGTTGTTCCTGGTGATGCGTTCGGTTTAGGCGGTTTCATGCGTATTTCTTATGCAACTGCAGACGAAGTGCTTGTAGATGCGCTTGCACGTATCAAAAAAGCAGCAGAATCAATTGAAGGTGTAGATGAAGCGATTGCTTCAATCGAAGCTGAAAAAGCTGCCAAATAATCTAAACCTGTTTAGATGAACAAAACCCACGATTGAATCGTGGGTTTTTGTTTTAATTACGTTTTTTCACTCATCATTTTTCCTCATTTCTGAGGAGAGAGATCACAAATAACGCTTTTAAAAAGCCTCAAGATCATTTCTTGATTGATATAAAAATTCCAATACAAAAAAATCAAAACAACAGCAATCTAAACGGTTTTATACACGTGGTTTAGTTAAAATCACCATCAAAATACCACACAACACAATCAAGGTTGCCACGACCATCAACAGGGTGAGTTGTTCACCTAAAAAAATCACACCGCCTAAAATCGCCAAACACGGTACAGAAAGTTGCACAGTACTTGCGGTAATGTGATCAATTTTTTTCACAATGCTGTACCACAACACATACGCGCCAGCCGAAGCCAATGCACCCGACAACACTGCCAAAACCACACCCTGCCAAGTGATAAAACTTTCAGGTAAATGCCAAAGAAAAAATACAGCAACAAGTGGTGTCGCCAGAATGAAATTAGATAGAGTATTGGTTAAAGCATGCTGCATCGTCTTTGCAGCAATACTGTAAAAACCCCATGCAATACCTGCCAGTAACATCATCAATGCATATTTGAACGTTGGCGTACTGGCTTCAGGCAATAGCAACAAACCCATCCCCAATATAGCACAACCTAACCCGACCCAGCGCGGCAAAGTCATGCGCTCACCATGCAAAATCGCATAACTGATCATGGTGATTTGCACTGCGCCAAATAGAATCAATGCGCCTATGCCTGCGTCTATATGCAAATATGCTAACGAAAAACCGAGCAGATATACAGCAAGGCTGAGTGCAGATTTCCATTGGAATTGAATTGGTTGTTGAACCTGCAAAACAGCATAGAACAGTCCTAAGCACACTGCTCCACTGCCAACCCTGAGCAAACTAAAACTAATAGGGTCAATTTGCTGTTCAGCCAATGCCAAACGACACAGCAAGGAATTTGCAGCAAATGCGAGCATGGCAATGCATATTTTAATCCACACGGCTGAATATCCTTTTCAAGCTGTTCGCAAATCTTTATCGCAGTTTAGAACACTATTTTAGTGCAAGTCATTTCGCTCAATTCAATACAAATCTATTTGGCTGAAATGATAAATCATCTTAGATTAAATACTATTTAGATTAGATACTGTTTTTCAATGCTGCGATCAACTCTGATTTAGACACTACAGGTTGAGTTGTCGCTTTATATTCACATAAATAGCGAAAAGCAGAGTCTAATTCTACACGCAATTGTTTTTGTTCAGACACAGACCACACGCGTGAACGGTTGCTCCCCGAAAGCGCACTACCCGCCAGTTGGTACAAATATAAATCATGATCACGCTGTAATGGTTTTTTGGTGCCATTGTCTGGATGGTCTGAAAGCAATTGGCAGGATGATTGAATGAGCCATTTTTCACTAAACCACAACTGCAATAAATCGCCCAAATACAAATCTTGAGGTGCCAAAGGCCAGACATGAATAAACGCGCCTTCTACAGCAGTGTAGTATTGTTCAGGCGTAGACAAGATAGAAAGATAATGTTCTTGATAATAAGAAAATTGAGAAAAAATGTCAGAAATGCTGAGCGTATTCATTCGCTTACTCCGATTTAGCCATTTTAGTGCTGGCAAGTTGGGTTAAATCCACACTGTTTAAGATGCTACTTAAACGCTTTGTTCTGTTACTCAGACTAACAACCGATTTTATGTAACGCAAGTCTTGTGGGTGTTTTTTTAAGAAAATTTTGTTTTTTGTTCAAATAAAAAGCATATAAAGTCAAAATGAAAGAAACATGACAATTTATGCTTGACCCTTGCTTAAATCTGCTTATAATCGCATTCAGATTCTCCCATAGCTCAGTCGGTAGAGCGACGGACTGTTAATCCGCAGGTCCCTGGTTCGAGCCCAGGTGGGAGAGCCAAATTCTAAAAAGCCCAAGCATAACGACTTGGGTTTTTTATTGCCTAGAATTTATGGATGATGTGGTCTGTAAATAACCAAGCAGCGATTCATGCCTTAATCGTTCAAAAAGATGAATGTAACTGTTTTGGGCAATTCAGCTTAATGTAATTCCTAATCTTAGCCTTGATCATTTCTAAGTGACTTAGGCAACAATCCACAATCAAAATACCTAAGCAATAACTTGATTGATAAAAAAACGGAACCGAAGTTCCGTTTTCTATCTTAGATCATCTACAAGTTTTAAGCGGCTTGCACAGGCACGCCACTATGAAAACGGAACAAATCATCTGGACTTAAAATCAGATTCTTTTCCACTTCACGTATATGCTGAATTCGTCCCTGAATATCTTCTTCAGGGTTTTTCAGTTTTTCCGTTTTTGCAACATCCAAAGCCAGTGCCAAATAATCTTCATAATGCCGTGATTCTGATTTCAGTAAATAACGGTAATACTTACCTAATTCTTCATCTACCAATGGCGCAAGCGCATAAAACCGCTCGCATGAACGTGCTTCTACAAAGGCACCTATCACCAAAACATCAATTAGTGCTTCAGGCTCATAGGTTCGGATTTCTTTACGTAACCCCCCCGCATAACGCCCCGCACTTAAACCCTGCCACACCTGCCCACGCTTTGCCATGAACTCCAATACTTGTTCATAGTGCAGCATTTCTTCACGTACCAATTGCGCCAATTTGACCTGTAAATCGGTAAAAAAGCTGTAACGGAACATCAGGTTCATGGCTGTACCCGCTGCTTTCTTTTCACAGTTAGCATGATCCTGCATCAAAATATCTAAATTTTTTAATGCTTCGTTCAACCATTCTTTAGGTGTTTCACAGCCTAAAAATGCAATTACAGGCTGCATCAATTCATCATAATTTATGCTGGACATAACGTTTCAAATTTTATCTTTCAATTTTAAATATGCAGATTAACGCGCTGCATCAATCGCAGCTTTCATGCGTTTTACAGCCTGTTCCAAGCCGACAAATACAGCATCACCAATTAAAGCATGACCAATATTTAACTCATGGATGTGTTGAATAGCGGCAATTGCACCTACATTGTCCAAGTTCAAGCCATGCCCTGCATTAATCACTAAGCCACGGCTAGCTGCATATTCTACGCCCTGAACAATACGGGTCAATTCGGCTTGCTGTGCAGCTTCATTTTCTGCATTGGCATACGCGCCTGTATGAATTTCAATCGTTGGTGCACCACATGCCACTGCCGCATCAATTTGCGCAATATCAGCATCAATAAACAATGAAACGTCACAGCCCATTGCGGTTAATTCTTGCGTCGCAGCCTTGACAGCTTCAAAACTCCCCACAACATCTAGACCGCCTTCTGTGGTCACTTCTTCACGACGTTCTGGCACCAAACACACATGCTGAGGACGAATTTCTTTGGCAAAAGCAATCATTTCTTCAGTCACGGCCATTTCCAAATTCATACGGGTTTTCAGCAATGGACGCATACGACGTACATCATCATCCTGAATATGACGACGGTCTTCACGCAAATGCAAAGTAATCCCCTCTGCACCCGCTTGTTCACAAATCAACGCGGCCTCTACAGGGTCTGGGTAGTTCGTGCCACGCGCTTGTCTTAAAGTTGCCACATGGTCAATATTGACACCGAGTAAAGCCATAATAGATTCCTACATTACGCTTGAGTTTGAGAATTCTGAATCCACAATTGGCGACTTTTTAAAGGTCGATCACCCAACAGTGAACTAATCATTTGCCGATACAGTCTAGACAGAAATTGTAACTGCTCTGGGTTAAAATCCCTACCCTTTTCATAGTCACACATACTCAGAATCTGCGCACCGAGTAAGTTTGACCGTGAAGCTTGAGCGTTGGGAATAAAACCATCATTCAGTTGAAAATGATAATGTAGATTGGGCTGAATCGGCTCTTGGTTCGCATCGACTGAAAAATCAATCGCATAGCCTAATTCTTCCAATAATGCATGTTCAAACTGACGTAAAATTTGTCTTAAAAATAGATTAGGATTTTCTTGACTAGATAAATGTTGTAAATGCGCCAAAGTCTGGTGATATTGCACAAAAGTTTCAGGCATTTCCACTTCGGCAAAACACAAGCGCAACACAATTTCATTTAAATAAAAGCCTGAAAAAAATGCATCACCAAAGAAAAAAACGGGTTGATTGACAATTTCCAGCTTAGTGAAATTTTTAAGGTCTGATTTTCCCGAAGCTTGTATGCGAATCGGTTGATATTGTGGCGGTGGCATTTGTCTTAAAATACCATCGACCCGCCCATGTTCGCGAGTAAACAAATGCACAATATGGCTACGTTCGCGGTATTTTCGATGATGGATTAAATAACCATGCAAGATTTCATTACGCATGATTGCGTCAATTAATCCTATTCTTTAGAGGATTCTTGTTTGGATTTTTCTTCGTCATCACCATCTGGAATGACAGCACCAACTACAGCAGCAGTGCCTTTCACCACACCTTTTGTGGTTTTGTAGGCGACTTTTACGGGAACTGTCACAACTTTGTGAATACAACCTTGCAAGACAAACATACATGCCACAATGGCCAACACTTTCATCATCACAGTTCCCTTTTCGTCAAACTTAGATATCACTATATCCTAAGCTTTTTAATGCACGTTCGTCATCAGACCAACCACCTTTGACTTTCACCCAAAGCGTTAACATGATTTTTTGCTCGAACATTTTTTCCATGTCGACCCGTGCATCCATACCAATTTTTTTCAGCTTCGCGCCTTTTTCACCAATCACAATGGCTTTTTGACCTGGGCGATCTACAAAAATAGTGGCATCAATATAGGTACATGGCGCTTTCATACGACCCGTTTTTTCATTTAAAACCGCATCTTCAGTTTTAAATGATTCGATTTGCACGGTTAAATCGTAAGGCAGTTCTTCGCCCAATTGGCGCATGATCTTTTCACGGATAATTTCAGATGCCAAGAAACGTTCTGAACGGTCTGTGATTTGATCTAGCGAGTACAACGGTGGCTGGAATGGCAAATAGCGTTCAATCGTGTCACGCAAATGATCTAGGTTCGCGCCGCGCAATGCCGATACAGGTACAATTTCGGCAAAGTTCATTAACTTGGCACGTTCTTGAATAATCGGCAAAGCCTGATTTTTATTCTCAAAAGTGTCGAGTTTGTTAATCACTAGAATCACTGGCATTTCTGCATTTTTCAGCTTTTCTAGGACTAACTCATCATTTTGCGTCCATTTTTGTGCATCCACCACAAACAAAACCAAGTTCACATCACGCAAAGCAGATGATGCAGCACGGTTCATCATTTTGTTGATGGCACGGACTTCTTTTTTATGCATCCCTGGTGTGTCTACAAACACAGCCTGAGATTTTTCACGTGAATCAATTCCCACAATTTTGTGACGTGTGGTTTGCGGTTTACGTGAAGTAATGGATAGTTTTTGACCCAATAAGTGGTTCATGAGGGTCGATTTACCCACATTCGGGCGACCAACAATCGCAACAAAACCACTGCGGAAATCAGATGGAATTTCAGTTCCCTGACCGCTAAAGAATTGGTTAATTAGGTCATTGGCGTCGTTATTCGACTCGTGATCAGCATCTACGTGATCGGAATGGATGGTCATTCAGACTTTTGCTCCAAGAATTTTAAAATATCTGCCGCAACTGCCTGCTCGGCAAAGCGACGGCTTGAACCTTCACCCTTCATTACAGGCAAACTATCGACTCGGCATTCCACAATGAAATGCTGATTCGGTGCATCGCCCTGAATATCTACAACCTCGTAAACCGGGAGAGGTTTTTTACGTGCTTGTAAATACTCTTGTAAGCGTGATTTAGGGTCTTTGAGTTGATCGGTTGGCTCAATATGATCTAAATAAGGGCTATACCATTTTAGCACAATCGTTTGCAGCAAATTCAAATCACCGCTATCGACATAAATGGCGCCAATAATCGCTTCTACGGTATCCGCCAGTATAGACTCACGATGATGACCACCAGATTTCAATTCACCTGTACTGAGAATTAAATTTTGGCTGAGCTTTAAATCATTGGCAATTTTACCTAAGGCTTCCTGACGCACCAGTGTTGCCCGCATGCGCGTTAAACGCCCTTCATTTTCATGTGGATAAGCCACATATAAATAATTGGCAACAATCATTCCCAACAACGAATCGCCTAGAAATTCCAGACGTTCGTAATTGTGTTTATGACTCACCGAGCGGTGAGTCAAAGCCAATTTAAGCAATTCAGGTTGCTTAAACTGATAACCGATTCGGCTGGCTAGACGGGTCTCATTTAGCTTGGACTGAGCTTTGATCAAAACTTTTCTCGAACTTCATTACAATATCAATATTCAATAAGAAAGGTTTTCTTATTTCATATTCTTTTTTCACTTCTAAACCATCGACGTTAGTCACTTGAGCCACATCTGCAAATTTAATATCGCGAATGTTGTTCATGCTTAAACGCTTGTCCATTTCACCAATAAACTGTTGTGGTGATAGATTTTTTGGCCCATTCAACAATTGTTCTTCAATTTGATTGTCCAACATTCGATCATCGAAATATGGTGCCCAAACTGCAACTGCTACTTTTGCCATAAATGCAAAACCAATAATTGCAATTAAAATTGCAATATAGGATGCCCCTTGTTGATGACGCATTTTTTATTTTCCTAATCTGCTTTATTAATCAATTTTGCCGTTACGACTAAATGACGGCAAATTAAACCCAGGTTCTTTATGCATCCAGACATAGAATGCACGGCCTGTTAGGTTTTCCTCTGGTACAAAGCCCCAAAAACGACTGTCAGCACTTTGATCGCGGTTATCCCCCATCGCGAAGTAATGACCTTCAGGTACTTTGACTTCCCAATATAAACCATTTTCTGCTGAATATTTACCATTGTCTACATAGTTCAGGAATGGTGCCTGACGCGCCACGTTTACACCTTCAAGCTCGCGCATGGTAAATGTATGCGCCCCTAAAGTTTCCTGATGGTAAATTGAAGTAGGTGTATCTAGACTGTCTTTTTCACGGCTAAACTGGATTGGGGTTTTCGTTACTTTCTCGCCATTAATGCTCAGCTGACCATGATCATAAACAATATGATCGCCTGGTAAACCGACAATACGCTTAATATAACTAATGCTTGGTTGTGGTGGATAACGGAACACCGCAACTTCGCCACGCTCAGGCGAACCCACATCTATAATTTTGCTGTTAATAATTGGCAAACGCACGCCATATTCAAACTTGTTCACCAAAATAAAATCGCCCGTTTCTAAGGTTGGCACCATAGAATCTGACGGAATATTAAATGGTTCATACAGGAATGAACGCAGTACCATCACCACTGCCAAAACAGGCCAAAAATCATAAGCCCATGTGATAATGAAGTTTTCATTGCCTCGCCCTTTCGTCGCTCTTTGTTTAAATACAAATTTATCGAGCAGCCACACCGCAATAAAAAATAATGTGGCAGGAACGAGAATCAAATTAAAATCAAAATCCATGGGCTTGTTATCCTTATAATTTTAGCGTTCGACTTTAAGTACGGCCAAGAAAGCTTCTTGCGGGATTTCAACACTTCCCACTTGCTTCATACGTTTCTTACCTTCTTTTTGCTTGGCAAGCAGTTTCTTCTTACGAGAAACGTCACCGCCATAACACTTCGCAAGTACGTTTTTACGCATCGCTTTCACGGTTGAGCGCGCAATAATTTGTGCACCAATGGCAGCCTGAATAGCCACATCAAACATTTGACGCGGAATCAAGTCTTTCATTTTTTCAACCAAGGCAATACCACGGTGACGTGCATCCTGACGGTGACAAATCATCGCTAAGGCATCAACTTTTTCACCGTTAATCAGTACATCTACTTTAACCAAAGATGAACTTTCAAAACGCACAAAGTTATAATCTAACGATGCAAAACCACGTGAACATGACTTCAATTTATCAAAGAAATCCATCACGACTTCTGCCATTGGAATTTCAAAAGTAATAGACACTTGGTTACCCAAGAATTTCATGTCTTTTTGCACACCACGACGCTCAATACATAGGGTCATGACGTTACCCAAGTATTCTTGCGGCACTAAAATATGACATTCCGCAATCGGTTCACGCAAATCTTCTACAGTTGAACCATCAGGCATTTTAGATGGACTGTCGATATAAACCGTTTCGCCATTTTTCATCACAGCTTCATAAATAACCGTTGGAGCTGATGAAATTAGGTCTAAATCGTACTCACGCTCTAAACGCTCTTGTACGATTTCCATGTGCAACATGCCCAAGAAACCACAACGAAAACCAAAGCCCAAAGCATCTGAACTTTCAGGTTCAAAGAACAATGCTGAGTCGTTAATTTGTAGTTTGTGCAAGGCTTCACGGAACGGTTCAAAGTCGCTGGCATCAATTGGGAATAAACCCGCATAAACCTGCGGCTTAACTTTTTTAAAGCCTGGTAAGGTTTCTACTTCTGGTGTCGTTGCAAGTGTGATGGTATCGCCGACTGGCGCACCGAAAATATCTTTAATACCCGCAATAACAAAGCCAACTTCACCTGCTTCTAAAATACCTGTTTCGGTATGTTTTGGATTAAAAATACCAACTGAGGTAATGATGTGCGTTTGACCTGTCGATTTCATCAACATTTTATCGCCTTTACGCACACGACCTTGCTTGATACGTACCAACGACACAACGCCCAAATAGTTATCAAACCATGAGTCAATAATTAAGGCTTGCAATGGCGCATCGCGGTCACCTTGTGGTGCAGGAATGACATTCACCAAGGTTTCTAATACATTGTCGATGCCTAAACCTGTTTTAGCCGAACAGGTGGGTGCATCTTGCGCTTCGATACCAATAATTTCTTCAATTTCATGAATCACGCGCTCAGGTTCTGCCTGCGGTAAATCAATTTTATTCAGTACAGGTAAAACTTCTAAGCCTTGCTCAATTGCGGTATAGCAGTTTGCAACTGATTGCGCTTCTACCCCTTGTGCCGCATCGACTACCAATAGCGCACCTTCACAGGCTGCCAAAGAACGTGATACTTCATAGGAAAAGTCAACGTGTCCTGGGGTGTCAATGAAGTTTAACTGGTATTCCTGACCATTTGGATGGTTGTAGTATAAAGTCACTGAGGTGGCTTTAATGGTAATCCCACGCTCACGCTCAAGCTCCATAGAATCCAACACCTGAGCTTGCATCTCACGATCTTGTAAACCACCACAGGTTTGAATGAAACGATCTGCTAGAGTCGATTTACCATGGTCAATATGGGCAATGATCGAAAAGTTACGGATGTTTTTAATATCAACAGTTTTTTTAGCTTGCGCCATGGGTTACCTTGAAAAATAACACGCTCTGCACCTCAAAATTCATGCAGAGCAAAAGCCGAATAGAAATTGCGAAGGATTATAGCAGATGGATTTTTCAATGTATCCATAATAATGACTTCCTTTTGCAGCCTCACGCGTTTTTCTTTTTATTCGAGAGTTTCAGGCTTTTTATGCAGAGATGTATGTCGTGATTAAAGTGAAAATTGAAAGCCACATCATGCTGTTTGAAACGGGCAAACACCCTCTTTGACAACATCTAGAGCAATAACATGCGGCAACTTTCAATGACGCTACACTTGGTGCTTCAATTCCTCTTAATTAATCATACTCACTAAAATCCAACGGATTCACATCAGCAGCAAGGGGTTGATAGGCTTGCGTAAATGTCGGTGACATGCGTTTTGGACGACCTGTAGCAATTTCCACACAAGCCCATTGTGTATTGCCCATAAACAGCAGACTTTTATCTTGAGGGCGATAAAACGCATATTGGCGGAATGAATACAACGCATTCAAATCACTTAACCATGTACGCAAAATCAGCTCCTCACCTTCGAGTGCCGCTTTACGATATTGCACATGATGTTCCACCGCCACCATCGCATGTTTTAGTTTTAAGTATTCCTGCACACCTAAGCCTAATGTTTTGATA
Source organism: Acinetobacter sp. YH16053 (assembly GCF_013417035.1). NCBI lineage: Bacteria > Pseudomonadati > Pseudomonadota > Gammaproteobacteria > Moraxellales > Moraxellaceae > Acinetobacter > Acinetobacter sp. YH16053. The sequence continues at coordinate 65,097 of NZ_VPEP01000001.1, forward strand.
TGTGCCGATGCTACATCCTGCATCCACTGCACATACACCACATTATTGACATGCCCTAAAATATCAATATGTTCTGGCTGTACGGTGATTTTTAAATCAAATATGCTGCTCATGTCATCCTTTTAACTAAAACGGCGATGTCGGTCTAGTCTAACAAAAATACCGAGTTACATAAAAAAAGTCGCTCCAGTTCAAGAGCGACTTTCTTAAAATAAGTGACTATCTAAAGTTTAGCAATATGCTAAATTTAGTTAGATTTACGATTTTATGCCACTTCAACTTATTGAATACGCATGCCAATAATCGCACGTTGCCCTTGGCGAATAATCACCACACGCGCAATTGTACCTTGTTTCAAGGTAGATACTGTTTCAACAAATTGGTTGGCATTTTGGATGGTGGTGTTATTCAGTTGCACAATCACATCACCTGGCATAATACGTGCCTGAGCTGCCGAACCACCACGACGCACTTCCTGAATCAGCACACCGCCTTTAATATCTAATTGGCGTTGTTCTGCAACGCTTAAATCACGAATCGACACCCCTAAAACAGGGCCTTTGGCTGCGGTATCAGGGTTGTTTTTGGCAGGCGTGTCGTCAGGTGCTGTGCTCACCGTAGCGGTAATATTACGGCGTTTATCATCGCGTAATACTTCAAGCTGAATACTTTGATTTGGCACTGAACGGTTTAAATAGTTCAACAATTCAGACGTTCTGGAAATAGGTGTGCCGTTGTATTTAAGAATCACATCGCCCGCGCGCAAACCTGCACGTGCCGCAGGTGAGTTTGGTGCAACTTGAGTAATTAATGAACCTTCAGGCTTACTGAGTTTATAAGATTCTGCCAAATTGCGGTCAATATCTTGTAAACTCACCCCTAAATAAGAACGAGTCACTTTACCGTTACGCTTTAACTGATCGGCAACATCCATGGCAACATCAATAGGAATGGAGAATGACAAGCCCATATAACCACCCGTACCACTAAAAATACGGGAGTTCACGCCGACCACTTCACCGCGCTGGTTAAATAGTGGCCCGCCTGAGTTACCTGGGTTAAGCGCCACATCGGTCTGAATAAATGGCACTGAAGTTTCACCCATCATATTACGCATTTTGGCACTCACGATTCCTGCCGATGCAGAATAGTCAAAGCCAAATGGTGAACCAATCGCAAGTACAGGCTCACCTACACGTAATTGATCGACATTGCCTGTACGCAGTTCTGGATAACTGCTGCCCTGCACTTTTAATAACGCGACATCGGTACGTTCATCACTACCCACGACAGTTGCATCAAGTTCACGGCGGTCATTCAGTACAATGGTAACTTTAGAAGCATCTTCAACAACGTGGTGATTGGTTAAAAGGTATCCATCTTTACTGATAAAAAAGGCACTGCCGTAACCTGTTTTTTCTTGTGGAATTTGCTGTTGAGGAATAATCACTTGATTGCCAAAAAAACGGCGTAAAATTTCTGGAACTTGTTGTTGTAAGAGTTCTTCCTGACTCATTTTTTTGACAACATTGACACTCACCACCGCAGGACTAACCTGCTCAACCAAATTAGAAAAGTCTACTGGTGGTGCTGCTTGAGTCTGCACAGTTGCCATAGTAAAAACAGCCGCATATAAACCTTTTTTTAAGTTGCGATTTTTCATAAATAGCATTCACTCAATAATAATTATGACTTTGAACTCACCTTATTTAGCACAAAATAATAGGCTTTTGCGTAATAAAATGTTGAATCTTTTTCAATTACGGTTTGGCAGGCACTGTGGAGGATAGCTGAGATCGCATCTTATATTTGACCCATCAAAAATGATGCGCCAAAGTGCTATAAATGAAAAGCGTGGAATCGAATCACAATAAAAGTGGGATATTCCATAAAAGTTGCCAGTTTATTCTTTTTTTTCATTATTCAAATCCACTTCGCACTTGCCTTTTTCTGTAAAAAGGGGTGTCATTATCCAACTTTTTTCAAATTAGCTGATGGACATGCCTAATTTAAACACAACACATCAATTTGATGTGATTATTGTGGGAAGTGGTGGTGCAGGTTTGAGTTTAGCGCTCTCATTACCCCAGCATTTCAATATTGCCGTTTTGGCGAAATCTACCCTTACTGAAGCCAGCACTTTCTATGCGCAAGGCGGTGTCGCGGCAGTTCTTGATGAAACAGATTCAATTGAACAACACATAGATGACACTATGATTGCAGGTGCTCATTTATGTGAAATGGATGCCGTCAAGCAAACCGTAGAAGGCGGCAAACCTTCGGTAGATTTTCTGCTGAAACAAGGTGTGCAATTTACTTTAGATGAACAAGAACAGTTGCACTTAACCCGTGAAGGCGGTCACTCACAGCGACGTATCATTCACGCTGCCGATGCAACGGGACGCGCAATTTCGACCACTTTGGTACAACGTGCCCAAGAACAGCAAAACATCACCATTTTTGAAAATTATATTGCGATTGACTTAATTACCTCGCAAAAATTAGGTTTAAATGAAAGCAATCGCGCTTTGGGCTTATATGCATTAGATGAAAAAACACAAAAAGTGCATAGCTTCCTTGCGCCATTTACCGCACTTGCCTGCGGTGGTGCAATGAAAGCCTATCTATATACATCTAACCCAGACATTGCTACAGGTGATGGTATGGCGATGGCATACCGTGCAGGTTGTCGTGTGGCAAATATGGAATTTAACCAATTCCATCCGACCTGTTTGTATCATCCTCAAGCACGTTCGTTTTTAATTACTGAAGCCATGCGTGGTGAAGGTGCATATTTGCGTTTACCCGATGGTGAGCGTTTTATGCTGCGTTTTGATGAGCGTGCAGAATTGGCGCCACGCGACATTGTAGCACGTGCGATTGACTATGAAATCAAACGCTTAGGTATTCGTCATGTGTGGTTAGACATCACCCATAAACCTGCAGAATTTGTGAAAGAACACTTCCCAACGCTGTATGCACGTTTACTGGAATTGGGCATTGATATCACTACCGATATGATTCCTGTTGTACCTGCTGCCCACTACACTTGTGGCGGAGTAATGGTGGATGAACATAGCCAAACCGATATTGCTGGTTTATATGCGATTGGTGAAACTTCTTATACAGGTTTACATGGTGCTAACCGTATGGCAAGTAACTCTCTTTTAGAATGTTTTGTCTATGGAATGGCTGCCGCCAAACATATTGAAGCTCATTACACCGCAGATTATAGCTCGCCTGACGTCCCTGCTTGGGATGATTCGCAAGTGACGAATCCTGACGAAGATGTGGTGATTTTACAAAACTGGGATGAGCTACGCGCAACCATGTGGAACTATGTCGGCATTGTACGCACCACCAAGCGTTTAGAGCGTGCCTTGCACCGCATTGAAATGCTGAAACGTGAAATCACCGAGTATTATCAGGACTATCAAGTCAGTAAAAACTTAATTGAACTGCGTAATTTGGTTTTAGTTTCGGAAATGATTGTGCGCTGTGCCATGCAACGTAAGGAATCACGCGGTTTACACTTCACGCTAGATTATCCTGAACTTGCGCCTGAATTGCGTAAAACTGTGCTTATTCCACCAAACTTCCAAGTGGAAACCCCATTGGTGAATGAGTGATCTGATTGCTTGTTACACAACAGCATTTGCATAAAAGTATCTGTGAATAAAGTGCATTTGAATTCTAATGCAAGAAAGCACCGAATCGTGTTCCATAACACGATTCGGTATTTTATCATTTTGAATATGATGACGTTAACTTACTAAACCTCCCCCCAAGAATTCATCAAGTTGATTTTTAGATTACGGCTGCAACTTGAGTACCATCTTGAATAAATGCTTCTAAGCGAACTTGACCAGCCAATAGTTGCTGTAATTGGTGGCTAATTATGTACTGCAATTGCTGCCGTGTTTGTTCGTCTATAGGCGCATTTTGCAATTGTTTTGACAAATGCTGTAATGCTGCTTGAGCCCCCAACTGCTGCATTTTAATTGCATACAGATAGCCCAACACCACTCCTTTCTGCACATAATTTGCAGCTAAATCATGCTGCAGATGATAAATCAAAGCACCCATCACCCGTTCATTGGCTGAGAGTTTACGCAAAGGGTCACGTGCCACACGCTGACACGGGTCTTTATAGGCATGTTCACATGAGTCCAGAAAGCTCTGTGCCAGATGCTTTAAGTTTTGCTGACGATGCGGCAACTGTGCAGCTAATCCCAACGCTACTTGTGCCGAAACAGCGCGGGTAAAATCTGCAACCAATGGGTCTGCCATTGCGACACCAATACTGTTATGCCCTATTAAACTGGATAACCAAGCCATCATGGCATGTACACCATTCCATAAACGATTTTTAATGAGTTGGATTTCGGCAATATCATCTACCAAAATCATTTGACGCATGTGTTGCAATAATGGACTGGCATTTTCCACATAAATAGGCATGTCACTTTCAGCATGAAATAAAATTAAATCCATACTTTGCAAAATGTGACTGGGCTGAAAATTGCGTCTTAAATCTTCTACATATAAGGTGGCTTGACGCTCTTGCTCAGGCTGCAATCGAGTATTGTCTTCAATTTCAATTGGCTCTGCTTCGTCATCCAACTGAAATTGCTTAAAAATATTATACTTGATGCGTAATTGGCGATATAAGTTTTGATCGCTTAATTTAGAGACCATTCTATTTACGACAGTATCGCAAAAATAATGCTGCGCCATAATTTTGGCTGCCGTATCGGGATCCAACAACGCCTCTAACGCCTGATGAATATGCGTCATCAAGAGCTGTTTTGCCCCAACTTTATTTAAAATTACCAAAATAGTTAAAGGCTGATGGAGTTCAAATTGCGCTATAAAACGGGCATATAAGCCCTGCGCAATTACTTTAGCCTCTTGCTGTAAAGCATGTTCAGGCAAACATAATGCAATTAGGCTCGACTCCACATACATTTGCTGCATCTGCTGCAAGTTCTCCGCATCAATGATGTGCATATTTTCAATTCGTTCATCATAAGAACATTGTCCATAACGAATTGAATACGTTCCAAAGGCGTTTACTGCAGAACGATATAAGGTATTCCGTGTAGAAGCATAAATACGTTTAGGACGGGTATAGCCATCCCAGTGCGATAAAATTTGGGCCAAATAGCCCCCACCTATTGCACCAAAACCATGAATCCCCACACTCAACTGATTTAAAGTTTGCGGGAAGGCCTCTTGTAAACTCGGCATTTCCAATACAGGAATAACTTGATTTAAGTCATCTAAATAAGCTTGCATACTTGCGTAATAATGCTGCGTGAGTGACAACATATTAGCATTAGGTTTTTTGATATCCCGAAATAGTATGGTTATGCCACCCGCTGCATGTGCAGATTTGATTCCATTTTCAGAATCTTCCAGCATAAAACATTCGCTGGGTTCTAGATTAATTTTTTGTGCGGCTGTTATAAAAATTTCAGGATGTGGCTTGCCCTGTTGCACCTCATCGCCACAAACTAATACATCAAAAAACTTATAGACATTGGCATTAATCAAATATTCTTCGGCAATGGCACGACGACTAGACGTAGCAACCGCCATTCTCAAGCCAGACTTTCGTAACCGCTCTAATACCTGCAACAAACCTTTTTTAATGGGCACACCAAAATTGCGCACACTTTCTAGTTCTAGTTCATCAGCACGCTGACGGATCTCACGGTAAGGAATGTCTGCACCATATTCTGCTTGCGCCAGTTGTTCAGCGCTCTTTGCACTCAAACCCAAACATTGCATGAGGTATACGTCTGAAAATTCAACGCCAATGAGCTCCTGAGATGCCTGCTTCAATGTTTGAAACCGTAATCGTTCAGTATCAAACATTGTTCCATCCATATCAAAGATTGCTCCATGAACAATATTGTTCTTAAATTTAAGCATTTAGCTCCCTTGTTTTATCACTTACGGGTTGCTAGCTTAGACAAAAGCAGATTTGATCTATATGAAAAACATAAAATGAAATATTTGTGATTATTTTTTAACCAATCAAACCCTGATTTTCATGTAGTATGTGTACATATGTAACCACATGGTAAATATAAGTAACTAAAATTAAGATAAAGCTGACTTTATTCTCAGCCAATCTGTGGAATCGAATACGTCCCTGTGACATGCGCCACGGCATCATCTACACCTTCGGAATATACCCAAACCTCACCGACCACGAGGTTTTTCCCTACTTTCATTAAGCGACATTCACCACGTAAATTACGCCCTGCTGCGGGCTTGCGTAAAAAGTTAATGTTTAAGTTGCTCGTGACCGCTAAAGCCACCAAACCTAATTCGCCTAAAATGGCGATATAAAGTGCATAGTCAGCAACGGTCATCATAGTCGGCCCTGATACCGTACCACCTGGGCGTAAATCACGTTCATCGATGTGATAATTCACCAATGCCCCACGTGGCGTGATGGACACAATTTCACATTTTTCCAAACTTTGCGGAAACTCAACTTTTAAAAATTCAATAATTTCGTCTTTGGTCATATTTACTATTCGCTATTATTTAAATAAAAAAATCTTCTAAAGCATTTCCACTATAGAAGATTTTTCCATTCAATCAAATGAATAACCATGACCCATTGGCTTGTTATACCTTTGTTTGTTATGCCTTAGCTTGCAAATAGTGCATCGCCTGTGCAAATACTTGATCGGGGCTTTGTGTTGCATCTAAGCGCTTCACTCGCTCAGGGTGTCGCTCCCACAAAGTTTGATAGCCACCTCTTACTTTCTCAAAGAAAGTTGCTTTCTCTTGTTCAAAACGATCAAGTTCACCACGTGCCCGTGCACGGGTCATACCCAGTTCAATCGGTGCATCCAGCCAGAAAGTTAAGTCAGGCATACGTGCCACAAAGTTATTATTTAAAGTCTGCAACTTGCTTTCACTCAAACCACGTCCTGCACACTGATAAGCAAAACTCGCATCACTAAAACGGTCACACAGTACAGTTTTTCCTGCAGCCAACGCAGGTAAAATCACCTGATCTAAATGCTGAGCACGCGCTGCATACATCAACAATAACTCAGTGTCTGAACACATTTTTTCTTCATGGTTGACCGCGAGTAACAAAGCACGAATTTGCTCTGCCATAGGGGTTCCACCTGGCTCACGGGTTAAAACCACCTCTTGACCTTGTGCAGTAAAATAATCATGAATACGGCGAATGAGTGTCGTTTTGCCTACCCCTTCGGTGCCTTCAAAACTGATAAACATGCTTATTCCCCTGATTTTTTCGCGCGCAGTACATTTAAATATTCCTGCACGGCACGGTTATGATCTTGCAAATTGGTGCTAAATTTATGTCCACCATTACCTGTCGCGACAAAATAAATGTTGTCAGATTGGTCTGGATGCATCGCCGCTTCAATGGCTTTTTGACTTGGCAAGGCAATTGGTGTTGGCGTTAAGCCACTCATGGTATAGGTATTGTATGGCGTTGGCGTGCGTAAATCCTGACGGGTAATATTGCCCTGATATTTATCGCCCATTCCATAAATAACAGTTGGATCGGTTTGTAAACGCATGCCTAGTTTTAAACGGCGTACAAATACCCCAGACACTTGCTGCAACTCAGCATCGACATTGGTTTCTTTTTCAATAATTGAGGCCATAATCAAGGCTTCATATTTATTTTTATAAGGTAAATCTGCTGCTCGATTATTCCAAGCATCATCTAATGCTTTCATTTGACGCTGATATAAATCGGTTAAAATTTTACGATCAGTTTCACCTTTAGCAAAAAAATACGTATTTGGTGCAAACAACCCTTCTGGATGTGCATAAGGAATATTTAAAGCTTTCAGCAATTCTGCATAAGGTAAATACACTACTTCTTTACTGACCAAATCATCTTTCTTTAATGCCTCAATCAATTGCTTAAAAGTCGTGCCTTCAATAACCAAAATACGGTTCATTTGCGCATTTTCAGCATTGGCGATCATTTCCAAAACCTGACGTACACTCATGCCCTGACGGACTTCATACACGCCTTTTTTCATGCTGTCGTGAATCATCACCCGTTGATAGAGTTTTAAAACAATTGGAAAATTCACATGATCTTGTTCTGCCAAACGGTCAATAAAACGTGAGTAAGTATCACCATTATTAATCGCCAATAATTGTTTTTGACCTTCAACAGGATAATCTCTAAACAGACTTGACCATAAAATCACGCCAAGCACCAGTAATAGCCCCAGTATAAAAATGATGCCACCTTTCAAGGCACGCATAGACTGTACTGTATTAGTTTTCTTTTTAGATTTTGATGGGCGTTTAGGTTTAGACATAAGAATGTATCTGATTCAGTTGAAGTTGCTTAAATAATTGAATACACGGTTGCACATCCAAAAGCTGTGACTGTAAATGGCTGGCAATTTTCATTGGACTAAGCGCATTGCAAAAAAATAAACTTTGAATGTTCGCAATTTCTGCAGCATCTATATCACGTTGTTCACACGCAATATTGTGCTGTTGCATCCGCGACAAAATTTCTGCCCGCATCACGCCGTGCACGCCATTATAACCAAGTTGCGGGGTAATCCATGTATTGTTTATAAGAATGAAACAATTACTACTCACACCTTCAACCACACGCCCCTGCACATCGGTTACCAAAGCCTCAAGCCACCCCGCTTGATCGGCCTCTTGTTTTAATAAAACCTGTTCAAGACGGTTCAAACTTTTCAGCCCAACTAAATTCGGCATGCTTAGTCCAATCGCTTGTGCCAAGATGCCACTTTGAATGATGTCATAATGATATGCCGTATCTAAAGCCGCTTGTACTTGTGGATAGAAAAACACCCAAACATCGGCAGGATGATCAGGCAAGCTGTAGCCACGCTGCCCCACACCACGACTTAAAACAATCTTCAAAGTACCATTTAACTCGCCATGCGCCTGCTTTAAAAGTGTCAGCGTTTCAGTGATTAACTCAAGATTGGCATTTAAATAAAGTTTGCAATTGGCATATTGCAAACGCGCCAAATGACGGTCAAATAATTCAATTTGATTTTGGCGAATACGTGCAGTGCTAAAGCATCCATCGCCATAATGAAACGCGCGATCTAACACATGAATCTGCTCAGTTGGCTTGGCATTTTTATAACACTGCATGGAAGAAGTACTCGTTATTTATCTCTAAATATAGAAAACAATGAAGAAATTTATATTTATCATTTACTGATATTCACCGCATTTTAAATTATTTTTTCAGCAAATAGACTACCGATATGCTTGCCTCATTCAACAACAGATTTAATACCTGAGGTCAAACATGAACTTTACAAAACTGAAAATTGGACTACTGGCGGCAGTACTTTCGGCAACAACCTTGAGCGTTTCTGCAAAAGACTTTCTGAATGTTTCCTACGATCCAACCCGTGAATTATACGATAACTTTAACAAAGATTTTGGTGCGTACTGGAAAAAAGCCACCGGGCAAAACATTAACTTTAAACAATCACATGGCGGTTCGGGCAAACAGGCACGTGCGGTGATTGATGGTCTAGGTGCCGATGTCGTGACTTTGGCACTGGCTGCCGATATTGATGAAATTGCCAAACGCGGTCTATTACCTAAAGACTGGCAAAAGAAATTTCCGCACAACTCGACCCCTTATACATCCACAATTGTATTTTTAGTGTGTAAAGGCAACCCGAAAGGTATTCGAGATTGGGGCGATTTGGTCAAACCTGGTGTGGAAATCATTACTCCAAATCCAAAAACATCTGGCGGTGCACGCTGGAACTATTTGGCAGCGTGGGCATGGGCAAAACATCAACCTGCGGGCAATGATGCTAAAGCGCAAGAGTTTGTTCGCCAAATTTATAAACAAACCAAAGTATTGGATTCAGGCGCACGTGGCTCAACCACCACTTTTGCAGAACGTGGCATTGGTGATGTTTTGTTAGCTTGGGAAAATGAAGCCTATTTAGCCGTGCGTGAACAACCGGGTAAATTTGAGATCATCACGCCTTCTCTATCTATTTTGGCTGAACCGCCTGTGGCGATTGTAGAGAAAAATGTGCAAAAAGATGGCAATCAACACTTAGCCAAAGCCTATTTAAACTATCTCTATTCGCCTGCGGGTCAAAACATTGCTGCGAAGAATTATTACCGACCACGTAATGCTACGGTGTTGGCACAATATAAGTCGCAATTTAAACCATTGAAGTTGGTGACGATTGATCAAGAGTTTGGTGGATGGAGCAAAGTTCAGAAGCAACACTTTGAAAATGATGGCATTTTCGATCAGATTGTCAAAGCCAACCAAACCAAATAATACTCCGAAAGGTAAATCATACCAAAGCTCTAGCTGAAAACACCCAAATTGAAAAATGCGGGTGTTTTCACAAACGCATTTTTACCTGATTCACATATATCTCTTTTATTCATATAAAATTCATTTTTAATTATTTTTTTTGCATAGAAACTCTAGTTATCCTTGTTGCAGATTATTTAAAACATGAATTTTACAGCATTATCTTACTGAGTTTTGAATCCAAGTGATCACAGCCAAAGCTGAAAATGATGGGTTCAATTCATATTCAAGCGTTATTCAGATCATTATTTCAGGCTGAAATATGCGAAGGAGCATCGACATGATTCATACCGTAATTGTTCCAGGTGTAGGTGGCAGTGAATATGCGCACTGGCAATCTTGGTTACAACGACAACTCATGTCTTGCTCGCGTGTACAACAGTCAGACTGGAATAGCCCAATTTTACAGAACTGGGTTGCTGAATTTGTCAAAACAGTTGCCCCGATTCAGAATGATATTCAAATTGTGGCGCACAGCTTTGGTTGTCTGACCACAGTGGCAGCCTTAGCACAGCACACTGAGCTTCAGGCGAAAATTAAAAATTTGGTTTTGGTTGCGCCTGCCAACCCTGCCCGTTTTGGTGAATCTGGTTTTGCAGAACACAGTCAAAGCAATTATTCGGCTTATTTTCAGCAACTTAAATTGGCTGTACCGACACGCTTATTGATCAGTGAAAATGACCCGTGGCTCAGTTTTACAGATGCACAGTCACTTGCACAAGCATGGCAAGTCACACCTATTAATCTAGGACAAGTGGGTCATATTAATGTTGCATCAGGCTTTGGGGCATTTCCTGAAATTTATGATTATTTGATTGCAGAAAATATGCAATCACATATCAACATTTCTGATAAAAGAAAGTATCTATTCAAATTTGTAATTTGATCTTCGCAACTTATGCTTGTGCCGGATTTATTTTTATCTGTTTGTTTTTAAACACTCATTCTCTCTTTTGAGGAGTCAACATGTCGCAGCGATCCAAAGTGCTGCCAGGATTTGGTCTTTCTCTAGGCTTTACCCTAGCGTATTTATCTTTAATTGTTCTTATTCCCTTATCGGCTGTATTTATTAAATCGCTAGGTATCGGTTGGGATGGTTTATGGGAAATTTTAAGTTCAGAACGTATCCAAAAATCTTTGCAATTAAGTTTTAGCGCTGCGCTCATTGCAGCCTTTATTAATGTCGTCTTCGGCTTATTATTGGCATGGTGTTTGGTACGATACAGCTTTCCGGGCAAACGTATTATAGATTCTTTGGTCGATTTACCTTTTGCATTGCCTACTGCAGTTGCGGGTATTGCCCTGACTTCTTTATATGCACCAACAGGCTGGATTGGACAATATTTAGAACCACTGGGCATTAAAGTCGCCTATACCCCTATCGGAATTACCCTTGCCCTGATTTTTATTGGTATTCCATTTGTTGTGCGTACCGTGCAACCCGTACTCAGTGACTTAGAAACCGAATTGGAAGAAGCGGCATCTGCGCTGGGGGCTAACCGCTTTCAAATTGTCACCAAAGTGATTTTCCCTATTTTATTGCCTGCACTGATTACAGGTTTTGCCCTCGCATTTGCGCGTGGCGTAGGTGAATATGGCTCGGTGATTTTCATTGCAGGTAACCAACCATTTAAAACTGAAATTGCACCCTTAATGATTATTTCTCGTTTAGAAGAATATGACTACGCAGGTGCAACCACAATTGCTGTGGTGATGTTGCTGATTTCTTTTGTCATGCTGTTCTTAATTAACTTATTACAAGCATGGGCAAGTCGTCGCACAGGGAGAACTGCACGATGAGTTTAAATACCAACAGCAATGCTTTGGCTGAAAAACTACAATCACGCGATGCAACACGTGAACCGACTTGGGTACGCTATACCCTGATTGCAATTGCCTTCATTTTCTTCTTAAGCTGTCTGATTTTGCCGCTGATTTTGGTTTTTGTAGAAGCCTTTAAACAAGGCATTGGTGTCTATGCACAAGCATTGGTGCATCCTGACACTTTATCGGCAGTGAAATTAACCTTACTCACTGCAGCCATTGCCGTACCTTTAAACGTGGTATTTGGTATTGCCGCAGCGTGGGCAGTGGCGAAATTTAATTTCCGTGGTAAGGCAATTCTCACCACCTTAATTGATATGCCTTTTTCAGTTTCCCCTGTCATTGCAGGTTTAATGTTAGTCCTGATTTTTGGTACACAAGGCTGGATGGGTGGCTGGTTGATGGAAAACGACATCAAAGTTTTATATGCCGTGCCTGCAATTGTGATTGCCACCATCTTCATTACCGTACCTTTTGTGGCGCGTGAATTGATTCCTTTAATGGAAGCACAAGGCACAGAGGAGGAAGAAGCTGCGATTGTATTAGGTGCATCTGGTTGGCAAACCTTTTGGAAAGTCACTTTGCCAAATATTAAATGGGGATTAATTTACGGCGTAATTCTGTGTAATGCCCGCGCGATGGGAGAGTTTGGCGCAGTATCTGTGGTATCGGGGCATATTCGCGGAGAAACCAATACCCTACCGCTACACGTCGAAATTCTCTACAACGAATACACCTTTAGTGCTGCGTTTGCGGTGTCCTCTCTCTTGGCACTTCTCGCGATTGTGACCCTGATTTTAAAAACTTGGGTTGAAATTCGTCAAGAAAAGCAAAACCAACGCAATGAAGATTCAACTGTTTCTTAAGGAATGACCGCATGAGTATTCAAGTTAAAAATATTGAAAAAAATTTTGGTGCATTCCATGCACTGAAAGACATCTCCCTCGATTTTCCAGATGGTCAATTGGTGGCACTGCTTGGACCTTCAGGCTGTGGTAAAACCACCTTGTTGCGTATTATTGCGGGGCTAGAATCGGCAGATCGTGGGCAAGTGATATTAGAGGGTCAGGATGCAACCGATGTGCATGTGCGCGAACGTCAAGTTGGATTCGTTTTCCAACACTATGCCCTATTCCGCCACATGACCGTATTTGACAATATCGCATTTGGTTTACGGGTACGTCCACGTGCAACCCGACCTTCAGAAGCCGAGATTAAAAAGCGTGTTATGCGTTTACTCGACTTGGTACAGTTAAGCTTTTTAGCAGACCGTTATCCTGCACAATTATCGGGTGGACAACGTCAACGTATTGCTTTGGCACGTGCCTTAGCGGTAGAACCACGCGTATTGTTATTGGATGAACCTTTTGGTGCGCTTGATGCCAAAGTGCGTAAAGAATTACGTCGTTGGTTAAGAACTTTGCATGATGAATTACACATCACTTCAATTTTCGTGACCCACGATCAGGAAGAAGCACTCGAAGTTGCCGATCAAATTATTGTCATGAACAAAGGTAATGTCGAACAAATTGGTTCACCGCGTGAAGTGTATGAACAGCCTGCAACTCCGTTTGTATTTGACTTCTTAGGTCAAGCCAACCGTTTTGAAGGACAACATCATCAAGGGGTTGTGCAAATTGGTGAAGATCGCGTACAACTTCTCAATCAACCAAATGCACCACAAGGCAAAGTGATTGCATTTGCGCGTCCAGATGAGTTGCATATTCATGCCCAACCACAGGAAAATACCATTCAAGCGACCTTCTTACGTGAGGTTTGGATTGCTGGTAAAGTAGTTGCAGAATTGCAAGATCGCCAAGGGAATTTAATTGAAATTGCACTCACTGCAGATGAAGCGAAACTGCACCAATTCCGCCCAAATCAAACGGTTTGGTTAAGTGTAACCACTTTACATTTATTTGAAAATCAAGTCGCATAAGGACATCAAGATGGAGCCTAACCCGCTCCATCCTTTTTAGGGTTGCACCACTATGAACTTCCAACAACTTAGAATTATTAGAGAAACCGTTCGGCAAAACTTTAATTTAACCGAAGCGTCTGCGGCACTATACACTTCTCAATCGGGCGTGAGTAAGCACATTAAAGACCTTGAAGATGAACTTGGTGTGCAGCTTTTTGTGCGCAAAGGCAAACGTCTATTAGGTTTAACCGAGCCAGGACAAGCTTTGCTGAGTATTGTCGAACGCATGTTGGTTGATGCAGATAACATTAAACGCCTTGCCGATGACTTTAATAAAGTCGATGAAGGCACGCTCACCATTGCGACTACACATACCCAAGCGCGTTATGTGCTGCCGCCTATTGTGAATTTGTTTAAAAAAGAATTCCCTAAAGTACATTTGATTTTGCAACAAGCCAGCCCTGTTGAAATTGCCGAAATGCTGCTACAAGGTGAAGCCGATATTGGTATTGCAACCGAATCTCTAACCACTGAAGAGAACTTGGCAAGTGTGCCTTATTATGACTGGCGCCACAGCATTATTACCCCGCAAGATCATCCTTTAGCCAGTAAAACTGAGATTAGCCTGACCGATTTGGCAGAATATCCAATCATCACTTATCACGGCGGCTTTACGGGACGTTCTAAAATTGACAAAGCATTTACCGATGCAGGAATTGATGTCAATATCGTTATGTCTGCACTTGATGCCGATGTTATTAAGACCTATGTTGAATTGGGCATGGGCGTAGGCGTGGTAAACAATGTGGCATACGATGCAGAACGCGATTACCGTCTAAAACAAATCCAGACCGATATTTTTGGGGTAAACACCACATGGATTGCGGTTCGCAAAGGACATTTACTACGTGGCTATGGCTATGAGTTTATTTCTTTATGTGCACCAAATGCCGATATTAAAGCGTTAAAGCGCATTGCTTATCCTGACGAATAACCCCATTCACATAAGAGAGCGCATTCGCTCTCTTATGTTTCATTATTTCGCCACGATCTTCGTTTATCTTAAAACAGGAAAATAATGTTTTAAATTGATTCAAATTATGCATAAAATATAATCAACAATAAAAATGATTATTTGATTTTAAACACGATTCTATCACTCAAATGCGGGACGTCACATGAAATATCATCTTTGCACTGCATGCTTGTACGTCCTGCCCATAGTGTATAGTCATGCTGCAGCTCTAGAACAAAGCCATCAATCTGTAAGCGCCTTTTTACAAGAAAATAATTATGCAGAAATAACCTTGCTTTATTTAGAGCCGAATGTTTCTGGGCAAGTACAATATCAACAACAACTCCGTGAACTGGGAGTTACTGATTTTTCGACTGGAGATTTGGTCGAAAGCAAACATTTCATCAATGCGGGCTTAAAATTACAGCTTAGCCCACAACTTTCCTTTGGTTTATTATTCGACCAACCGTTTGGTGGGCGGGTTAATTATCAATATACCCCTGAAATATATGCTGAAAAAATAGAAATTGAGTCCAGTCATATTCAGTTTGACAGTCGCAATATGACTGCACTAATCGGCTATCAACCTACCCCTCGCTGGAATTTTTTTACAGGTATTAGCTGGCAAGACTTTAAAGGCTATTTAGAGGTTTTTGGACAAGATTATGCTGTGTTTAATGGTTATAGCGTAGCATTTGAACGTGATTCTGCCCTAGGTTGGTTAACAGGATTTAGTTATCAAATTCCAGAGTATGCATTTAAAACCGCAGTGACTTATCGCGCTAAAATTAAACATCGTCTAAATACTTACGAACATACGCAACACACGCTTTTAAATCTTGTGCCCGAAAATCAGAGCGTGGTAGAAACTCCAAAATCTGTCAATGCACACTTACAAACAGCGATTTCGACACATAACCTCGTCTATGCAGATTTACGCTGGGTAAACTGGTCTGACTTTAGCATTCAACCGCCACAATTTAATGCGGTCATTGCTGCCTATGCACCGTATGTACCCGAAATTTCAGGTTATCAACTGATTTCCTACCCTAAAGACCAATGGTCGGCAAAAATAGGCTGGGCGCACCGTTGGACACCCACATGGGTCAGTTTTATTGAAAGCTCATGGGACTCTGGGACTGGCAATACTGTGTCTACACTCAACCCTTCAGATGGCTTTTCAAGTTTTGGAACAGGCGTGGTATATCGTGTAAATCAAAAAAATGAGATTACATTTGGCGCACATTATTTAAAGTTTAGAAAAGCCAAAATCAATACCAATACTGACAGTGCTGTGTCTTTTGCCTCGCTGGCAACGTCCAATAATAACAATGCCCTTGTTTATGGTTTACGTCTTGCCCATCGTTTCTAATATACACGTAAACCTACACAAATAAAAAACGAGCCGAAGCTCGTTTTTTTTGGTTTAGCTGAAACTAACGGATATTACCAGTGGTAGCTTACACCTAGTTTAGCTACTGGCATCCATTCGTATTTGTCATCGTTACGGATTTTTTGTTCTTCCGCATGTACTGACTCTGAAATACTTGGAGAACCAGCAACTGCATTAGATAAATTACCATATTCACTTAAATTAACAGTCGGATTGCCTGTATAGAACGCACCAACTTCACCAAATACACCCCAATTATTGTTAATCTTTGGAGCAAAACCTAAACCTAGATATGGCGCAATGTCATTTTCATAAGCGAGTTTACCTTTCACCCCACCTAAACCTGTGTATGCAACATCATTTACATGAATAGTACCTTGAGCATTTTTATTTTGCTTATCTAAACCGTATTCATTGTCAATATAGCCAACACCTGCTGCAACATAAACGCCTTGCGCCCATTTACTTGGACTTGCACCCCATGGACGAATTTCAGCATTTAAATAGGTCAAGTTATTGTCCATATCCATATCATACTTAGTACCATTAATAGATAAGTCATCCGACCAAGAAATATCGCCACCGTTATAGCCAAGAGCTAAGCCAACATAAGGGTTTGCAGTCCAAAGTAAGGCACCACCATAACCTGTTGTACCTACTTCAGCACGTACACCTGTTGGAATTAATTGGTTACGATCAAACGCATAACCATCTTTTACCACAGCTGTATCTGCCATTGCAGAACCTGCAACTGCTGCCAATACCGAAGCGGCTAAAATTGTATGTAAAGTTTTCATTGTGTTTCTCCTCAAACTAAAACTTTTTGAATTTTCATTCGTGTTTGTCATGAGAAAACTATAGAGCATGTTGCGGTCAGCTTTTATGCAAAATTTACCCCGTTTTTGTTATTTTTTGATACAAATTTATTCTTATTGTTTATTGCAAAAGCATTTATTTTCAAAACTTCAACAATTTAGCGCGCAACTTAACTTGTTTATCTTACTAAGGATAAATTCCAATCTGTTCCAATTTTTATCTATTCCTCACTCAATATAGTGTAAAATCTTTGGAAATTTTTTTTCTGGTAAGAACATCGATGTCTCAGCTTTCAACAATCATTGAACAAGCATTTGAAGACCGCGCTAATTTCAGCGCTGCAGATTGTCCCGCTGAAATTCGTCAGGCAGTTGAACAAGCAATTGCAGGTTTAGATAACGGCACATTACGCGTTGCTGAAAAAATTAATGGTGAGTGGATCGTTCACCAATGGTTAAAAAAGGCAGTTTTGTTATCTTTTAAACTCAATGATAACAAGCCAATTGAATCTTGCGATTTGCGTTTCTACGACAAAGTAGACACGAAATTTACAGGTTGGACTGACGAGCAATTCAAACAAGCAGGTGTGCGTGTTGTACCGCCAGCAGTTGCACGTAAAGGTTCATTCCAAGCCAAAAATGTGGTGTTAATGCCATCTTATGTCAATATTGGCGCTTATGTAGATGAAGGCACCATGGTTGATACATGGGCAACTGTAGGTTCATGTGCACAAATTGGTAAAAACGTGCATTTATCGGGTGGTGTAGGTATTGGTGGTGTACTTGAGCCACTTCAAGCAAACCCAACTATTATTGAAGACAACTGCTTCATTGGCGCACGTTCTGAAATTGTTGAAGGCGTGATTGTGGAAGAAGGTTCTGTCATTTCTATGGGCGTTTATATTGGTCAATCGACCAAAATTTATGACCGTGAAACTGGCGAAATCCATTATGGTCGTGTACCTGCAGGTTCGGTGGTAGTTTCTGGCAACCTGCCTTCTAAATGTGGCACTTATAGCTTGTATGCTGCTATCATTGTGAAGAAAGTAGATGCGAAAACCCGTGCAAAAACCAGTTTGAACGATTTATTACGCGAAGACTAAACTTTTTTTAGTTTTCTCCATCTCTACGGCCAGCAATGACCGTAGGGATTTTTGTTTTTTTACATACTGTGATGAATTTTATGAATACCCTCCGATCTTCCGCTATTCCTGTTTCTGATCCGTCTGCGGGTTTACGCATCACGGAGATTTTCTATTCATTGCAGGGCGAAGCCAATACATCGGGCTTGCCAACCGTGTTTATTCGTTTAACGGGTTGTCCATTGCGTTGCCATTACTGTGATACCACTTATTCTTTTGAAGGTGGCGAACGTCAATCTTTAGATGACATCATCCAAACCACGCTAGAATTTAAAACACCGTATGTATGTGTGACGGGCGGTGAACCTCTGGCTCAACCGAATGCACTGCCACTCATGCAACGCTTGGCAGATTTAGGTTGTGAAGTGTCTTTGGAAACCAGTGGAGCTTTAGATATTTCTAAAGTGGATAACCGTGTGTCGAAGGTGCTGGATTTAAAAACCCCTGCATCGGGTGAAATGTCACGCAACTTATTATCAAATTTAGATTTTTTAAACCCACATGATCAAATCAAATTTGTGATTTGCAATCATGACGATTATCTTTGGGCGAAGCAGCAAGTTGAGCAATATCAGTTGCATAAAAAAGTCGATACAGTGTGGTTCTCCCCTGCATTTGCTGTCGAAAAAGGTGCAGTCGCCTTGCCACAACTTGCACGTGATTTGGCACAGTGGATTTTAGCCGACCATCTCCCTGTTCGTTTCCAATTGCAATTACATAAATTGCTTTGGAATGATGAAACAGGTCGTTAATCTCCTCACGAATCCCCATTCGTATTGACGTCAATCTTCACACTTTTGCTCAAGTTCTATCGCTATATTTTAAAATTTGGAGTTCAATTATGCGCCCTCGTGCCATTGTATTGTTATCTGGTGGATTAGACTCAACCACGTGTTTGGCATGGGCACAAGCGCGTTATGAATGTATTGCACTTAGTTTTATGTATGGTCAACGCTCGACTACAGAGCTAGATGCTGCACGTGCCTTGACTAAAAATGCAGGCATTGAGCATCGTGTGATTAATATTGATTTAGGCAACTTGGGCGGTTCTGCCCTGACCGATCACAGCATTGAAGTACCTGATCATGAGCAAGAAGGTATTCCTGTGACTTATGTGCCTGCGCGTAATACCATCTTCCTGTCTTATGCTTTAGCAGCTGCCGAAGTTTTTGATGCAGAAGCAATTGTGATTGGTATTAATGCGGTAGATTATTCGGGCTATCCTGACTGTCGTCCTGAATTTATTGATGCTTTTGCCAATATGGCACGCTTGGCAACCAAAGTTGGCGTAGAAGGCAAACCGTTAAAATTTGAGACACCTTTGTTACATTTATCCAAAGCAAATATTATTCGCTTAGGTATTGAACATGGCGTAGACTATAGTCAAACGGTTTCTTGCTACCAAGCAGATGACCAAGCACGTGCTTGTGGTAAATGTGACAGCTGTCGCTTACGCAAACAAGGTTTTGCCGATGCCGGTGTTGCAGACCCAACGCGTTATATACCGTCATAACAAGGTAAAGTGTATGAAAAATTTAAAATCAAACATTATAGTTTCTGCGATTATGTCTGTTGCTGCATTATTCGCAACAACGACACACGCAAATAATGACAAGTTGCAACAAGCATATAAAAGCACCAATGTAAAAGCAGCTTTAATTAATGTTTGTAAAGAAGAAACTGCAAAAGGCAAAAAACTGACTACAGCTGAAGTAAGCAAATATTGTACTTGTGCAGTAGAAGCAGATGGTAAATTAACCAACGCTCAAAAATGGGAAATTCAAAGCGCAATTAACCAGAAAAAGAGCCCTGCGACTTTAGCTTTTGTACAAAAGCAAAATAAAGATTTGCAAACTTGTTTTGGTCCTCAGCTTACAGGTAAATTAAAAACCTTAACTGAAGAAGCAATGAAAGCGGCTGAGAAAAAATAATTTTTCTTAACAATTTCAACTAGCCACTTTATGTGGCTAGTTTTTTATGTGCATGATTTTGGAGAAAAATATGAGCACGACAATTCAATTACCAAATCAAGCTTTTCCTGCAACCACAGGCGAAGTCAATTTAACCGAACTTGGTACAGATTGGTTAGTGGTGTATTTTTACCCGAAAGATTCTACCCCAGGCTGCACCACACAAGCTGTCGATTTTACTGCGCTAAAGCCACAATTTGATGCGCTTAATACCACCATCATTGGCATTTCGCGCGACTCAGTCAAAGCCCATCAAAACTTTACCGAAAAACAATCTTTAGGCATCAACTTGATTAGCGATAAAGAAGAAGTATTGTGTCAGTTGTTTGATGTGATTAAAGAAAAAAATATGTATGGCAAAAAAGTTATGGGCATTGAACGCTCTACTTTTATTTTCCATCAAGGTCAATTACTGAAAGAATATCGTAAAGTCAAAGCTGCAGGACACGCCGAGCAAGTGCTTGCGGATTTAACCGCTTTACAAGCTTAATTTTCAGCCTCTAAAAAAACACAATGTTCTGGATGATTGAAAGCTTTTTCAATCATCCTTTTTCATTTAAAAACTGGATTACTCCGTCAAATTACTGCTATCCTGCTGCTGGTATTTGTCTTGTAATTGACGATAAATTTCCGTGTTTTGAAATGCGGTTAAGAAATCAATTGTGCCTTGCGGGAAAAAATTAGGCTGTATTTCCCCACGATAATAAGCCTCACGTGCAGGCGTAGCAGACATGGCATCTTGCAAGCTGTCTAATTCTACCATCTCCCATTCAGGGAAAAACTTTAAATAATAAGACGAGTCATCTTTAAAATGCCCAATTAAACCAACACGATCTTGCGGTTGAATCGATTCACCGACTAAAGATTTGACTAGTTTTTGCCATTTTTCATCATTGTAGACATCTACGACATGCACAAACTTAATCCGTTCTTGCATCTCAGGTGAAAAGTTAGACAAAATCATCTGCTCACGTTCTTTGGCTAAAAACGGATTTTTTAAATTGCGCTCATTTTGTGCAGAACCTAATGCCAAAATCACATAATGACTACGTGCGAACGCAATTTGAATGGTTTGCAAATGCGCCAAATGAAATGGCTGAAAGCGGCCAATGAAAACCAAATAATCAAACGTATATTGCATAATAAATACGCCAATCCTAATTTTGATAACAACATGATGCTATCTGATACGCGGAAATGTCATCCACAACCTGCGTGGTATCAACTCATTATTGTTTTTGCAAGATAATAAATCAAAAACAATAATTGGGCAGGTTTCGTGGATGACAAATGGTTTTGCCTACTTTTGCCAAAACAAAAGTAGGTCGAACCGAAGGTTAATCCTAAAATAGAATTAATAGACGTTAAGATTCCGCCTTGCTTATTCATTTTTTAAATGAACAACCCCAAATTCTAAATAAATTTCACATTGAATTAGGAACGCAAATCTCATCATTCACTAACTTTTTATGAACTCATGAGTTGTGCCAGCGCTGCGAATTTGCGACATAATGAGCCATAAATTCAAACCAATCAAAGCAAGGATAGTACGATGACACTGAGCTGTATTCAACAACCTCACCCACATTTGAATGCGAATTTAGACAATGGCGTACTGACTTTAGCCATCAACCGACCAGAAGCAAAAAACGCGCTGTATGGTGAATTGTATTTGTGGATTGCACAAGCCTTAGATGAAGCAGATCAGTCCAACGCAGTACGTTGTGTAATTTTACGTGGCACAGATGCAGATTTTAGTGCTGGCAATGACATGCAAGACTTTATGAAGTCTGCTGCACTTAAAGGACAACTACCTGCTGCCGAAGGCCCTCCATTCATCTTATTAAAATCTGCAGCTAAGTTTTCTAAACCGCTGATTGCAGCTGTACGTGGGGTGGCAATTGGCATTGGTGTCACAATTCTATTACATGCAGATTTGGTATATAGCGACAATACTGCCCTATTCCAAATTCCATTTGTGAGCTTGGGCTTATCGCCTGAAGGTGCATCAAGCAAACTTCTAGTAGAACAAGCAGGCTATCACAAAGCGGCTGAACTGTTGCTAACTGCACAAAAATTCAATAGCGAAACGGCATTATCGGCAAATTTAGTTAATAGCATTGAAACCGATGTCTATGCAACGGCGCAACAAAAAGCAGCACAATTGGCAGCTTTACCATTGGCATCACTTAAACAATCTAAAGCCCTCATGAAACATAATGTCAATGAAATTGTGGCGTGGATTGACCATGAAGCAGAGATTTTTATGCAACGTGTCGGCTCAGCAGAAATGATGGAAGCGGTGCAGGCCTTTATGCAAAAACGTAAACCTGATTTCAGCCAATTTAATTAAACGTTGTTTAACTGAAATGTACTTACACCCATTTCAAGTAAACTAGACGTTTTAAAACCACATTCATTTTGGCTGAATGTGGTTTTTTCTTTATTCGCCCCCATATTCTGCAATGTGCTATCAATCATTAAAAAATTGAGGAAAATTGTAATGTCTAATCCAAATCCAGCTGATGTTAAAGCTGAAAAAAAAGAACGTTATTTTGAGCCTGCACCACAAGATATTGATATAGAAAACTTTAAAAAAGTCATTCAAAGCCGTCGTTCGGTGCGTAAATTTACCGACAAAGCCATTCCTGTTGAAGTGTTGGATGATTGTTTAGATATGGCTTTATTGGCACCGAACTCATCTAATTTACAACCGTGGACTTTTGTCGTGGTGCAAAACCCTGCCAAGAAGAAACAACTGGTTAAAGCCTGCTTAGGACAGCTTGCTGCTCGCACTGCAGCAGAGCTAATTGTGTGTATTGCACGCACAGACCGTGTTGATGAAATGGCAAAAAAGAACATCAGCGAGTTTCCTTTTCCTGAAGCACCTGCAGCAGTCAAAAAATATTACAAGTTTATTCCTTATAACTACATGACTGGCTACTTAAACGCAGTAGGTAACTTTAAGAAAGTCGCTTTCAAAATTGCACGTAGTTTAGATAAACAATTACCTGTAACTGCATTTAACCCTGCCGATGCCAAACTTTGGGCGAGTAAAACCACTGCACTCGCTTGTGAAAATATGGTCTTGGCCCTTCGCGCACACGGTTTTGATAGCTGTATGATGGAAGGTTTTGATGAGCCGATGGTACGCAAACTCTTAAAACTGAATGAACAACAATTTCCAGTGATGGTGATTGCTGCAGGTGAACGTGCCGAAGATGGTGTCTTTTTCCCGCAATACCGTTTTGACCGTGACCTGTTTATTCAGAAAGTCTAGGGGCTGTTAACATTTCATAAATGGCTTGCGCTGTAGGCTAAAACTGAGCAGATTAGGCATGAAACGCAAGGAATAGCGGGACTATTGCCAAGTTTCATAACGTAATCTCAGAAAGTTTTAGCCACATGAGCAAGAACAAAGCGCTGCTTTGTTTGCTGCGCAAGGGGATGAGCATATTTTTTGCTGCTATTGCGTTATGAGTCAGTCATTTAGAATAACTAAATTTCCTGCCCCATGCCTTATAGCAGCTAAAAAACCTTGCGAGATATATCTCTCACGTCGCAAACATAGATGAAGTGTCAACAGACCCTAATATTTCAACTGTATTTTTAAAACCTAGCCACATTTTGACTCGTGATAAGGCGACAAGGATGTCGCCCGTTAGACTGTAGTACAGGACGTACCATCAGTCTAACAGAGGGCTTTTGTTACTTTTCGCCCGTGAAAAGTAAACTCTATCTACGCAACTTATATTTGCCCCAATCCATATATGAGTGATCGTGCAATTCTATTTTTCTTTAAAAATTGGTATTTAAGTCTTTAAAAATTAATATCTAAAAGTTGCATAAACTCAAAGGCAGGCTCTTCGTAAGGATGGCTTGCCTTGAGCGCTTTTGCGACTGCCTGAGCATTTTGCTCAGGTACAATGGTTTCCACGCGCCATTCGGCAACGTGTTCCAAAGCATCTAACTCGCCAACAAACGGATTTGCTCCTTTTACAGGTTTAAATTGCCCTGTGCCTAAAACCTGCCATGCACAATGTTCATAATTGCCAATTCCACCTGCACCCGCTGCAAAAACCGCCAGTTTAGTTTCTTCAAGATGAGATTCAGGCACATAGTAAATCAGTTTGAGCATATTTAAACTTCGCTATCCATTTCACAATTAATTAGAAATTAGCATAAAAAATTGGGCATCGTTGCTATTTTGGCAACCTATACGCATCATCCAATCCTCAATTTATACAGTTCCCCAAAAAAACTTTAAAGTACGCTTCGCCACAAACTTATCCCCCATTTTGTATGAATTTAGATTTAAAAAGACAAGCCATGTCGCACGCCCCTAGAGCTTTTGTCATTTTTTTGGCATGATGCAAAACAAGCACATAGTGAATAATGATAAATGACTCAAATGCGTTGGTTAGAACTGCTTTCCACAGTTCGAATTGGTAGTAAAAAACAAAGTACAGAACAGGCGCGCAGCCCTTTTCACAAAGATTATGACCGTATTATTTTTTCGCAAAGTTTCAGACAGCTTAACCGTAAAACCCAAGTCCATCCGCTCACTCAACATGATGGTATTCATACTCGCCTGACCCATTCTTTAGAAGTGTCTTGTATTGGACGTTCATTAGGGATGCTGGCTGCAGAAAAAATCAAAGACCACTTGCCAATGTGGATTTCTCCTGCCGATGTCGGTGCGATTATTCAAGCCGCATGTTTGGCACATGATATTGGCAATCCACCTTTCGGACATGCAGGTGAATATGCCATTCGTGAATGGTTTGACGATGCTTCACACGGCAATTTTCTCGCCAAACTGAGTGATGAAGAAGAAGCTGACGTGCGTCAGTTTGAAGGCAATGCGCAAGGTTTACGGCTACTCACCAAAATTGACTATCATCCAAATGATGGCGGCATGCGTTTAACCTATGCCACATTAGGCGCTTATTTAAAATATCCGTGGCTGTCTAAGACCATTGCTGAACAAGGCAACCGCCCTGCCAATCAACGTGATAAATTTGGTTGTTACCAAGCCGAAAAAGAAATTCTCAAACAAATTGCTGAACAGCTTGGACTGATTCAATTGGGCGATTATCACTATTGTCGTCATCCACTCACCTATTTATTGGAAGCGGCGGATGATATTTGCTATGCCTTAATTGATTTAGAAGATGGCATTATTTTAAACATGCTCAGCTATGAAGAAGTGGAGCCGATCTTTTTAAACTTGATTGGTGACTACGGTATTCCTGCAGAACTAGCGATGGCACGTACCACATGGCAACAAAAAATTGCCGCTTTGCGTGGTCGGGTCATGAAGCGTTTAGTCGATGAAGTCACCACAGCGTTTGCCAAACACCATTTTGAAATCCTAATGGGACAACTTAAAGGCAGCCTTTTACAGTATTGCTCAGCAGATATTGAAATTGGTATTAATCGCGCCAAAGACTTAGCGCGTGAGAAAATTTTCGAGCATCCGCAAAAAGCTGGATTGGAAATTATTGCGCATCAAAGTTTACAAAATATTTTGGATGCGTTTATTCCGCTCACCACACCCCATAAAACCCTAAGTTTTAAAGAGCAGCGTTTAATGTCCATCTTGCAACGCTCAGGGGCAGATTTTGCGCATAATCATTATGACAATATCATGCAAGTCTTGGACATTATCTCTAAGTTTTCAGATCACCAAGCCTATAATTTATCGCAAGAATTACAAGGCAATAAGGTTGGTCTGCTATGACGAATCACCTGCATATCAATAACTTATATAATATTGACGTAGAATTTAAGCACGAATTTTGCCTTTTGTGAAAATGCGCTCTACTATGCGAACAGCAACTTATTTTAAATCAATCAGTGAATCACAAATATGATCGGATGTCTTATTGGCGAAGTATTGGCTTTAGAAGCACCAACCGTGTTGCTGAATGTGAATGGTGTGGGCTATGAAATTGACACGCCACTCACCACATTTTGCCAGTTACAAAAGGGGCAGAAAATTACCCTGTGGACGCATTTAGCTGTGCGTGAAGATGCTCAATTGTTATATGGCTTTTTAGAATCCCAAGAAAAAACCATTTTCCGTACTTTACTCAAAGTCAATGGTGTCGGCCCGAAAATGGCGCTAGGTATTTTATCAACCTTGAGTGTCGAATTACTGATTCACACCGTAGAACATGAAGACATCAACACCCTGATTAAAGTACCGGGTGTGGGTAAAAAAACCGC
The DNA here is from genome assembly GCF_013417035.1 of Acinetobacter sp. YH16053. NCBI lineage: Bacteria > Pseudomonadati > Pseudomonadota > Gammaproteobacteria > Moraxellales > Moraxellaceae > Acinetobacter > Acinetobacter sp. YH16053. The sequence goes on from NZ_VPEP01000001.1 coordinate 91,783, forward strand.
TGAACGCCTGATGATTGAATTACGTGATCGCTTTAAAGCCATGTCCAACGAAGTGAGCAGCAGCAATTCCACTGTGACCCAAATTCAGTTTACAGGCAATTCTGCTGTTGCCGAAGCCGAAGCCGCTTTACAATCTTTAGGTTATAAACCTGCCGAAGCACAAAAACTGATTAATGCAGTTAAGGCCGATTTTACTGAAGCCAGTGATATTATCCGTGCAGCATTAAAGTCGATGAATAAATAAAAGATGCCAACAAACCTAGCGTAAGTTCATCTTTCCAATATTGGATACATGACTGGCGACATGGATGTCGCCCGTTGAGTTGGGGTATAGGGATATACCCTCAACTCAACATAAGATTTTTGTTACTTTTGATCTTTCAAAAGTAAAATCATGCCTTCGCAAAGGCATTTAAACGCAACTCATACTTTGAGGCTGTGCATGCAGCATCAAAATGCCCAGCTCAAGAGATTAGTTAACACGATATGCAAGACCGTCTCATCAGTGGTTCTGAAAAACCCGAAGATCAAATTGATCGCGCCATTCGCCCCACTTCACTCGATGACTATATTGGGCAACCTGTAGTGCGTGAACAAATGGAAATTTTCATTGGTGCAGCCCGTGGACGCGCAGAAGCATTGGACCACACCCTGATTTTTGGACCACCAGGTTTAGGCAAAACCACACTCGCCAATATTATTGCCCGTGAAATGGGCGGCAACCTTAAATCTACTTCAGGGCCTGTCTTAGAGCGCGCAGGCGATTTAGCCGCCATGCTGACCAATCTTGAAGAAGGCGATGTGTTATTTATTGATGAAATTCACCGTCTTTCACCTGTGATTGAAGAAATTTTGTATCCAGCGATGGAAGATTATCAACTGGACATCATGATTGGTGAAGGGCCTGCAGCACGCTCCATTAAACTGGACTTGCCACCATTTACCCTTGTCGCCGCTACCACACGTGCAGGCTTACTCACCTCACCGTTACGTGACCGTTTTGGTATTGTGCAGCGTTTGGAATTTTATTCGGTTGAAGATTTGACCCATATTGTCAAACGCTCGGCGAGTTTAATGGATGTGCCAATGACCGATGCAGGAGCCAATGAAGTCGCTCGTCGTTCACGTGGTACACCACGTATTGCCAACCGATTATTGCGTCGCGTTCGTGACTATGCGCAGGTCAAAGGCACAGGTGAAGTCACGCAAGAGATGGCACAACGTGCGCTAGATATGCTGAATGTCGATAAAGATGGTTTAGATACCTTAGACCGTCGTTATTTATCAATGTTATTAGAGCGTTTTGATGGTGGGCCTGCAGGTGTGGAAGCTTTGGCCGCTGCTATGGCTGAAGACTCTGGCACTTTGGAAGATGTAATTGAACCATACCTAATTCAACAAGGTTATGTAATGCGAACCGCTCGCGGGCGTATTGCGACCAATATGGCGTATTTACAATTTGGGATGACACCGCCAGAGCCAAAAGAAAAATAGCTCAAAGGAAAAAATAGCTTGAAGGGAGCTATCTCCCTTTAAGTTATTAAATATTTAGGTCAATTGGGTCTGTAGATAGACCCTAATTTTCAATAATACGCACATCTTCAACAAGCATTAATTCACACGCGCCCGCCCCTGTATCATGACGGCTTAAAGAACTGCGCCACTGCCACCCATCTGCGGCAGTAACTTCAACCAATTTACCTTTCAAATAAATCAAATCATCTTCATCAATCTGTTTTAACTGTGTCGCAATCGCGGGTGTGGCCGGAATTAAATGCGTATTAGCGCTCAAACTTGCAATCTCTTGCACAGGAATCGGTGGTGCTTGTTCATAACGCCAATGATACCAACGGTTGCTTTGACGAATAGACAACTGTTTATACACTTCAGGCTTGGCCATTTCGTCCCATCCCAAAGCAAAATCGACAGGGCTAAGTTCGGCTTCACGTCCAAAATTATAATTTTCACGTGACAATACCCGAAACTCACCTTCATAGGTTTCCAAAGCTTGAATGGTATAGTCTTTAAATTGATGCACTTGCTGCGATGACTGATAGGTTGTGCTATCCGCAATTCCTCCATCTGGCTGGAACAGCGTCATCCACAACAAATACAATATGGCAATTACCACAAAAAATTTAACTAAACGGCTCATGTGCTGCTCATTGGGGTGGATCATCTGCATGTATCAGGCAGGCAGCTAATTTTAACTTAAAAGCATGTTTGAAATCTTGTGCCATTGGACGAAGCGTTGAGAATGATAAACTGCCACGCTATACACAGCTTGACTTATAGCCCCGATTCACGTCAATTTCATAGACATGGTTTAAGCTATAAGTATTGCTTATCAAACAACTTTGCAACATTGAAGCGGAACATCATTATGGCGAATAAATTTGAATTTAAAATTCGTATCTATATGGAAGATACTGATGCAGGCGGCATTGTTTACCACGCCAATCATATTCGCTTTATGGAACGTACCCGTACCGAATGGCTTCGTGCGTCGGGTGTTGATCATTATTGGCATCAACAAGATTACAACTTTGTCGTACATAAAATTAACGTGAAATATTCACGTCCAATCTTAATGGATGACCTAATTACTGTTACAGCAAGTGTAGTTTCGTGTAAAGCGTCATCATTTGTATTGCAACAAAATATTTATCGTGGTGAAATCATGCTTGCATCTGGCGAGGTTGAATTGGCCTGTCTTGGTTCAGATATGAAACCACGTCGTCTGCCAGATGAAATTCGTAGCCTTATTCTGAAAGAATTAGGACAAGATTAAAAAAATGAATTGGCACATGTAGTAACTATGGCAACACAACTCGAATCATCTCTTCAAGTATCAGATCTTATTTTACAAGCAAGTCCTGTTGTTCAGCTGGTAATGCTCTCGCTGCTTTTAGCATCATTATACAGTTGGTATCTGATTGCCAAGTTACACATGAGCTATAAAAAAGCACAGGCAGATGATCAGCATTTCCAAAAAATCTTCTGGTCTGGTGCAGAATTAAATACGCTTTACAACAACGCACAGCTCAATTCAAAACGTGTCGGTTTGGAAGATATTTTCTATCAAGGCTTAGGTGAGTTTTTAAAACTCAAAAAGCGCCAAGCGCCTGCAACACAAACCATTGAAGGCACAGAACGTATTTTACGTGTCGGTTTAAGCCGCGACCAAGCTCAACTTGAACAAGGCTTAGGTGCATTAGCCAGCATTGGTTCGGTTGCGCCATACGTTGGTTTATTTGGTACCGTCTGGGGCATTATGAATGCCTTTATTGGACTAGCAGATGTCGATCAAGTCACATTGGCAACAGTCGCACCAGGGATTGCCGAAGCCCTCATTGCCACAGCCATTGGTTTATTTGCCGCCATTCCTGCGGTACTTGCCTTTAACCATTACACCGCCAAAGGCGAAGCGATTTATTCTGATCGTGCTTTATTTGCCGAAGAAATGGTGGCTTTATTACAACGTCAATCTTTAGGCAATACTAAGGATCACGACTAATGGCCATTCAACGCTCAGGACGCTTCGAGCGCATTAAGAAACCACTGAAAAGTGACATGAATGTTGTACCTTATATTGATGTCATGTTGGTGTTGCTGGTGATTTTTATGGTCACCGCACCTATGATTACCAGTGGTATTCAGGTCGATTTACCACAAGCCAATGGTAATGCCATTGAATCGAAAAGTGCTATAGCTCAGGTAACTTTAGATAAAGATGGACGTTATTTTTTAGAATATAAAGAACATAAAGCAGAACCTTTAGAATTAGCCCAACTGAAACAAATTTTGACCGAGGCTCAAATTCAAGCCAAAGCTGAAAATAAAGAATTTCAGGTTGTCATTCGTGGGGATAATACACGCCCTTATGGTGATGTGATTGCGTTAATGTCTAACTTACAAGATGCAGGTTTAACCCAAGTTGGATTGCTAACTGAGCCTTTAAAGTAATTTATGAAAGATTTTAAAAAGCCACCTTTTCAACAAAAAGCTATTGCGATTGGGTTCACCGTTGGTGTCCATATTGTCGCTGTGGTCGGCTTGCTTTATTTAGGTATGAGTAAAGCACCTGAGCCACCTAAACCTATTAAAACAGTACTCATTAAACCCGAAGATTTAAAACCCTTATTAGAAACTAAATCTGCTGAAACCACACATGAAAATGTAGCGGAACAAATTACTCAAACTGCTGAGCCTGCGCTTGAACCTGCACCTGTCATTCCAACACCCGCAGCGCCCCCTACTCCGCCTGTGCCTCAACCTGCACCACAGATAGATACACAAAAAGCAGCGCAGGCAGCAGAAGCTCAAGCGCGTGCAGAACGTCAAGCTGCTGAAGCAAACCAAATTGCAGCACAACAAAAAGTCGAAGCTGAACGCTTAAAGGCACAACAGACACGTGCTGAAGAACGTGCGCAACGTGAAGCCGATGCTAAAGCAAAAGCTAAGGCTGATGCTAAAACACGTGCTGAAGCTGAGGCTATACGCCGTAAAGAAGCCGAAGCGCTAAAAAAAGCTGAAGCCGCAGAAAGACGCAAACTTGAAGCCAATGCAGTAGAAAAGCGTAAAGCGGAAGCAGATGCAAAAGCGAAGGCGGATGCCGAGGCAAAACGTAAAGCCGCGGCAGATGCTAAAGCCAAAGCAGACACAGAGGCAAAACGTAAAGCCGCGGCAGATGCTAAAGCCAAAGCAGACGCAGAGGCAAAACGTAAAGCCGCGGCAGACGCTAAAGCCAAAGCTGACGCAGAGGCAAAACGTAAAGCTGCAGCAGACGCTAAAGCCAAAGCGGACGCAGAAGCAAAACGTAAAGCAGATGCCGATGCAAAAGCCAAGGCAGATGCCGAAGCGAAGGCTCGTGCTGATGCAGAAGCCAAAGCATCTGCCGCTAAACAAGCCGCAGAAGAAGCAGCACAGAAAAAAGCTGAGGTACGCCGTATTACTTCAACAGCTAAACGTGATTTTGAAAATAAAATCAAACGTGCGTGGGATACCCCTGTGGGTTCATCGGGCAAACGTGCAACTGCGCGTGTAACTCTAAGTGACAGTGGTGCAGTGCAATCTGTAGTGGTCAATTCCAGTGACCCAGACATGAAAGCCAGTGTAGAAGCTGCGGTTCGTGCTGCTGCGCCTTATCCAATGCCATCTGACCCAGATGCACGCCGTGAAGCACGTAGCTTCACCTCAACCTTTACGGCACAATAAGCTAAAATGGTCTGAGTAAAATCATTTACTCAGACTCTCCCCTATAAAAATATTCACGACTTTAAATAAATTTCATTTTTCACAGTGTTATAACAGTTTTATTATACATTCATGCTTTCATTCCCAATAAAGCATGCCATTATGTACAACAATTACATCCAAAAAAGTTATGTTGATTAGAGAAAATAGCGAATGATGGAAACAACGCGTAAACACCTACTTTGCCTTGCCGTTTTAACTGCACTCAGCCCAGTTTTAAGCACACAATCTTTTGCCCAACTGCATCTAGAAATTGCCAAAGCACCAGAAGAAGCACCACAAATTGCGATTGTGCCATTTGGAAACGATCAAAGCATTTATCCCATTGTAGAAAACGATTTAAACCGTTCAGGCAAATTCACCAGTTCATCTAAAAACCTTGCTGCAACTGCAAGCATGAACAATCCAAATGCAGCTGCATGGCAAGCCGCAGGTGTACCTTATGTGGTGATGGGAAATGTCAAAGCCACTGCAGAAGGCGGTTATGAAGTTCATTACCAACTTTATGATGTGCAAAAACAGCAATACTTATTGAATGAATTATTAAGCGTGCCTGCGTCACGCGTACGTTCTGCTGCACACATGATCAGTGATGCCATTTATGAAGCACTCACGGGCATTAAAGGTGACTTTAGCGGACGCATTGCTTATGTACTGCGCAACCCTGCAACACCTGAACAACGCTATACCCTGCAAATTGCCGATACTGATGGTGAACAGCCTAAAACCATTTTGACTTCGCGTGATCCTATTTTATCGCCTGCGTGGACACCAGATGCCAAAAAAATTGCCTATGTGTCGTTTGAAACCAAACGCCCTGCTATTTATGTGCAAGATTTGGCGACAGGTCAGCGTGAAAAATTAGCCAGTTTCCGTGGTTTAAATGGTGCTCCAAGCTTCTCACCAGATGGTCAAAGTATGTTGTTTACCGCATCCATGCATGGCAATCCAGAAATTTATCAAATGAATTTAAGCACCCGTGAACTGCGACGCATGACCAATGACAGTGCGATTGATACCGAAGCACGTTATGCACCAGATGGTAAATCATTTATTTACACTTCAGATCGTGGTGGTTCCGCACAAATTTATCGTTATGACTTTGCCACAGGCAGCAGCAAACGCCTAACCTTCCGCGGTGCATTTAACGCACGTGGTACGCTCAGTGCCGATGGTCGTAAACTGGCATTGGTGCATCGCCCAAGTGGCAGTAATTACAAAGTCGCAATTCAAGACATCAACACCAATATCACCAATATTTTAACCCCAACCAGTTTGGATGAGTCGCCAAGCTTCTCACCAAATGGGCAAATGGTGGTGTATGCAACGCGCGAAGGCGCACGTGGCTTATTGTCAATTATGTCTTTAGACGGTCGCTTCCGCATGAACTTACCTAGTGAACAAGGTGAAGTGCGTGAACCTGCGTGGGCACCAAAATAATGAGTACCCGCAAGGTAAACACTTTTCAGTTCTGTTTTAAAACCAAAAATCAAGCTTCATGGAGATGAGGATGAACGCAGTTAAATTATTGGTACTCCCTGTTTTGGCATCGGCTTTAGTGATGACAGGTTGTGCAAACCGCAAACCAACGACTGACTCACAAGCAGGTCAAACACCAAGTGGTGCAACTACAGTCAACACCCAAGGTTTGAGTGAAGATGCAGCTTTAAATGCACAAAACCTTGCAGGTGCATCTGCCAAAGGTGTAACCGAAGCCAACAAAGCTTTCTTGGCAAAGCGCGTGGTGCATTTTGACTACGACAGCAGCGAATTATCTAATGATGATTACCAGACCCTACAAGCACATGCACAGTTTCTAATGGCGAATGCCAACTCTAAAGTAGCGCTTACAGGTCATACCGATGAACGCGGTACCCGTGAATATAACATGGCTTTGGGTGAGCGTCGTGCTAAAGCGGTTGAAAGCTTTTTGATCACCAACGGTGTCAATGCTGGTCAGCTTGAAGCTGTGAGTTATGGCAAAGAAATGCCAGTCAATCCAGGGCACGATGAAAATGCCTGGAAAGAAAACCGTCGTGTAGAAATTAACTATGAAGCCGTACCGCCATTATTGAAATAATAATTTGCTGTTTGGGAAAAACTCGTTTAGAACGTGTTTCCCCAATACGAAAAAAGCGCTCTTTATTACAAGGGCGCTTTTTTATGACATAAAAAACTGGGCGAACGAATATTTTAAAAACTAACAGATAAGTGCAGAAATACAGCTTTGCTTCAGTTATTCCGACTCGGCATCAGCTTTTGCAGTTTGCATAGATTCAATCAAATCATGCTTGTTAAACTTTTTATATTCAGGTTTAGACTCGTAATCTTTCCAAGCGGCTTTCATCTTGTCCTCAGAAATATCGTCTAAACTAATCCCTTCGCTTGGCGTTGGAGTCGCATCAAACTTTAACGTTGTCATATCTGTGCTCCTATCTCAAATTAAATCCTTCACATCAACATAGCACTTTCTGCAGGACTTGCAAGGGTAAAATCACAGCAAATAGTCGAGTTTAATTTTTCTTTTAACGCGTTCTCATCTAAACTATTGCAGCATATTGTTATCCTCATTTTTGCAGTTATTCGGAGTTTTCCAGTCATGTCATACCGTACCCTTTCCCAATTTCTAAAACAACAAACTGGAAATTTAACACCCGAACTTGCTCAAGTAATTGAAACCATTGCCAATACCTGTAAGACTATTGATCAAACATTACAAAAAGGTGCTTTGGCAGGTGTATTAGGCAGTGCACAAAATGAAAACGTACAAGGCGAAGAACAAAAGAAATTAGATGTCATTTCAAATGATTATTTAATTGAAGCATTACAAAAACACCCAAATGTTGGTGGTTTGGCTTCTGAAGAATTAGATGAATTCACCCCTGCTCAAGAAAATGGTCAATATTTAGTCTTGTTTGACCCACTAGATGGCTCAAGCAACATCGACATCAATATGTGTGTGGGTACAATTTTCTCCATTTTACCTGCAAAAAATGCGGTGACTCAGGCTGCAGACTTTATGCAAGCAGGCACACAACAAGTGGCAGCAGGTTATGTTCTTTATGGCCCATCCACTATGATGGCGCTCACTGTTGGTGCAGGCGTGGTGTTCTTTACCTTTGATCCGGAAAGCCAAGAATTTTTAGTGACTGCAGACAATATTCAAGTTGCAGCAGACACCAAAGAATACGCCATTAACGCATCTAACCAACGTCACTGGGAAGCGCCTGTAAAACGCTATATCGATGAACTTTTGGCAGGCAAGACTGGCCCACGTGAAAAAGATTTCAACATGCGCTGGGTAGCATGTATGGTGGGTGATATTCACCGTATCCTTTGTCGTAGCGGTATTTTCATGTATCCATACGACTTAAAAGACCCAAAAAAAGCAGGCCGTTTACGCTTAATGTATGAAGCCAACCCGATGAGCATGCTCATGGAACAAGCTGGTGGTGCTGCAACTACAGGCCGTGTGCGTATTTTAGATATTGAACCAACCGACCTGCATCAACGTGTACCTGTCATTATTGGTTCAAAAAATGAAGTCGATTTAGTCAGCAGCTATCATTAATCATTTTTCAATAACAGCAATTGGTATTGCGCCAATTGCTGTGGATTTTATCGCATGCCTACGATTTTTTTAGAATCAAAAGATAACCCAAAAATTAAACACTTACGTGGTTTAATTGAGCAAAATAGCTATCGTAAAAAACAAGGACAAACTGTGCTTGAAGGCACGCACTTGTGTCTTGCGTGGTTACATGAAAATAAAAAGATCAATTCGATTTTCACTACAGAACATGCACTCAGCCATCCCGACTATGAGCGTATTTTGGCAAAATATACTGGCGCAGTCTTTGTTATTAGTGAATCGTTATACAAAGATTTAAGCACTTTAGGTACTTCATTAGCTTGTTTAGCCATTGTCGATTTACCAAGCTCAAGTCAAACGCTGGACTTTAAAGCAGACACGCTGATTTTAGAAAATGTGCAAGACCCAGGCAATGTCGGTACCTTATTACGTTCTGCCGCCGCAGCTGGGATTGAACAAATTATTTGCACCAAAGGTTCTGCATCACTATGGTCACCACGTGTGTTACGTGCAGGCATGGGCGCGCACTTTAGCTTACAGACTTTTGAAAATGTCACACTGGAAGAGGTTTTACCGCAATTTCAGATTCCGGTATATGTAACCAGCTCACACCATGCAGAAAGCTTGTACAGCAAAAACTTGCGTAAAGCCTGCGTCTGGATTTTAGGTAATGAAGGACAAGGTGTGTCCGATTATGCCTTACAGCATGCAGAAGCGGTAAGTATTCCACAACCAGGTGGACAGGAATCTTTGAATGTGGCAATTGCAGGCTCAATCTGTTTCTTTGAAATGGTACGCCAACGTCTGTAAATGGTTAATTTATTTTAAAAAGACTAGCCCTGCAAAAAAAATAGATTAGACTGAAAATAATAACTTGCAATGTCAACCAAACCATTGTTTTTAGCGTTATAAAAATATGATGTTAAAAATAATGGTGGGTATCCAATGACAGGATTTTCCATCTCTATGGATTTAAACCCGAAGTCGTCACACTCGGAAAATTTGAGTGCTCTAAAGAGTACGGCTGAGCAACGTCTGAAGAATTTCATGCAAGACGTAACGGGGCGTGCCTTAGTGATGATGGAAAGTGCAACGCAAGGACAGCACGGCATTGCTATGGATTTGGTGCAAGAAGCCTTTATTTCCTTGCATAAATCTTATGCTGACAAAGCCACAGAGGAATGGTATCCCCTGTTTTACACCATTTTAAATAACAAATTACAAGATTGGCGTCGTAAAGAAGCACGACGCGCTCAACCGTTTTCATGGTTCAAAAAAATCAGTTTAGATGATGACGATGTTGAACAACTTGATATTGTCGATGAGCAAGCACTCAATCCTGCAGAGTTTTTAGATCAAGCTGTGACTGTAGAAGAAATTCAGGCAGCAATTGCGGGGCTTCCTGTGCGGCAACAACAAGCTTTTATGTTACGTGCTTGGGAAGGTTTTGATACGCAAACCACCGCACAAATTATGAACTGCACTGAAGGCAGTGTAAAAACGCATTATCACCGTGCCATTCAAGCCTTACGCAATAGTTTGGCACATATGAATCCAAATCTGGGAGGGTCATCAGAATGAAACAAGATGATTTCTTAAAGCAAGTCACTTCCAAACTAGATGGGCTCGCTCACCATCATCAAGACAAAGCAGCGGTCATGAACCATGTCTTAGATCATATTCAAGACAAGAAAAGCTCGCGCTATGGACTCTGGAAAATGTCAGGCTTTGCTTTGGCAGCAGCAATTGCAGGTTTTGTGGTCTTGCCAAACTCAATGGAAATGACCACAGCACCACAAAATCAAGCTGTTTCTGTACCTAAACTTTCTCCACAAATGGTGGAAGATTTAGAAATGTTAATGGTGTTAGGTGAGGACAAAGTTCCACATGGCAGCTAAGCGAATTGTATTTGCGTTTTGTGCACTTGGTTTTCTGCAAACCAGTTTTGCAGGGTTCGAGCGTTTTTGGATTTTTTCCAAAGATGCTGACACGCAAATTGCAGAAACTTGGGAAACGCTGTCAGAAGAAGAACAGATGGCACTAATTAAGCGTTATCAAAATCTGAAAGAAATCCCTGCAGATAAAAGTGTGGCTTTACAACAACGCATGGATTGGTTTACCCAATTGCCTGAAAGTGAAAAGCAAAAAATGCGTGAAATCTGGCAGAAAATGAGTACGCAAGAACGCAGAGAATTAGGTCAACGGCTACAACAAGCTACTCCAGAGCAACGCCCCTTGATTCGTCAGGAATACATTCTTAAATATCAGCAGCCTGCAATGAGTCACTAATTTTATCTGTTCATGGATAATAGAAAGTACTTGAAGTCACCAATAACAAAAGCCTCATCGTGTAAAACAGATGAGGCTTTTGCAATAAAGAGTCGGTAGATTACGATTTTCTTGGACGTTGACGATAGAACGCCAATCCGATTAAACCAAACATACCCCAGAAACCTAAGCTTCCCCCACCGCCACCACTGGCTTCATAATTGGTATTTTTCGCTGTATTTTCTAAAGTAATGGTCGCTTCAGGCGATAATTCCAGTTCATGATCGAAAATCGTGTATTTCAGCTCATAATCAAATGGGCTAAAGCTATTTCGTACTTGAACCTGAATATTGCCACCATAACAAATTTCACGTGCATAATCCCCAGGACAAGGTGCTTGACGATCTGCCGTAAGTACCACACCTGAAGGTACTTGTGTAAAACGAATTGCCAGTTCTTGTCCTGTACTATCTTTATAGAATGCAGGCTTATTGGTATTTTCTTTCAAAGTGCTGATAGAACCATCGCCTGCATCGCTATCATTCAGCAATGGATTAAAACTCACTTTGAGGTCTGTACCATATTCAAGTCGTACACGATCATCTTTTGCAATTGGGGCAATATTGCTAAATTTACCTTCAAGTAAGCCCGAAGAATGCAAATTACTGTCCAATTTTGAGGTAATGGTGTATTTACAATACGCTGAATCGGTTGCTTCTGTGACTTTATCATTCAGTCGATACATCACAATCCGTTGCAACTGTGCATCCCATTCACATTTGAATAGTGGATCTTGGGTCAATTTATCGGTACTAAATGTGGTACCTGAACCCGAAATTGCACCAATCCCCAATACTTCAGTGCTAATGCTAAAGTTGTCAGAATTAAGCTGTCTTAACTGAACAAATTTCCCATCTGCAGTTGGTTCATCTTGCTTTAATGCCATCGCAAATGGATCAACATAAATGGCACGATATTGCTGCTTAGCTTTGGTATTCGCCAACAAATCCTGCATCGTTTTCAAATCAGTACGCGATTGAGAAACGACCGAAGATGCAGCATCTTTACTTTGATCTATCGCAGACTGAATACGGTCAATTTGTTGCTGATAATTGGCAAATAAACTTTCATAAGAGACATTACGCAAGCTTTGAATATCGGCTGCATTTAAGCGCATCACTTCTACAGAGCCAATTTCACAGGTATTTTTTGCATCAGGATTTAAAGTTAAAGTTGCATTACTCACCCGCGCTAAACCACGTTGTTCATAATCACTACACCCCATGCTGTTTACATCAATCAAATCTTTCGCAGGGTCTGAACCAAGTTTTGGATAATACAACGGCAGGAATAAATTATAAGCAGATGGTTCTTGCAAGGGCTGCAATACTTGATCAAAGCTAAGCCCTGTCAAATCCAAATTTTTAGCACCATCATAAGAACTATTTGCTGTTTCAGGCAAATCACACTCGCCTTGCTCTGTCGCTGATCCCATTGCGAATAAGGCATTGCGAATTGTGTTGATGTTGCGCGCCTGCTCTAAGCTCGCAGGGAATGCATAACGACAAGATTTACCTTGGTTAAAGGCCAACATATTAAAAGAGAGGACAATACGTGGATAATTGTCATAAAACAAAGTACTCAATGCTTTATTTTCAACAATGGTATTACTTTGCAAATACACCTGTGACAAAGTGCTAAGCGGATGATTTTCTGCATTACTTAAGTTAAAGATATGACCTTTGCTGGTATCAGCTTGGTTTTGTGCAATCGTACTGGCAGTCAACGTAAGATCTGGTTGGCCGCAAAGATCAAAAGTACTAAGACTATTTGCAGCACCATTTTTCACAATACTGCTGCGGTCAATTTTCACCATAGAGCGTGTATTGACCAAGTTGGCACTACAATCCATTGCCAACACACTACCTGCTTTGGCTTGGTTCGCATGGATATAAGCATTTTCTAAATTGACTTGACGCTCCGCTTGATGAGCAACAACGTAAATTGCACCACCTTGTTCTGCATGCGAATTTTGAATTTCGACATTGTTCGCAGCTAATGGGCCTGCCACAAATAATGCACCACCCTTGCCTGCATCTGCAGGGTTTGCATTACCACCACCATGGGCATTCCCATTTTTTAGAATGACATCGTATAGCGCCACGCTGGCTTGGGTATCTGAAGTATTGATAATGCGGCTATTGCCATGTGCATTAATAGTGGTTTTTAACGGTGCAATTGAAGGATAACGATGTGTAATTGGATCTACTTGGTTATAGTCGACCGCTGTCGCCCCATAAATACGCACCATAGATTGCGGGCGTAATTCTGAGTTTAAGATATATTCCCCAGCCTGCAACTGAATCATATCGGTTGCACCACGGTTGGTATTGCCTGCGCTACATCCACCGAACGCAATATTCTGCTTGGCCGCAACTAACGCTTCACGTAATGAACATTTGCTTAAGTCTTCACCATTTTGATCTTCAAAGGTCGTGACCTGAATCACACGATTATCTGCTGCCATAAGCGACATAGCAGACAGCACCATTATCCCTAATAGTGTTTTTTTATTATTTTTCATATTCATCCTTTATGCTTTTCTACGGCGTAAACCCAACAAACCCAATAAAGTCATTAATCCGTAAGCGCTCCATGCACCACCAGAAACTTTTATTTTATCGCTTTCCATACGATTTTCATGTTCTTGAATAACTTGGACTTTCACTTCCTTATAAGGTGTTGTGCTGTTAAAGCGTGTGGTGCTGGTAACTAATTTAATTTTAAAGACATCTGCACCATGCCAAGCAGAATCTGGGGTATATACCAAATTCCCCAACTCATCTACGGTCAATTTTCCTTTAGAACGTGTATCGAGTTGCTCAATTTGCACACAACCTGCTTGCCATGCTTGGCCTGTCGGATTGTTTGGATAGACTTGATCACAAAATTCTTTAGGCACCAAATCACTATCACCCAACAAATCACTCACCGACATTTTAGCAATTTGACCCGCCAAAATATCTTGACCTATAAGCCCCATAGTTTCAGGAACCATCACCTCTATTGCACCACGGTCACATAAGGTAATATCTGACTGACGGTTTTTACCGCGCTGATCTGAAGCAGCACAACCGACTACCGTATTATCCCCCAGTTGTAATTGCCCCTGATTCAACACCACAGAATCTTTCAGGCTGTTATAACTGAGCAATACGCGTGGGCGCATAAAGCCCAAGAATGAGTTTTCAGGAACTTGATATGGACAAAAGAGTGCCGTTTTATCTTGACTGAGGGTTTGGCATGCACCTTCAAGCAGATTACCTGCAAGCACCGAATTTGCAGTCCATAGCGTATTTGGATAGTTGCTATCGCCTGCTCCACAGCCTGCGCCGACTAAATTATTTTGCAATCTTGTTGCATCTGAACCTGCTTGCACACAGTTTGCTGCAGTATTGACACTGACAGGATGTGGATTACCCAAAATCACACTATTGGCAATATAGGCTTTACCCAAAGGTGCGTTGAGATACACACCACGGCTGTTACCAATCAAGCTAATGTTATTGACACCAATATCATCCAGCACATTCATAACATAGCCTTCATTTGCAGTAAAAGTACTGCTCACGATCATATTCCCCATACTAGGAAAGGCTTTGATTTCTTCATCTGCCAAACTTGCTGCAGAATAGAGATTGGCTGAAGCAACTGATATGGTTTTGTTGCCTTTAAATACTGAAGTTGTAATCACAAAGCGTGGGAATTGCGTATAAATGACGCCACCTTCCTGCGCTTGGTTAGCTTCAAGCAAGCTATTTTTGATCTCAATAAAACCTGCAGGGATCTTCTCGTCAGTCATTTGTGCGAGGTTATAAATTGCCCCACCTTGATTGGCTACACCCTGACTCAGTTTCACATAGTCTAAAATTAAATGTTCATTATTATAAATCAGACCACCTTGTTGCTGACGACAGCGTTCCTCACCGCAGCCCTGTAAAGTTAATTCTTTTAAAGAAACTTTTAAGAAACGATCCTTGCTATCTTCAATGTGGAAAATTCGCTCATTGCCGCGCATCTGAATCGTGGCATTATTCAAACCTGGGGCAGTTTTATCATTCAGACTACTGTCATAGGTGGTTTTAATTTCAAGGTTTTCTGTAATTTTAAGTTGAGTATCAATTTGATAGACGGCTTTCTTTTCTAATAAAATCACACTTGAGGCATTTTTGCCGCCACAGCCCAAATAGCCTTCTTCAGGCATGCCTAAATTAATATACTCAATGGCTTCACGCAAAGAACATTGTTGATCATCTGCTTTGGTGTCAGCAGTGGTGGTGACAATGATATTACTACTATATGCATGACCTGCGATAAACAGCATACCAATGCCGATGCTCTGCTTGAGCATAAGCGTACTCCTTGTAATTTTCTTTGTTTTTTTTTCTTCTTTAGTTGCAAATTCCCTGCAACTTCGAATTATTTTCCGAATAATTTGGCATAGCTTGCGCAAATTCTCAAGTAATTTTAATTTTTACCGATATTCGTCAATTAAAGCATAAATCTGACGCAGGTTTGCGCCACTTAATTTCGTTTTCTCTCCTTTAAGTAATTGCACCAACTGTTCAAGGCTTTGCAGCAAAATCGAGGTCTGCTGTGGGCCATGTAACAACAAATAATCAATAATTTGTGGGTCGATGATAATCCCGCGACGCTCTAACACAGAACTCACCAAAGCTTGTCGGTCTGCATACAAACTGCCTGAAGGCACTTTAACACTCACTGCCTGCGTCAAACGTGATTGCAAATCGGGCAATTCAAGCTTTAATTCAATCGGTGCAAAACGTGATGAAAACACCAACTGACCACCAACCTCATTGCTGTAATTGATTAAGTGAAACACCGCACGTTGCCAATGTGGTACACCACTAATCGCTTCAATATCGTCTAAAGCAACCAAATCATAACGGTCTAAAGAGGTAATTGCTTCTGTTGGGGCATCCAATAATTCAAGTAAAGATACTTTAATGGCTGATTTGCCAATTTCTAAATAGGAATCACAAATTGCAGACAATAAATGACTTTTGCCTGTACCCGCACCACCATAGACATAAAAGCGATTGACCAATCCTGCATGAAGCTGTCGAACTGCATCAATCACATGCCCCCAACCTGGACCAGAAAAATCACTGATCCGTGCATCTAATTGAGGCTCGATATCTAACTGCAGTTGACGCATAGAATTGTAATCACCTAGGAGTTTTGCTGATCTGAGGGCTTTATCTTACTTGATTTTTCAGTCTGTTGCAGTGAATTTGCTGACTGAGGATCAAGCTCAATATCAATATGAACTTGTGCTGTATCAATGCTAATGTCACCCGATGCACCATCTTCCGACACCACCACAGGTTGCCCATACAAATAACTTTTTTCGTAAAAATCACGTAAATGACGCAGTAAAACCACAATCACTGCTGCTACTGGTAAAGCAATCAACATCCCCATGAATCCAACCAGTTGTGCACCTGCTAAAACAGCAAACACCACCGCGACTGGCGAAAGCCCGATTTTATCACCCAATAAAAACGGTTGTAGAATATAGCCTTCCACCGCCTGTCCAATCATAAAGACCACAAGGACTAAAACCAATTGCATCCAGTCAATGCCAAATTGCAGGAAAGTGGCAATAATGGCTGCAACAATGCCTACAGCGAAACCTAAATACGGAATAATACTAGCAAGTCCCGCTACCATCCCAATAATCAAGCCGACTTCTAAACCAATCAGTTGCAATCCAGTCGCATAAACGACGCCCAACAAGATCATCACCAAAAACTGACCTTTAACGAAAGCGCCTAACACACTGTGACATTCTTGTACCACAGCCAACGTGCTTTGCTCATAAGGACGCGGAATTAAGCGACGCAGGCTGTCGAGCATACGCTGCCAGTCGAGTAGGAAATAGAAAGCAATAATTGGAATCAGCACCACGGTGCCGCCAATTTGAATAAAATTCAGACCAGACTGTGCGACACGCAATAACATGGCTTGAATACTATCGGCGCTATAATTGGTTTGCACATAATCCATGACGATGCTGCTCATGTGCGAGGTATCAATTTCCATTTCTTCAATATTGAAAGTGGATGATACCCACGGCAAGAAGGTCGAATTGATCCAGTTAATACCGACAGGAATACTGTCACGCGCAATCATCAACTGCTTCCAAACCAAAGGAATGATGTACCAAACTGCCAAAGTCAGCGCGATGCCAATCCCAATAAAAACCAAACTGATAGATAGCCAACGTGGCAAACCGACTTTGCAAAATTGTTCAACCAATGGGCTAAATAAATAAGCCATGAAAAATGCAACAACAAAAGGAATGACAACCGGTTTTAATAAGTACAGCACCCAAAGGAGCAGCACTATCCCAGACAGGATAAAAATGCGACGCAAGGTACGATCGACCATAGAAATTCGCCTTTTTTCAGTTTATTCGTTATAGAAGTTAAAATATTTGAATAAAGATAGCATTTTAGCGCATAAATAACATAAGAGTTTCGTATATTCAGGTATAATCGCCCCGCGAATGCGGAGACTTCATTATGAGCAACTCAACTTCTAACCCAACCACTGGTTTAAGCTATAAAGATGCTGGTGTCGATATTGAAGCGGGCGACGCGTTAGTCGATCGTATCAAATCTGTCGCTAAGCGCACGACTCGTCCTGAAGTGATGGGTGGATTAGGCGGCTTTGGCGCACTTTGTAAAATTCCGAAAGGTTATGAAGAACCTGTGCTCGTATCTGGCACAGATGGTGTAGGAACTAAATTACGTTTAGCGTTGAACCTAAACCGCCATGACACAATTGGTCAAGATTTGGTGGCAATGTGTGTAAATGACTTGCTGGTGTGCGGTGCTGAACCTTTATTCTTCTTAGACTACTATGCAACAGGTCACTTAAATGTAGACGTTGCAGCCAATGTTGTTACAGGAATTGGTAAAGGCTGTGAGCTTGCAGGCTGTGCGCTTGTAGGTGGTGAAACTGCTGAAATGCCAGGCATGTATGAAGGTGAAGATTACGATCTTGCAGGCTTCTGTGTGGGCGTGGTTGAGCAAAGCAAAATTATTGATGGCTCTAAAGTAAAAGCTGGCGACGTTCTGATTGGTGTCGCTTCTTCAGGTGCACACTCAAACGGTTACTCTTTACTTCGTAAAATTTTAGACGTAAAAAATGTTGATTTAACTCAACTGGTTGATGGTCGTCCACTGGCTGACGTTGCCATGGAACCAACACGCATTTATGTCAAATCAATGCTTGAACTGTGCAAACAAGTTGATGTGCATGCTATGGCGCACATTACGGGTGGCGGTTTACCAGGTAACTTACCACGTGTATTGCCAAATGGTGCGCAAGCAGTGATTGACGAATCATCTTGGGAATGGCCAGAACTGTTCAAATTGTTACAACGTGAAGGCGGTGTAGAACAGTTTGAAATGTATCGCACCTTTAACTGTGGTGTAGGTATGGTTGTTGTTGTAGATGCCAACGATGCAGACAAAACAGTTGAGCTTCTCAACAGCCTTGGCGAAAAAGCTTGGGTGATGGGTCGTATTCAAGACAACGCCGAATCCGTTGAAGGCGCAGATGAAAAAATTCGCGTAATTTTTGCGTGATTTGACTCAGATGATCAAAATAGCTGTCCTCGTTTCAGGCAGCGGAAGTAACTTACAAGCCCTGATAGATGCCAATCTTTCAGGGCAAATTGTTGGGGTTATTTCCAATAAGCCTGATGCTTATGCTTTACAACGCGCTCAACAAGCAGGGATTCAAACTGCAGTGATTGAGCACAAACAATATCCGAGTCGTGAATTATTTGATGATGTCATGCATCAACAATTACTTGATTGGGATGTTGATTTTGTTGTTCTCGCAGGCTTTATGCGTATTTTAAGTGCCAAATTTGTGCATGCTTGGGAAGGTAAAATGCTCAACATTCATCCTTCACTCTTGCCGCATTATAAAGGCATGCACACCCATCAACGTGTACTCAATACAGGCGATACTTTACATGGTTGTACCGTGCATTATGTCACTGCTGAATTAGATGCAGGTCAAGCACTGGCACAAGGTGTGTTGCAAGTAAACATCCACGATGATGCCGAAAGCTTGGCGAACCGTGTGCATGTGTTGGAGCATTTGATTTATCCGCAAGTGGTTGAATGGATTTGTAACGGAACCATTCAGCACACTGCGCAAGGTGTGATGTATCGCCAACAACTGTTACAACAACCTGTGCAGTTTTGCAATTTTTAAATATTCTTTAAGTATGTAGCTTTTGATATATACGAAAAACGCCTGTTGATCAGGCGTTTTTTATGGTTCGTATTTGGTTCAGACTGAATTAAACAGAAGCAGCTTTACTCTGCTGTGCTTGAATCAAATCTTTAATCAACTGCACCGTCGCTTCAGGTTTTTCTAAAGGGAACATATGTCCACCTTCAACCACCTGATAAGCAATGTTGAATTTCTTGGCGGTAATTTGTGGGAAACCTGCTTTTAAGAACGGCCCTTTTTTTGCAATCACCAATTCTGTCGGCACTTGCAGTTTTGCTTGCGGCAACCACCACAGTGAGGGATTGGTTCTAAAAATATTGACTTCGTCCATTTTTGGAATGGTCAATTGTACTCCGCCTCGCACATGGTCATCAGTCAAAGCATGCTCGATATAAGCCTGAAAACAATCGGCATCGAAATCTTGATAAAAACCTTTCGGACGCAATAAGTCTGCTGCTTGCTCACGACTATCCCAATGATCACGACGGCGCAAAGACAAAGATGCAGGCGACAGTTGATCTACTGCTTTAAGCTTAAACATTTTGGCAAAATGTAAAAACACCGATGCTTTACCCATAATTAAAGGTGGATCAAGCATGATCACTTGTTCAAATAATTCAGGGCGTTGTAAAGAGGCTTGAAACGACAACACTGCACCTAAAGAATGCCCCAACGCAATCACTTTACGTCCCTGAGCTTGACGTACAACACTGTCAATCACTTGTTGGGTTAAGCTTTGCCAATGATTATCAATCGGATAACGCTTATCTGGCCCCAACAAAGGGACGTAAATCACATCGTAATCATCTTTAAGTAAATCAAACAGTTTTTGATAAACCTTCGATGGCACGCCATTGGCATGCGCAAAATGAATCAGTGGTTTCATTGTAATTTCACGTTTTGCTCAGTCTGAATATGTTGAGATAAAGAAGTGGCAAAGCCCTCTCCCACTGCTGCACCCATACGACCCAACACAGAGTCTAAAGGACTGTGTTCAATGGTATAGTTCACTGTTTTATCTAGGTTTAAATCACGCTTCAGGCTATTTAAACTGCCAATCTTATCGGCAATGCCTAAAGTCACGGCTTGCTCACCTGTCCAGAACAGACCTGAGAAAATCGCAGGATCTTGTGATTTCAGTTTCGCGCCGCGTCCATCTTTCACTGCTTGAATAAAGTGGCCATGCACATTATCTAATACGGCTTGCACATGTTTTTTCTGTTCAGGATCAACAGGTTGTGTCATCGACAATAAGGCTTTATTTTCACCTGAGGTCATAGTACGATCTTCCACACCCATCTTCTGCATTAAACCGCTCAGCCCATAATTTGGCATAATCACGCCAATTGAACCCACCAAACTTGATGGATTGACAATAATTTCATCTGCAGCGGAAGCAATGTAATACGCACCTGAAGCGCCAGTATCGCCAATCACGGCATAGAGTTTTTTCCCTTGATGCTGTTTTTTCAGATATTGAATTTCTTGCCAGATTTCATCTGACTGCACAGGTGAACCACCCGGAGAATTAATATTTAGCACCACCGCCTGACTGTTGCTGTTTTCATAGGCTTTTTTCAGTGACTTGATGGTGTCATTGCTGTTCACACTTTGCTTATCAGATGCAATTGTGCCAACAATATCCACCACCGCGATATGTGGACTCGCTGCCGATGGATTCGTGGTCGTGGTACTGCACCCTTTGCCCATTATCACCAACAGTAAAAATATATAAGCAAAAGTTAAAAACTTAAAGAAAATCCCCCAACGACGTGCACGACGTTGTTCTTCAACTGAAGCTAAAACAGCTTTTTCTAATAGTTTCCACTCATTGCCTGTGGGCTGCTGTGCTTGTGGAGATATTTGTTGTGATTCATTTTGTGGTTTTGGTGGCCAATCGGACATGAAACAATCCAAAAAATAGTAAATTTGCTCCATTATATACACGGAATTGGCAAAAACTGTCTAAAGCCTGTATTTTCTCCTATAATATTTTACATCTTTATCCTTTCTATCAATTGATGCTGTCGTTATGACCGAACCTGCACCGACAACGGCTTTATCGCGCCTGCTTAATTTTGTCAGTCGACAACCTTTAACTGTTGCGCGTCTTTTTGCAAAATCTTTGGCTTTTTTGGTCAATACTCTGCGTTTGAGTAAGACCTCTCAAACCATTGAGCTTAATCTACAAATTGCGCTTCCTGAGCTGAACTCACAACAACGCGAACAGATTACCCAGCAAGCAATTCGTAACGAACTGACCTCTTATTTTGAGTTTTTTCATATTTGGGGATCAAGCAATCAAAAAAATATTCAAAGAATCCATCAGGTACATGGTTTAGAACTATTACAAGATGCACTGGCTGCACAAAAGGGTTTGGTCTTAATTGTGCCGCATTTTGGCACTTGGGAAATTATGAATGCGTGGATCGCTCAATATACGCAAATGACCATCATGTATAAACCTGTCAAAAACCCTGCGGCAGATGATTTTGTGCGCCAAGCACGTAGCCGTGAACAGGCACATTTAGTCCCAACAGATGAATCTGGGGTACGTCAAATTTTTAAAGCACTCAAACAAGGCGGAACCACTGTCATTTTGCCAGACCATACCCCAAATATAGGTGGTGAGATGATTCCTTTTTTTGGTATTCCGTTGGAATCGAGTAATTTAAGCGCCAAATTGATTCAGAAAACTAAAGCAAAAGCTTTGTTCTTATATGCGTTAAGAAATGCAGATCAAGGCTTTGATATGTATATCGAAGCGATAGATGAGCACATTTATCAGTGTGATGCCAATGCAGGGACAGCTATTATTCACCGTGCAATTGAAGATTTGATCCGTCGTTATCCTACACATTATCACTGGAGTTATAAACGCTATAAAGCCCATCCAGATTTACGCGGGGTCTATCATAAACCTGTGCAAGAAGCCTTGGCAGATGTGCAGGCTGTACGTGCCCAGACACAGAACCAAACTAACGCTGCAACCACAATTTCTGCTGCCGATACGGCTGTATAAGCATACGCTGTTGTGCATCTACAGAAAAACGTACGCTGCCCTGTTGTATGGTGTTCATGAACGGAATATTGAGCGCAGCCAAGCGTTGCTGAACTAAAGAACTAGGATGTCCATAACGATTATCAAAACCTGCAGATGCCACGGCCAATTTGGGTTTAAAATGTGCTAAAAAATCATAGGCAGAACTGTACTTACTCCCATGATGACCCAAAATTAACACATCTACTTTTAAATCAGGATATTCCTGCAACAATTGATATTCAGTTGCCCAACCTGCATCGCCCATCACTAAAAAATGCTGATATGGCTGTGCGGATGGCACTGAAATATACAACACACATGACAACTCATTTTGTTGCTGTGCGGCATAGGGTAATTGACTCGGTTTAGGAGATAAAACTTGTATCTGTACCTGATGTGGTAAAGACCACTGTTGCCCTTGCTGACACAAATTAAACTTGCTATTTACTGCCACATCTACGGTCTGATTGGCAAAGACATGCTGAATATTGACTTCATTTTGCAAATGAGGAAATGCACCACTATGGTCTTGGTCTAAATGACTTAAAACCACCAAGTCCAGTTGTTTAATACCATGCACCGCTAAAAATGGACGTAAAATTTGCTGTCCAATACTAAACTTACTTTCATCATAAGAACCGCCCACATCAATCATCATGTTGTAATGACCTGAACGTAAAAATAAAGCTTGTCCCTGCCCCACATCGAGTACTGTTAATTCAAATGGTTGTCGTTGGCTATCGACTATAATCAGTGGAACAAAACATAAGATTGCCCAAGTTTTAGGCAATACCGATTGTGGTAAAAATAGCAGAAATAAGCCTAAACATAGACAGACATACACCGCTGCAGACATCGACAAAGTATGTAACCGTGGTACAAAAACGGTTTCCATCCCCCGAAAAATCAAGCGCAACAAAGCCATAGCTAGATCATTCAATTGAAACAGTATTGACGCCAAGGGTTCAAAAATAAAAAAGCAAATTCCTGCCAAAACATCTAAAGGCACGATCAGCATACCAATCAATGGAATTGCGATGATATTAATAAGCGGTGCAATCCACGCCACTTGTTTAAAAAACACAATCACCAAAGGAAATAAGGCAATAAAAATTTTCCATTGCGACTCGATTAGAATTTTGCTGGCATGTTTCAGTTGCTGCCAACGATTCAGCTCTATACGTGGTTGCGCACTCAAGCTCTGATAAATACGCAGTAGAATAAAACAGGCCCCGTAAGACAGCCAAAAAGCAGCAGACAGCACACTTAAAGGATCAAACCATAGCAATAATGCAGCACTATAAATAAGTAAGGCAAAACCTTGAAGCTTCTGCTTCATCACCAGCATCGCTGTAACGAGACTGCACATGAGCAAGGTTCTTAAGGCAGGAATTTCAAAACCAACAAAGGCGGTATACAGCAATACACAACTTAAAAATGGCAACATGAGCAAGTATTGTTTAGGCATCCACAAATACCAATGCGGACGGTAATACCTAATCAGCTGACGTAATGCCCAACAGAACATGCCTGCAAAAATCAGCACATGTGGCCCTGAAATAGCCAATAAGTGGCTAATTCCAAAACGCTGAAACTGTGCTTCAGTTTCTGCATCTAATAGGCTTTTATCTCCTGTGAGTAATGCAAGAATTAAACCTTGATGATGCAAAGGTTGCTGCTGAATAAACAGTCGAATTTGATAACGCTGCTGTTCAATCCATAATCGAAATTTTGCCCATAGCGTCTGTTGGGCACGCCAATGTTGTGTAAACCCCATGGCATAAATTTGTTCAGCCGAGATAGGCTGAATCTGCTCTACTCGAAAACCACTCATAATATTTTGCTGTAAATACCACCGCTCTACATCAAATGCACCTGCTGTGGCATAACTATGCGCAGGGCGAATTTTTCCACTTAATTTGTAATAGTGTCCAAGTTCTAAATTTTGCTCTTGATCTACCTGAGTTTGTGCTAAAGTTGCTAACCATGTCACTGTTTGAGGATGTCGGTTTAACACCTCAACCCTTTGTGAAATGCTGTTGTCATTTAGCTGATTTAACTGTCTGACATAAACCACGACTTCAGCAAATTCAGGTTGTAGTTCACGCCATTGCAAACGCTGCTGCATCTGCGTATCCGCATAGATCAAACCGAAAACAAGACTCAAAACACCTGCCACTCCTACATTCAAACATTTCCAATAGATTGAAGATAAGCGAGCTTGCAACAAGTATTGCACAACGATACTGCATAAAATCAGTAAAACCATTGCACTAGGCATGGAAGTCAATGAATGTATTGGAAAAGAAGAAGAACGTATTCCGACACAGGCGATCCCAATCACCCAAGCCAGACCAATCAATTGCAGCATGAATATTAAACTTATTATTTTTATTGGCATGCATCATAAAGCCCACCGAAGTGGGCTTCAACAAAACAATCTTATTCCAGCAATTGCTATTTTAAACGCAATCGCTTTTGAGCGGCTTTACGAGCTATGCCCCTAAGCATCTACCCAAACACCATCTTGCATGTGCAAAATGGTATCGGCAGATTTTGCCAGTTCTTCATCATGGGTCACAATCAGCATCGCCATGTTAAATTCACTGCGTAATTCACGCAGCAATTCAAAAATTTTAACTGCAGTTTTGCGGTCTAAGTTTCCAGTAGGCTCATCGGCAAGCATGAGTGCGGGTTTTGTTACTAATGCACGTGCCAACGCAACACGCTGACGCTCCCCTCCAGAAAGCTCACCCGGTTTGTGGGTTAAACGATGCGATAAACCGACTCGCTCAAGCAGATAGTCTGCCTGTGCCTTCACCTCTTTGTAATTTGTGCCTGCACGTAACATTAACGGCATTGCCACATTTTCAAGCGCACTAAACTCAGGCAATAAATGGTGAAACTGATAAACAAAACCGAGGTATCGATTACGCAAATAGCCGCGTTCAGCTTCGCCTAAATTGTCAAAACGCTGCCCATGTAAAAATACTTCGCCTGTGCTTGGACGGTCTAAACCACCCAACACATGCAATAAGGTACTTTTGCCCGAACCACTCGCTCCGACAATCGACACAAACTGCCCTTGCTGAACTTGTAAATCTAGACCACGAATCACTTCAACAGTGGTTTTGCCATCGGTAAAGTGTTTAGAAACTTGCTTGGCTTCCAGAACAATCTTACTCATAACGCAATGCCTCTGCTGGTTGAATTTTCGCGGCACGTAATGCAGGGTAAATCGTCGCCAAGAAACTTAAAATTAATGACAAGCTCACAATCACCACCACATCTTGCCATCTTAAATATGAAGGTAAGTAGTTGATAAAGTAGGCATCAAATAAGTTTAGCCCTAATACATTATTCAACCATGCAATAAAGCCACTGATACTGGACGCGAAAATAATCCCCAAGATTGCACCTGAAACCGTACCAATAACCCCAATGACCGTACCTTGCACCATAAAAATTTTGGTAATCGTGCTTGGTGATGCACCCAAAGTTCTTAAAATCGCAATATCCGATTTTTTATCGGTCACAACCATCACCAAAGAAGACACGATATTAAATGCAGCCACCAAAACAATTAGGAATAACAATAGGCTCACCATCGCCTTTTCCATTTGAATGGCGCTAAACAAGTTACCGTGCGTATAAGTCCAGTCCGAAGCGTAAAAGTTGGCAGGTAGCTCTTGCACAATATCTCGAGATACTTGTGGTGCAGCAAAAATATCATCCAGTTTTAAGCGTACACCTTGCGCACCATCGGGTAAACGCAGCAAAGTCGAAGCATCATTCAGGGCGATATATCCCATCATCGAATCGACTTCTGCACCAATACTAAAAATACCGACCACTTTGAAGCGTTTAAAACGCGGTACAACGCCTGCAGGTGATGGCGTCGCTTCAGGTAAAACCAAGGTAATGCTGTCGTTTAAACCCAAACCCAAGGCATCAGTCATTTGTTTGCCCAAAACAATACCGAACTCACCCTTTTTCAGATTGTCGATACTGCCTGCAACCATGTGGTTTTGAATGATGGATACTTTCTTTTCGTATTCGGGTTCAATTCCCGTGACCATAATGCCCGACACTTGCCCTTGTGCAGTCAACATGCCTTGCAATTGCGTAAATGGTGCAGCACCAACAACATGCTTATGTTGCTCAACTTTCGTTGCAAGTTCTGGCCAATTTGTTAAAATTTGTGTTGATGAAACAGTGGCTTGAGGTATCATGCCCAAGACACGATTTTTTAATTCGCGATCAAAACCATTCATCACCGAAAGTACGGTAATGAGGACGGCAACACCCAAAGTTAGACCGATCATCGAAACTAAGGCAATAAAAGAAATAAAGTGGTTACTGCGCCGAGCGCGCGTATATCTCAACCCTATATATAGCGAGATTGGTTTAAACATACCATCAAGTCCGAGGTAATACATTATGGAAAATTTACAGCATCAAAGCGTCGCGTCTGAACGTCGTGTCATGTCACGAATTGATGCTGCCCTGAGAATCAATTACCAGATCATTTCTGACGATGTTGCGCTGAACGACCCTTACGATGCTAATTTTGTTTTACCGCGTTATTTTCTACTACTCGCAGAATTAGATCAATTTGATCATGCATTAAACTACGAATTAGAACAATTAACTGAAAAAGATCAACAAATTGCTCGAATCTTATCCTTATTCAACCAAAAATTAAACCTTATTACAGGGTCTTTATACGATGCAATTGTACAAAGCATGTTACCTATCCCTGAACAGGTCAATTTTTCAGAAAGTGGTTTCAGTTTTTATAGTGAACGTGAATTAAACACGGGCAGTTATATTCATGTCACGCTCAGCCATCCTGAAAAATTTTTCCATATAGCCGCAACCGCGCAAGTGGTTTACAGCCGTGAAGAAGAAAATGGACAATATCGTACTGGGGCGTATTTTATTACTCTACACCCTCAAGATCGCGTCAAACTTGCAGAAGCCGTTGCTTTAAAACAAGCATAATCTCAGAAATAAAATAAATCATTTCTGCATGTTCGCGTATATAAAATCACGTGGATAACGCCATCTTTGCATATCGTTAGGATGGTGTTTTGATTTTCTAAGCCAATGCCCGACTTGCTTTAAGATCACGATAAAAATACAGCACTAAGCCTGACAATAAAACCAAAGCGCCCACAAATACCATGACCGATAAAGCTTCTTGATTGAATAAAGCACCAATCAACAAAGCAATCATTGGCGTCATGACGGTGGTTAAAGATAAGGTGGTCGCCTGAATATTCTGCACCAATTTAAAATAACAGAACATTGCAATCAAAGAAGCCATGATCACGGTATAAAGTAAAGCTGCGATAGATTTAAGACTCGGCAAACTAGTCGGTACATATTGCCAAATAAACGGCACAATACATAAAGCCGCAATGGTTGATACCAAAATCGAGCCAGTTGCCTGTGCTACAGGTTCAACTTGCGCATTAACTTTTTTCACCCAGAAAATAGACATGGTGTAGGTCAATACACTAAACAGCATTAAAACAATACCCAGAGGATGCACATGCTGTGTTTCGCCGCCAAAGCAGATGATGCCAAGCCCTAAAATGGACACTGTCATTCCGATCCATTGAATACGTGCCAAATGCAACTGAAACACAAAACGACCAATCAAACCTGCTATGATGGGGGGCAGACCAAACATCAGGGCGATAATGCCTGAGCTTAAATAAGCGGTGGCAATGTAGGTGAAAATTTGTGAACCGATCAGACTAAACGAACCTGCCAAATAACTATGCCACGCTTGTAGATGATGTGGAAATTTCACTTTTAACAGCAGCAATAAAATAATAGCTAAGGGCAAAGCAATGAAAAAACGTAGCACCAAAGCCCAAAGCATGTGTAAATCTGACACACTCCAGACAATTGCCAAAGGCGTTGTTGCCCAAATGAAAACCAATAAGGCATAGGTCATCATAATATTGGTTTTAGAAGGCATGCGTGACTCGTATTAAGCAGTTTTACGTTTTTGCTTTTGGATGGTTTGATCTAGACTACTTGAAAACTCACGTTTATCACGTTCTGAAATAGGTGCTGGCCCACCTGTTTGTACGCCTGCACCACGCAAAGTATCCATAAAATCACGCAAATGCAGACGCGCTTTCACATTGGCAACAGTATAAATTTCACCACGTGGATGAATCGCTATTCCGCCCTTTTCAATCACTTGTGCCGCTAGTGGAATATCCTGCGTGATCACAATGTCGTGTTCCTTCATGCGATCTACAATTTCCTGATCGGCGGCATCGGCACCATGCATCACTTGAATAGAGTTAATCCGTACCGAAGGCGTAATCCCGACCGATTGATTGGCAACAAAAGTGACTTCAAGTTGGTAACGATCTGAAGCACGTAAAATGACTTCTCTTAGAATTTTAGGTAATGCATCTGCATCAACCCAAAGTTTAAATGGCAGCACTGTGCAACCCTGATAATAATATGCGACTAGTGTATCAAACTCATTACATTGCAGTATGTTTAAAATGCTCAGAATTGCATGCTAAAGTGTAGATGGATGTGATTTTGTTTCTGCTGCATCGCTGTCCACAATCTGTACAAATGCAGTGGCATTACATGAAATTTCAGCCAAAGACTTGAAAAATCGAAATAACCCTCGATCTAAGAGTAAAGAAAAGAACCCAACATCTCAAAGTGCTTATGAACAATCAAAATAGACCAGAAATCATCCGCATTGAAGATCAGAACTTCGGCAGCCATGTCGAACATTGGAATTTACTCACGGATGAACCCTGCACCGAAGTTCCAAAATGGTTAGGACTGGCTCTAGATGCACCAATTATGCCAATGGGTTTATGCCGCCAAGAAGCAGAAATGGATCAAAGCACATGGCTGATTCAAGGCCCAAGCAAAGAGGCAATTCAATTGACACAAGTGATTGCGGTTGAAAATAACAAACCACAAGCTGTAAAAACGGCTTTCCCTTGCTTTGAAAGTCCTTACAAAGTTGAAGCTAAAATTGAACGTATCATTAGCTGCAAATCTAACACTCAAGCGGTGCTTCGACTCAATTTAGGCAACAACAGTATTGTCTATGCTTTTGACAGTTTATACAGCGTCAACCATCAACAATACCAAAAAGATCAAACCTACTGGGTGCATTTAAACGCATGGGCGTATGAACTTGAAGCTGTTGCTGAAGGCGAACAATTGGTGGTCGATGATCCTGCGTCAATTAAACACCATCGTGCGCTGAATGATATTTTAGCAGCCAATGATGGTGTTGCACCTGCCAATCTGCAAGAACAAATTGACGCATGGCAACCTAAGTCCGAAGATGACAAAGCACCTGTAACGGTGGATTTTTCTAAAATGGTCGCATATTTATATGGCGAAAATATCGGTCAGGAAGATGAAGCTTGGTTTCAGGGCAATGTTGTTGGTAAAACCAGTTTTGAATTCATGAATCAAGCCTATACTGTTTATGATGTCACTCTAATTCATGATGAAAATCAGCCTGCGATTTTAATTCGTCTTGCAACTAAAAATCCTGCGCACCAAAACTTTGAAATTGGACAATACATTCGTGGCAATATTTGGATTCAAGCCAATATTCACAATATAAAACAGTAGTTTATTAAAAATAAACCTCAAAGTAGCTGTCTAAATAATAAATTCATATTCATCATCCCCCCATCCTCGCCTTCTCCTCAGGGAGAAGGAACTTTCAATACTTATTTCACTGATGGCTTATAATCAATTTTTGATTGTTAAAAGCGTGCTATTGATAGTATGAATATATTGATGCTTATTTAAGCATTTTAAATTCAAAAAAACGCAGTTATCCACAGCTTTAAATTTATTATAAATTCAAAATCAGCCATATTTTAAATCGAATATGTGGATAAGTTATTTTAAAACCCAAACATCTGCACCAAGCACCGTAGATAATCTGAAAGCCTTGAGTGGTGCGGATTTAAAAAATCAACACAGAATTAATTCATTATTGGCAGATATTATATTTAAAATAAAATTAGTACTTTATTTAATCAATTTTTTATGCTAAAAATATAGCCGTATTTAAATATTTAACGATAAATAGATCATCGGAAAATAATATCTATGAAAATCGTGCAAGAAGAAAACTTACAGCATGTAGAACATCAACTTGAGCAACGCTATCAGCTCGACCCGATGTCTTGCCTATTTTTTGCATTAGGCATGCTGCTCTCCGCCTACGGCTTACACTATTTTGTGTTCTGAGTTTCACTCATCAACAAGCCTCTATGACTTTTCACCTATTTCTATAAAAAAAACCCAGCTAATTCAGCTGGGTTTTTGCTTTTTACTACTATCAATTAACCGTGACGTTTTGCAAAGTCATCCATAAAGTTAACCAAAGCTTGTACGCCATCTAATGGCACTGCATTATAAATACTTGCGCGCATACCACCTACAGAACGGTGACCTGCCAAGTTCAACAAACGGTTTTCTTCAGCTTCTTGCAAGAATTGTTTTTCCAGTGCGGCATCAGCCAAAGTAAACGGAACGTTCATAATTGAACGGTTTGCGCTATAAATTGGATTCGCGTAGAAATCGCTTGAATCGATATAACCGTATAATAATTTCGCTTTTTCTAGGTTAGCTTGATGAATCGCATCTACACCACCGTTTTGCAATAACCACTCAAACACTAAACCAGACAAATACCATGCATAAGTTGCAGGTGTATTCACCATGGAATCATTTTTTGCCTGTGCTGAATATTTCAAAATGCTTGGAATTTCAGGCTTGGCTTGATCAAGCAAATCTTCACGTACAATCACAATGGTTAAGCCTGCTGGGCCAATATTTTTTTGCGCACCTGCATAAATCAGACCAAATTTAGATACATCTAAAGGTGCAGATAAAATGCTTGATGAGAAATCACATACCAACGGTTTGTCTGTTTCTGGAATATTGGCAAACTGCAAACCACCAATTGTTTCGTTATCTGCATAATGCACATAGGCAGCATCGGCAGATAAGTTCCATTGGCTTTGTTCGCTAATGGCATGCTTACCTTCAATCTGAATACCCGCTTCAACGACATGAATATCGCCATAGCGCTGCGCTTCTTTTAAGGCTTTTTCAGACCAAATACCCGTGTGGATATAATCTGCCTTGTTGTTTTTACCCAACAAATTCAATGGAATCGCAGAGAATTGTAGCGATGCACCACCCTGCAAGAACAATACTTTGTAGTTCTCAGGAATATTCATGAGTTTGCGCAGGTCTGCTTCCGCTTTTTCAGCCATGGCAACATAGTCGGCACTACGGTGGCTCATTTCCATGATCGAAAGACCTTTGCCATGCCAGTCAAGCATTTCAGCTTGAGCTTTTTCAAGTACGGCAGTCGGTAATGCTGCAGGACCAGCACAGAAGTTGTACGCGCGCATGATTTTTCCTTTCAGAGTGAAACACAATAAAATGATGGCATTTAACCATATCTGGCAGGGTCTTGCACAAAATTATTTCAATCTATGAGCCAAGATAGAGTCAAAAAATCAATGTAGATTCGAGGGATAAATTTACTAAATCAAAAAAAGAGGTTGAAATGTGTGCGACAATATCTGTCGTAAATTGATCAAAAAAACCACCCACTACTCCTAATTAAATGATATTTTAAATAAATATTAAAGGAGAAATAAACAATGACAACATTCCTCAATCACTTTAAGGTAGATAAAAATTTACTTGAAGTTGACTTCTTTGACCCTAATCTGGAAACAGATACTCGCTTATACATTGATAGTTATTATTTAACTCGTTGTGAGAACATACATTCCAAGTCTGCTCTGACTACTCAGCAAAATTTTATGAAATGTTTAATGGAAGCTCTTAAAGAAAAAGATGAAATTAAAGCAAGAAAATTATGCTCCCATTTTCCTGAGCCCAAATATACTGGCATTGGTGCAACTAAAGAAGGAGTAAATGGCAAAGGATCACACGATATTAAAGTTGAATATATACTCACATGCTTAAAGTCTTCTCAGGCAGCTCAGACAGGCTTATTAGAAGATCTTGAAGAATTAATATTAGTTGCAGATGGTATAGGTCCGGACACTATTTCAGATATAACGACTAGGGTCTGTTGACATTTCATAAATGGCTTGCGCTGTAGGCTAAAACTGAGCAGATCTGGCATGAAACGCAAGGAATAGCGAGATTATTGCTAAGTTTCATAACGCAATCTGAGAAAGTTTTAGCCACAGCCTTTCAGGGCGAGCATATTTTTTGCTGCTATTGCGTTATGTGCCAGTCATTTAAAATGACTAAATTTCCTGTCCCATGCCTTATAGCAGCTAAAAAATATGCGTTGCCGCAAACATAGACGAATTGTCAACAAACCCTAATATTTGCTTTAAACATTTTGCAGAATATACATTAGAACAATGTGAAAAATTAGGTATAGAAACGACTGAAACAAAAGAGGCTATTCATTTCTTTTGTGCAATCGATAACGAATGGAAAAAATCAAAATTTTCACTTCCTCACGCTCCTTGGGGGCCTAATAAAGTTGTTGGACCTGTAATTTTGTTACCTCAAAATATCTTGAAATCTATGATTAGCTATAAAACTAATTATTTTTTCACTAATATTAGACCTCTTGCGAAAGTAAAAAATTGTTTATACTCATCTCATGAAATATGAAAATTTAACAAGATTTAATGATGAAGAATTTAAACGACTTGTTGGAGTTCCTCGTCCATTATTCTTAAAAATGGTATCAGTGTTACAACATGCTGAACTTGCCAAGAAAAAATCTGGAAGACCTCATTCGTTGTGTTTAGAGGATCAATTGTTGTTAACTTTAAATTACTTACGCTGTTATAGAACTCAAATTGAGTTATCCGCCGACTATAACCTAGCTGAAAGTAATGTGAATCGTACGATTCAGAAAGTTGAAAATGCTCTGATTCAATCACGGATTTTCGCATTGCCGAAAAGGAATCAAAAGTTTAATGAGGGGGATTATGTAATCGTTGATGTTACTGAGTCACAAATTGAGCGTCCCAAAAAAACAAAGAAAATTCTATAGTGGTAAAAAGAAGAAACATACGCTAAAAACACAGGTCATTTTTAACCCCCAATTAAAGCAAATTGTAAGTATACAGATTGAAGATGGCAGAAAACACGATCTGAACATTGCGCGTAAGCATTTGAAGGAGATGATTATTTATCCTTATATCATGGCAGATTTAGCCTATAAAGGATTTCATCAGATTAAGAGTAAGTTACTCATTCCAATCAAGAAACCTAACAATTTATCATTACCCCAAATAGCAAAACAGATCAACCAAGAAATCAGTCGGCGTAGGATCACAATTGAACATATCAACGGCAAACTTAAACATTTTCGGATATTAACAGAACGCCATAGAAATAGACGGAAACGATTTGGTCTAAGAATGAATTTAATTGCTGGAATGGTGAATTGGATGCTCTTAAATTAACTTTCGCAAGAGATCTATTGCCACCCCTTTATTTAAAGAAGAAGTTTTACGTAGAGATGCTTCAGCAAGCTTTATTTATTCTTTAAAATCTGGTGAGAAAAGAGTGAATGTAAAAAAATGCGAGAGCAACATCCTGAATTTCGAGGGGGGAAAAAGCAATATGGATGAATTAATCGCAAAAAATCCAAGACTTTTAAAAGAATATAGAGAAAAAGTAGCTAAAAAACGCTATTTAAAAAGAAAAGGTAAAAAAAGAAGATTAGAGGACGCATAAGCGTGCTTTTTATAGACAAATGTACAAGAAACAATACTATAACTTTACACTAGTTCTATCTGCGAACCTTTGATTTATACTAGCGGGATAACATTACCGGCTTTAAATCAGTTTAGCGACTTTATGAACTTAAAGAAAAATAAAAGACAGCTTGTCTGGGGTTTAAATCTGCTTGCATCTATGATGTATGGCAGCTTTGCTCATGCACAGAGCATCAGCTTTCAGGATGCTGAACGTCAGTTGTTGCAAAATTCTTATAGCAGCCAAGCCTATCAAAGTCTGGAACAGGCTTCAAAACTTGAAGCTGAAGCAGTAAAAGGCGTAGGTCTGCCACGTGTCGACCTGAATGTTCGTGCCTATGCCTTTCACAGTGAAGTCGATATTCCATTAAAGCAATTTAAAAATAATCTGGAGAATTCACTCTCTCAAGGCGTGAATGGCCGGCTTAATGAGTGGGAGGCCAGTAATGGCGTGGATCTACCTGCAGGTATTACCGATCCACTGCGTGATGGACTTAACAATACTATTCATAGCGGAGTTGGTCTGATTCCGGATACGTCTAATGTCATCCTTGAAGATCAGGTGATTCGCCCCACTGTTTCCGTGATTATGCCAATATATACTGGAGGCCTCACCCGTAGTGCCAAAGAAATTGCCAATATTCAGGTCGGTCGTAGTCAGCTCAGCAACAAACAGCAGCAAGATACGCAGCGTTTTGAACTGATTCAAAGTTATTTTAATGTGCAGCTCCAAAAGCAATTGCATGCAGCTGCGCTGTTTAATCTGAATGCCATGCAGCAGCATTATCGCAATGCCTTAAAAATGGAACAGCAAGGTTTTATCAGTAAAGGCCAGCGTATGCAATTTGAAGTGGCACGTAATAATGCCGAGCGCAGCCAGCAAAATACGCAGGCCAATTTGAATGCTGCGCTGTTCCAGCTGAATAATCTGCTTCAGGAAAGTAGCATCACTGAGCTTTCGACGCCTTTATTTGTCAATAAAACCGAGCCACAGGCCTTAAATCATCTGCTAAAAACTTTTAGTCAGAACTCTGCGCTGATTCAAAAAATGCAGCTGGATACCCAATTGGCCCAAGCCAATGTGAAAGCCCAGCAAGCAGCGAAAAAACCAAATGTATTTGCTTTTGGCGAATATAGTCTGGATCAAAATGAAAACTGGATTGTCGGGGTTGCCGCACGCTATAACCTGTTTTCCGGGATCGATAAAAACAAGAATATTCAGGCTGCCGAACTCAAACGCTCTGCAACAGAACTGCTTACTGCACGCACCCAGCAGGAAATTGAAAATCTGATTTATAAATCTTATAGCGAAGCACTCAGCGCACAGCAAAGTGATGCACTTCTGGCACAAAATTTGAAAGCCGCACAGGAAAATTTACGCATCCAAGAATTGTCCTTTAAAGAAGATATGGGCACCGCCATACAGGTCATCGATGCACAAAATATGCTGAGCGGACTACGAGCCGAAACTGCCTTGAATGCTTACAAATATGTGATGTCACTGGCCACACTATTACAAAGCCATGGCTCGATTGCAGAATTTCCGAACTACATCCAACATACCAACACTCACTATATTCGCTAATGGAGCCGAACATGAACGAAGATCAAAAACCCAATGATCCTGTGAATGAAGTGGCTTCATCCAGCGATACAGAAAAATCGCCTGCGCAACAGGTAGAAACAAAAACTGAAATAGAAAACAACGCGACGACTTCGACCGAGCAACAACAAGCTCCTGAAATCGCTAAAAAGAAAAAATATTTATTGCTCGCCCTGATTCCAGTTCTGCTGGCAGTCATCGCATTTGGATTATGGAAAAGCTACCAACCGGCTCCGCTTGAATTGCAGGGTCGTGTAGAAGCTGAAACAGTTCAGGTGGCGACCAAAGTGCCAAGCCGTATTGAAGAAATTTATGTAGAAGAAGGTCAGCGAGTCAAAAAAGGCGATGTGCTGGTGCGCTTAAACAGCCCGGAAATTCAGGCCAAAAAACAGCAAGCCGCAGCGGCTTTACAATCTGCGCTGGCCTTACAATCGACTGCTGAACGTGGCTCGCAAGAAGAAAATATCGCCAGCCTGTATGCCAACTGGCAATCGCTGAAAGCACAGCAAAATTTAGCCAAAGTTTCTTATGAGCGTGGTGCAAATTTATTGAAGGAAGGTGTGATTTCACGCCAGCGCCGTGATGAATTGTATGCAGCCAGTCAATCAGCGGCGCAAATGACAGAAGCAGCGTATCAGCAATACGCACGTGCCAAACGTGGCAGCACCTCGCAGCAAAAAAGTTCTGCCGATGCACAAGTAGATATTGCCCAGGCTGCGCTGGATGAAGCCAATGCTTTAGAAGCAGAAACCCAATTAGTAGCACCTGTAAACGGAACGGTGTCTAAAACCTATGGCAAAGTCTCGGAGCTGGTAGCCACCGCAGTCCCTGTGGTCAGCCTGATTGAAGATCAAATGTGGGTGAGCCTGAATATTCGTGAAGACCAATATGCCCCATTTCAGAAAATGAGCAGTATTGAAGGTTATATTCCCGCCCTAGATAAAACCGCCACTTTTCAAATTAGACAGATCAGTGCTGAAGGTGAATTTGCCACCATTAAGACCACACGTCAAACCGGCGGTTATGATGTGCGCAGTTTTAAGCTGCATCTTGTACCCACACCAGCGATTTCTGAACTGAAAGTCGGGATGAGCGTGTTATTTAAACTGAAAGAGACCCGATAATGTGGACGGGTATATGGCGCGAACTGCGCTATTTGCTCAGCGAAAAATGGGATCTGTGTCTGGTCACGCTGGCACCTGCACTGGTGATTATTTTATTCAGCAGCATGTTTGCTCAAGGGAAATCGGATCATTTACCGATTGCGATTATTGATCAAGACCAGAGTGCGCTGAGTCAAAGCATTTATCAACATGTGGCGCTGAATCATACTCTTAAAATTGCTACGGTGTCGGAACAAACAGCTGAAATTGAGCGCCTGTTAAATCAAAATAAAATTTGGGGTTATATCCATATTCCAAGCGGTGCCGAGCAACGTCTGGTTCGTGCCCAGGATGCTGACATCAGTATTGCTTTTAACCAGAGTTATTTCAGTATTGGAAATACCATTTCCTCGGCCATGCTGGTCAGTACCCTACAAGCACTCGCTGAATTTAGCGGACAGCAATATCTGGGCAACCGACTCCCCTCTCTCGAAGCACCGTCACCGCATATTAAAATATCTCCGCTGTATAATCCGCAGCTGAATTATGAATTCTATCTGGAACCCTATGTCATTCCGGCAATTCTGCATTTACTGCTGTGTTGTTGTGTGGCATTTTCCGTCGGTCAGGAACTGAAGCGGCAGACCTTAACAAGCTGGATTAGCAACTCATCCATCTGGATGGCATTGCTGTCTAAGAACCTGATCTATGTGGCTATTTTTAGTCTATGGACCTGGATCTGGATGTTCTGGCTGATTGAAATTCGCGGCTGGTTTGTTGCCGGCTCGCTCGCTCTGATTCTATCGGCACAATTTCTGCTATATAGCGCTTATGCATTTTTAAGCAGTGCAGTGGTTCTGGCAACCAAAGATTTAAGTAAATCTTTTGGCATCATTGCGGTCTATGGTGGTTCATCTTTAAGTTTTGCCGGTGTGACTTTACCTTTAAATAATGCGCCCCTATTCACCCAGTTCTGGTCCAATATTATTCCGTTTACGCCCTATGCCAAATTACAAACTGAACAATGGGTGATTGGTAGTCCATTGCATATTTCACTGCAAGCTGGATTCATGCTGCTGATCTATGCCCTAGTTTACGCTCTGCTGGCTTATCTGTTTCTTAAAAAAATAGTTAAAGGAGCAGTCCAATGAAATCCCTCTGGTTTTACTATCTGCAAAGCTTTAAGGATATTGTCAGTCACGGCACGATCTTTACCACGCTTATTCTATCCGTCTTGTTTTACAGCTTTTTTTATCCAACCGCTTATCAGGCACAGCAGGCTGAAGCCTTACCGATTATTATTGTCGATGAAGAACAAAGTAACTTAAGCACCCGTATTATTGGTCAAGTGGCACAAAGCCCCAATGTGGAGATTGAGGCGATTACCGGCAATTTTTCCGAGGCCAAACAATGGGTGGAATCACAAAAAGCCGATGGTATTTTACTTCTGCCAGACAATTTATCGCAAAGCTTAAGGCATGGTGAAACAGGTGGCATTGGCCTGTATTTAAGTACAGCCAACTTTTTAGTAACCAAACAAATTGGTCTGGGCTTAGCCACATCAGTTGAGCAAACTTTGGCAGATTATACTGAACGCTTTGGCAAGGTCTCGGATTTTTCACCTGCCCTTTCTGTGCATCAAATTCCTTTATTTAATCCGCTGTCCGGCTATGGCAGCTATGTCTTTCCTGCGGTTGCACCTTTAATTATCCACCAAACCATTCTTTTGGGTTTGAGTATGCTGATTTTGGTATATCGGGAAAGAAAAATAGAATTAAACACAAATGCATTGATTGGGATGTGTTTAGCGGTCTTCACCATTGGTTGTCTGGGATGTTTCTATTTATTCGGCTTTAGCTTCTGGCTATTTGATTATCCGCGCGGTGGCAACCTGCTCGGGATGCTGCTGGCTGTTGCGGTTTTTATCTACACGATAATTGGCATGACCTGCTTATTTGCTAGTTTTCTGGATCTGCCGGAACGTGCGGGGCATGTCATTGTATTCACTTCTATTCCACTGTTCTTTTTATCTGGTGCGGCCTGGCCGCATGCTGCCATGCCCACCTGGATGCAAGTCGTTGGCGAAATCCTGCCCTCTACCCAAATTGTGCAGATGTTTATTCAACTCAATCAGATGGGTGTGCCTACAACACTGATCTTGCCTAAATTGCTCTATCTTGGAATGATCGGTAGCTTGTGCTTTTTTTTGGCTTATCGACGTTTAATTTCTGGTCATCAAAGCAGATAGAGCATTATAGCAATGCTCCTATTCCACTTATTTACCCGATTCGCCAAAGACTTGAATATTGAAATTATGAATCTTGTTGCTACCATTCGGCTTGTCAAAACTAACATCATACTGAACCAGATTTTCTGGATAGGCAATTTCATAGCTGACCTTATATTGCCCAAGCTGATCGGTTGCTTCTTCAATCTCTTTGGTCATTAAAGTCTTAGACTTGTATTCACCTTGAGGAATTGAACGTGAAAAGCGTTTCATCAGCTTTTCATTGTCCTTAAACTGGGTTTGCAACTGCGGCTCTAACTGATCCAAAAACTCGTCATACTTCCCATCACGCAACTCCTCATAGGCTAGCTGTGCCGCCTTTTCCTGTTCAGGACTCGGATCTGGAATATTGTCCATTGAATTACAGCCACTCAATGCAACCGCTGCTGCCAACAACATTAATTTGGTTTTCATCGCTTACCCTTATGCAGTCAACGTTTATAAAAAAGGACGCCGAAGCGCCCTTTTTATCAGTAAAAAACTTATTCTTCTACTGAATTTTCACCGTCTTTTTCCACTTGCTCAGTTTCAGCAACTGCATCCGTTTCAGCCACTAAAGATTCTGCACCTTCAATCGCTTCAACAAACTCGTCTTCTTCAACAGCTTCAATCGCTTCTACACCCACCAGTGTTTCGTTTTCACCCAAGCGGATTAAACGTACACCTTGTGCATTACGACCTGTTTGCGCCACTTCAGAAGCGCGAGTACGCACTAATGTACCGCCATCAGAAATCAGCATCAGTTCTTTGCTTTCATCAATAGCAACTGCACCGACCAATTCACCATTACGTTCAGAGGTCTTAATGGCAATCACACCTTTACCACCACGTTTTTTGGTTGGGAAGTCGTCTACAGGTGTACGCTTACCATAACCATTCGCCGAAGCACACAAAACTTCGCCTGTTTCTGGTACTACGACTAGCGATACGATACGGCTGATGAGTGCTGAATCTGAACTGTCTTCATCATCGCCATCGACTTCTACATCTTCGACATCTTCAACTTGTGCTGAACCGAAGCTGACACGCATACCACGTACGCCTTTGGCCGCACGACCCATTGAACGTACATCGGTTTCAGCAAAACGAATCGCTTTACCTTCATTGGAGAACAACATAATTTGCTGTTCGCCATCGGTAATTGCAACACCAATTAAAGTGTCTTCTTCATTCAATTCAATGGCACGTAAACCATTCGAACGTACGTTACTGAATTGTTCCAATTCAACACGTTTCACTGTACCTGATGCCGTTGCCATAAAGACATAAAAGTTTTTACGCAAGGCTTCTGCTTGTGATGCAAATTCTGCAATGATCTCATCGTCTAAATCGGTTGCAGAAAGCTCTACACCCAATTGTTTCAATTGCACACGCAATGCATCAGATAAATCATCACCATCTGCTAATTCAGCAAAGGCAGCTTCTAATTCTGCATAATGTGCAGCAATGATTGCGTTGGTTTGTAGATGTGCCGCATTGGCTTTCACATAGCTACGGAAGTCTGCCAACCGCTCAGTAAATTTCTTCGGCGCATCAATGACAGGTAAAATCGCGGTGATGGTTTCGTTGGCATCTAACGGCAACAAGTTCACCATTGGACGACCTTTCGCACCACGCGATGCCTGTGGCACTTCAAACACTTTCAGACGGTAAACTTTACCCACATCGGTAAAGCACAGCACCGTTGCATGGTTAGATGTCACGATTAAATGCTGCACATAATCGTCTTCTTTCATCGACGTTGCAGATTTACCACGACCACCACGACGCTGTGCTGCGTAATCTGATAATGGCTGAGTTTTTGCATAACCTGTTTGTGAAACTGTCAGTACCACTTGTTCTTCTGGAATTAAATCTTCACGCGAGAAATCAATGCGAGATTCTACAATTTCAGTACGACGTGCATCGCCATATTGTTGCAAAACTTGCGCCAATTCTTCACGAATCACGCCCATCAAAAGATTAAAGTCATTCAAAATTGCAGTTAATTCAGCAATTTGTGCCAAAATTTCAGAATATTCTGCATGTAATTTGTCTTGTTCTAGACCTGTTAAACGATGCAAACGTAATTCTAAAATTGCGGTCACTTGCGCAGGTGATAAACGATACACCTGACCATCTAAACCAAATGGGCGGTTAGGATCTTCACCTTCAATTTCGTCTGGACGTACAGAAA
This sequence comes from Acinetobacter sp. YH16053, assembly GCF_013417035.1. Lineage (NCBI taxonomy): Bacteria > Pseudomonadati > Pseudomonadota > Gammaproteobacteria > Moraxellales > Moraxellaceae > Acinetobacter > Acinetobacter sp. YH16053. The sequence goes on from NZ_VPEP01000001.1 coordinate 133,252, forward strand.
CTGAACCAGCTTTTTCTAATAATGCGACTACACCGCCTGCTGCCCATTCGCCTACCTGTAAACGCTCACGCGCTTCGGCTGGATTTGCAGAAGATTTAATGGTTTCGATGATGGCATCAATATTGGCCAATGCGACGGTTAAGCCTTCTAAAATGTGCCCACGTTCACGTGCTTTACGCAACTCGAACATGGTACGGCGGGTCACCACTTCTTGGCGGTGACGAATAAATGCCGCAATAATATCTTTCAGGTTCATCAATTTTGGCTGACCATTGTCTAGGCAAACCATGTTGATGCTGAATGAGTTTTCTAATTGTGTATTCAAGAATAGGTTATTCACAATCACTTCAGCGTTTTCACCACGCTTCAGATCAATTGCAATACGCATCCCTTCTTTATCAGACTCATCACGTAGTTCTGAAATACCTTCGAGTTTCTTCTCTTTTACCAGTTCAGCAATACGCTCAATGGTTTTGGCTTTATTGACCTGATAAGGGATTTCAGTAAAGACGATGGTGGTACGACCAGACTTTTGATCTTCTTCAAAATGATACTTACCACGAATATGCAAACGGCCTTTGCCTGTACGGTAAGCATCGACAATGCCTGATTTACCGTAGATGATGCCACCTGTAGGGAAGTCTGGACCAGTAATATGTTCCATTAGCCCTTCAATTGAAATATTTGGGTTGTCTGCATAAGCCAAACATGCATGCACCACTTCAGTCATGTTATGCGGTGCCATATTGGTCGCCATACCCACCGCAATACCTGCAGCACCATTGACCAATAGGTTTGGAATACGAGTTGGCATTACTTGAGGAATACGCTCAGAGCCGTCGTAGTTATCTTCCCAATCGACGGTGTCCTTTTCTAAATCGGCCAACAATTCGTGGGTAAGTTTGCGCATACGGACTTCGGTATAACGCATAGCTGCAGCACTATCGCCATCAATCGAACCGAAGTTACCCTGACCATCGACCAATTGATAACGCAAACTGAAATCTTGCGCCATGCGAACAATCGTTTCGTAAACTGCATAATCACCATGTGGGTGATATTTACCGATGACGTCACCGACTACACGGGCAGACTTTTTGTAAGCTTTGTTGTAGTCATTGCCCAATTCGTGCATTGCGAATAGCACACGACGATGCACAGGTTTTAGACCATCTCGTACATCTGGCAGCGCACGTGACACAATCACGCTCATCGCATAGTCTAAATACGAGTGCTTGAGTTCATCCTCAATGGCAATCGGTCTAATTTCCGATACGCTCATGCATACTCCTTATTCTGCAAACAAATTTTGCTTGCATTTTATATGTCGTAAAACTTGCAAATGATTAGCCTGAAATGCAGGCTAAAAATAAAATCTAGCGAAAAATTATAGCATATACGCCTGTGTTTTTGTGCTTTAGAGATGATCTTAATCTTGTTAATTTACTTAAATTTAACGGTGATTTTTTAGGCAAAAAAATATTCACACCCAAGAAACAAAAGTGCTTCATATTTTTAAGAGTCACGTCAAAATATCTTCAACATATACTTGCTCGATATGTACCCACATATACGCTAAGTTCACATAATGTACTTAAAACCAATCACTGCATCTTAATTAAAAAAAGACAATAAAAAACGCCTCTATGTTATTCACATAGAGGCGTTATAGACTGTGTTCAGTAATTAGATTTTAGAAACCAATTCTGGAACAACAGTGTTCAAGTCACCCACTAACCAGTAGTCAGCTACTGCGTTGATTGGCGCTTCTTCGTCTTTGTTGATCGCAACGATCACTTTAGAGTCTTTCATACCTGCCAAGTGCTGGATCGCACCCGAGATACCTACAGCGATATACAAATCAGGTGCAACAATTTTACCTGTTTGACCAACTTGCATGTCGTTTGGTACGAAGCCTGCATCTACTGCTGCACGAGATGCACCTTGTGCTGCACCAAGTTTGTCTGCTAATGGATCAAGTACTTTGTGATAATTCTCACCAGAACCTACACCACGACCACCAGAAACTACAATACGTGCTGCAGTTAATTCTGGACGCTCTGATTTCACAATTTCTTCAGAAACGAACTTAGAAATACCTGCATCACCTGTCACAGTCGCAGCTTCAACCGCAGCCGAACCACCTTCTGCAGCCACTGGGTCAAATGCTGTACCACGTACAGTACCTACCACAATCGCTTCTGAAGATTCTACAGTTGCAATCGCGTTACCTGCATAAATTGGACGCTTGAATGTCTTTGCAGAATCTACAGCGACGATGTCTGTGATCATGCTAACATCAAGAAGCGCAGCTGCACGCGGTAAAATATTTTTACCTGTTGTTGTAGAAGCAGCAAGGATATGGCTATAACCTTTGCCCAATTCTGCAACAAGTTTTGCTACGTTTTCAGCCAATTGGTTTGCATAAGCTGCATCGTCAGCAAGTAATACTTTGCTTACACCTGCAACTTTAGCTGCTTGGTCTGCAACTGCTTGTGCACCAGAACCCGCAACCAATACAGTGATATCACCACCGATTTTTTGAGCTGCAGCAACAACGTTTAATGTTGCACCATTTAGTGCTTTATTGTCGTGCTCAGCGATAACTAAAATACTCATGATTTTTATCCTTCTGTATTAGATCACTTTCGCTTCGTTTTTCAATTTTTCTACAAGCTCATCTACAGATTTCACTTGTACGCCCGCTTTACGCTCAGCAGGTGCTTCAACTTTTACAGTTTTCAGCTTAGAACCTGTTGCAACGCCATAATCTGCAGGAGATTTGGTGTCTAGCGGTTTTTTACGTGCTTTCATGATGTTTGGAAGTGCCGCATAACGTGGCTCATTCAAACGTAAGTCAGTGGTGATGATTGCAGGAAGTGCAAGCTCAACAGTTTGTAAACCACCGTCAATTTCACGTGTTACCTGAACTTTGTCGCCATCTACTTTTACTTCTGAAGCAAAAGTACCCTGACCTGCACCAAGTAAAGCGCCTAGCATTTGACCAACTTGGTTAGAGTCGTCATCAATAGCTTGCTTACCCAATAAAATAAGTTGTGGTTGTTCTTGTTCAACAACACCTTTTAAGATTTTAGCCACTTCAAGTGCACCAATCTCATCGGCTGTTTCAACCAAAATACCACGGTCTGCACCAAGCGCCATTGCAGAACGAATTTGTTCCTGCGCTTCTTTAGGACCAATGGATACCACTACGATTTCTGAAACAGTTCCTTTTTCTTTTAAACGAACCGCTTCTTCCACTGCGATTTCACAGAATGGGTTAATTGACATCTTAACGTTAGTTAGGTCAACTCCACTATTATCCGGCTTAACGCGAACTTTAACGTTGGCATCTACCACACGTTTTACAGCAACAAGAGCCTTCATGTAATCCTCGGCTGTTTTAGCAAAAGTAAATATTGAGAAAAGTTAATAATAACTCTTCGCTTTAAATTTTTTAGGTGTCCTATCTTGCTATGTGATCGGCATTTCGGTCAAGTCAGAATTGTCTAAACAAGGCTAAAAATGCCGAAAATTAACTGAACGATGCGTTCATACTTTTTTATTTCTAAAAATTAACAAACCAAGCGACGATTATATAAGCAATTTTAAGCTTTGATTTATATTATGTTTTTTATTTATTTCCCTCATCAACAAGATTGATTGAAATGCAATTCAAATTGAGTTCCGCCTACAATTTAAGCAAAGTTCCTTACATAAAACCCCATAATCTGACTGTCATTAAAGATAGAAAACTTTATTTTTTGCAGTATTTTTTCAGATATAAATGCTCTTTTAAAATGTGACTGCTGGTTCACAAAACTGTATTCAGCAGTTTATTGGGTATGAAATAAACAATCTGTTTTATTTTGATGGATATTTATGCGCTTTCACCACGCCACCTCCCTGATAAAGGGCATAAAAAAAACTCAGCTTAAACTTGCTGAGTTTCTAAAAAGTCACGGTGGATATGACTTAAATCTATCAACTCATAGGCCTGTAAATTAAAAATTTCCCAAACTGCAATAAAATCTTCTTTTACATCTATTTTACTACCAGCGGATGAGCGTGCTTGCCACTGCTGATCTGAAATCCATAAATAGCTTTGTTGCGTTTGCGGATGAATCGCCTGCATTTTACCTTCGGCATTAATACCCTGCACTAAACAATCGGCAGGTAGTTCTTGCTCGATCATCGGCAAGCTTATTTCGACAAAATGTTTCACTTGACGCAAGCCATAACCTGCAAAAATTTCTTTTTGGCTTGGGCTTAATTGTTCATATTTTTCTTGAAGATTCGAAATCATGGTTTTGCCTATCATTTGATATCCAAAGTGTTATGCAGTGGAACAAAAAATAATGTCATCCATGTCTATTATTCGTGTGACCCACTCTTTCTGCTTCTTTATACTGCATAACGCACTTTTTTATTATTCTACAATAGTTGCAATGACATCTTGGTGAAAGCGCTTTTACTTAAAGTATTAAGTACAGCACAAAGGCTTTACAACTGACTGTGAGAAAAATATTTGCAGTATGAAATAGCTATATTTTAACTTGCAAAAATAATGCCGACTTTAGGTAAAGCTTTACTTTTTACTCGCACGTGGATGTGCCTGATCATAAACTCGCGCTAACTGATCAAAATCGACATGGGTATAAATTTGCGTGGTGCTTAAATTGCTATGCCCAAGCATTTCTTGGACTGCACGTATATCCCCACTATTCGACAGCATGTGACTTGCAAAACAATGTCGCAATAAGTGCGGATGCAAATCGACATTAACGCCCGCACGCTGCGCCTGAAACTTCACCCGATTTTCAATTTGGCGTGCTTTTAAAGGTTCACCTTTTTGAGTAATAAACAATGCTGCATCGGGTACAAAATCGCCCTGCCATAAAGGGTAAATCTGCAGCCATTGCATCACCGCATCTTTGGCTTTGCGACCAAAAGGCACAATCCGGGTTTTATTGCCTTTACCCGTAATGCGCAGCAATTGACGGTTAAAATCTAAATCGCGGATACGTAAACTTTGTACCTCTGCTAGGCGCAAACCACTCGAATAGAGCAATTCTAAAATCGCTTTATCGCGTCGCCACATTTGTTGTTGTACTTCAGTTTCAGGTTCAGGCTGATCCAAAATTTGATGAATCGTTTCAATATCAATCAAACCGGGCAAAGGTCGTGGCTGACGTTTTAACTGAAAATTATCAATTGGATTAAATTGTAAATATTGTCCATGCTCTGCCCATTTCATAAACTGACGAATCGCTGACAACATGCGCTGCAAACTGCTGCTATTTAATTGTTGCTGTTCTACTTTTTGCGCTAAATAATGGCGCAAATCTGCAGCTTCTACATCATATAAGGCAAGTTGTTGTTGCTCACAAAAGTTAAAAAAATCATTTAAATCGCGCGCGTAGGCTTTTAATGTATGTGGTGACTGCTGTTGTATTTCACGCTCTTTGAGCCACATCTTTAATAGTTGCTGCGGATCGTACATTAGTCACGCTCCGATTGCTGAAATGCGGCAAACTGAGATAAATAAGCAGCAATATGTTCAGCCGCCTGATCTGCATGTGTTTCTAAAAACAAATGATCACCATCATGCACAATTTTTAATACGGCTTGTGGAAATTGTTGTTGTAAAAACTCACCTACCGCCAGTGGACTTATCGGGTCTTGATCACCCCATAACAACAAAATAGGCATGTTGATTTTAGCAAAGTCTACCGTGTAATCGGCCTTTGCCTCTACAAACCAGTCAGGATAATTTGAATCACTTGCTAGATAGTCTTGTCGCCAATCTTGCACCTGAAAACCACTTAAATCCATGCCACCTGATGTTGCAGCCAATACTAATCCTTTCACTTTTTCTGGATATTGCAACGCGGCAGCAACTGCAAAAATACCGCCCATCGACTGTGCAATGATAATGCAATCATCTGGGATATTCGCCAACACATAAGCCTGCAAACTTGCAAAATCATGTACCTGTGAGTGTGCAGGTTGATGATTAAATTTAGGATAAGCCACAATTTTTACAGCACTCTGCCACGGCAGCTTTTCAATCTTTTCGATTAGAGGATGAAAAAATGCGGTATCGCCTGAAGCGCCAGGTAAAAAAATCAGTTGCGGCATAATGAGTAGAAATTTTTAGAATGACGTTCGGTACAGCATACCTGATCCGTGCCACAAGATACAAAAAAGCACCATTCGTTTTGAATAGTGCTTCTAAGTAAGATAAGGGCTGCTCATGTTAGAACGTAGCATCAACCCTGAAAATAATTTAAATCCAAACGACCATGATAGACGTTAGCAGTTGGCCCTGTCATCCACACCACATCACCTTCACACCATTCGATTTGCAACTTACCACCTGCCAGTTCAATTTCAACTGAATTAGACAATAAGCCACGACGCATACCCGAAACGGCTGCAGCACATGCACCGGTACCACAAGCCAAGGTTTCTCCCACGCCACGTTCAAACACACGCAAACGTGCATGTTTTTCGTCAATGATTTGCATAAAACCTGCATTGACACGCTGCGGGAAACGCTCATGTGATTCCACTTGTGGGCCAATTCCTGCCACATCGGCAGTCAATACATCGGGCACAATGGTCACAGCATGCGGATTGCCCATGTTCACCACATCAATGGTCAATACAGCACCATCTTTCAGCGCGATGTCGTATAAATTATCAGGCTCATCGGCAATGAATGGAATCTCATGCGGCAAGAATTTTGGATAGCCCATATTCACCCGCACCCAACCGTTTTGCCCCAATTCAGGCTCTACAATGCCTGCCTTAGTTTGCACCTTGATTTTGGTTTTGGTCGTAAGCTGACGCTCATGCACAAAACGCGCAAAACAACGCACACCATTGCCGCACTGCTCCACTTCAGAACCATCGGCATTGAAAATGCGATATTTAAAATCGACATTCGGCAAATCGGGCGGTTCCACAATCAGGAGTTGGTCAAAGCCAACCCCAAAGTGGCGGTCTGCAAGGCGCTGAATGGTCAATGCATCCAAATAAGCACGTTGGCTGATGAGATCAACCACCATGAAATCGTTGCCCAAACCATGCATTTTGGTAAATTCTAATAACATCTCGAATTCCCCTTATGGCAATAAACGCTCTCTTTCCCACAACGATTCAATGCTTTCACGTTCACGAATTAAATGTGCTTGATCTGCATCGACCATGACTTCGGCTGCACGGCCACGGCTGTTGTAGTTAGAGCTCATCACAAAACCGTATGCGCCCGCACCCATCACTGCCAAAACATCATTCTCTTTGATCGCAAGCTGACGTTCTTTACCCAAGAAATCACCTGTTTCACAAATTGCACCAACCACATCCCACTCTAGCGTTTCAACATCCGTACGCGGGGTGACGGGCTGAATGTCCATCCACGCTTCATATAATGCAGGACGGATTAAGTCATTCATGGCAGCGTCAACAATCGCAAAGTTACGATGATTGGTTGGTTTGAGCAAATCAACTTTCGTTAGCAGCACGCCCGCATTTGCAGAAATACTACGCCCCGGTTCCATATACACTTTAAGACCTAACTTTTCTAAAGCGGGACGCAAAGCATTGGCATATTCTTCAACTGTTGGTGGGGTTTCATCTTTATAAGTCACCCCTAAACCACCGCCAATATCAATGTGTTTGAGCTGAATACCCATTTTTTTTAAGGTATCAATCATCACAATTACGCGATCTAAAGCATCTACAAACGGTTGTGTTTCGGTCAATTGTGAACCGATGTGACAGTCAATTCCAACGATATCTAAGTTTGCTAAAGAAGCCGCATATTCATAAGTGCTATATACCGAATCAGACGGAATCCCGAACTTGTTTTCTTTTAAGCCTGTAGAAATATAAGGATGGGTTTTGGCATCGACATCTGGGTTAACCCGTAATGAAATTGGTGCTTTGACATTCATGCTTGCCGCAACTTTTTGAATACGGTCTAATTCTGCATGCGATTCTACGTTAAAGCAGGCAATCCCAACTTCCAACGCTTTTTGAATATCGGCTTCAGTTTTACCTAAACCTGAAAAAACAATTTTCGATGCATCACCACCTGCTTTGAGAACACGCGCCAATTCACCGCCTGTCACAATATCAAAACCTGCACCCAACTTAGCCAATACATTCAATACCGCAAGATTCGAGTTTGACTTTACCGCAAAACAAATTTGATGATCGATAAAGTGGAAAGCACGATCCATATCTAAATAATGCTTTTCAAAAGTCGCTTTTGAATAAACATAGAGTGGTGTGCCAAATTGCTGTGCGAGTTGTTGTAGCGAACATTGCTCGGCGTGCAAAACCCCTTGAATGCGGGTAAAACTCATGAATGTATCCTTTATCTAGAAAGCGTTAAGGTGTAGTCGATGTAGAGGCAGCAGGTGCAGCAAACTGCTGTTGCACAGGTACGGCTGTGTCTGACGATGTTGCCAATTGCGTTGCACGTTTAGGCGCAGCATCTGGATATAACAAATATTTTGCGCGTTTGTCGTAATTTGGGTCATTGGGTAACTGTAATGTACCTGACTGACCACAACCGACCAAAACCACTGTTGTAAGCAAAACACTCATGCAGCAAATGACGGTACGCATCTGACCACCTATAAAATATTTTCGATGAAGTATAACGCGATCACTGCCGCGACCAAAGTGCTAATGCAGAGAGATTATATTGAGCTTAGTAAAAATTCTAGCTTACTTACTATTCTGCTGGCATAGATTGACCTTATCAGGTCTGAAAAATTGCGACTTCTGACACAGATAAAGTCAATTTTATTTCAAGGCATCAATTGTCAAAATCTAAAAACTATGCAAAAAATATAACGTGCTTAAAACCAAGTTCTTTTAACAGGAAGTTTTAAAGACTGGCATATCACTTGCTTAATTTTTACAACTGTTCAACTACAGTCACAAACTAAGCATTTATACACTGCGTTTATAAGAAGAAATTTATGCAAAATTTACAATCGATGATGGAAACCTTAAGCGGTTGGGTCTGGGGTCCATACATGCTAGTTCTCATTGTGGGAACGGGCGTTTTCCTCACCTTTCGCTTATTGTTTTGGCAATTCCGTATGCTGCCACTGGCTTTTAAACAAGTCTTTTGCAAACACGACAAAGCTCAAAAAGAGCAGGGTGATATTTCACATTTCGCATCACTCATGACTGCACTCTCTGCCACCATTGGAACGGGAAATATTGCAGGTGTTGCAACGGCTTGCGTCCTCGGTGGCCCGGGTGCAGTGTTTTGGATGTGGATGACTGCCCTGTTTGGTATGGCGACCAAATATGGTGAAGGTGTTTTGGCGGTTAAATACCGTATTAAAAACGAAAAAGGGCAAATGTCAGGCGGCCCAATGTACTACATTGAACGCGGACTAAAATGGAAATGGCTCGCGATTATCTTTGCCTTTTTTGGCACAGTCGCCTCGTTTGGAATTGGTAGTTCAGTACAATCCAACACCGTAGCTTTAGCAGTTGAAAATAGCTTAGGTGTAGAAACTTGGATTACTGGCGTGGTAATTACCGTATTTTCTGCATTGGTGATTTTGGGCGGAATTAGCTCGATTTCCAAAGCATCTTCGGTGATTGTTCCGATTATGGCCATTCTGTATGTCGCAGGCGGCCTGATTATTATTTTAAACAATCTGCACCTCGTTGTTCCTGCATTTGAACTGATTTTACGTGATGCCTTTACTGGTGAAGCCGTTGCAGGTGGTGCAATTGGTGCCGTGATTCGTTACGGTGTGGCACGTGGCGTGTTCTCGAATGAAGCAGGTATGGGTTCTGCGCCAATTGCCGCTGCCGCTGCCAAGACCGACCACCCTGCCCGTCAAGGCTTAGTGTCTATGACAGGTACATTTATTGACACCATTATTGTTTGTAGCATTACAGGTATTGTTTTGGTCATGGGCTTTATTATGGCCGACAATAGTTTTGGCGGTGCAACAGGTGCAGTACTCACCACACAGGTTTTTGACCAGTTATTGCCAGGCTTTGGTGGTTGGGTCGTCACTTTCGGGATCATCTTCTTCGCCTATTCCACCATTCTCGGTTGGAGCTATTATGGTGAAAAATGCTGTACTTATTTATTCGGCGAAAAATACGTGTTGATTTACCGCTTAATTTATATTGCTTCAGTGTTCATTGGCACCATCGCCACCCTAGATTTAGTCTGGTTATTTGCCGATACCTTTAATGGTTTAATGGCTGTACCAAACTTAATTGCCTTGTTGTTACTGTCTGGTGTGATTGCCAAAGAATCCAAAGACTTTATTGCGAAGCGCAAGTCTGGCGAGTTGTATTAGGGTCTGTTGACAATTCGTCTATGTTTGCGGCAACGCATATTTTTTAGCTGATATAAGGCATGGGACAGGAGATTTAGTCATTCTAAATGACTGGCGCATAACGCAATAGCAGCAAAAAATATGCTTGCCCTGAAAGGCTGTGGCTAAAACTTTCTCAGATTGCGTTATGAAACTTGGCAATAGTCTCGCTATTCCCTGCGTTTCATGCCTAATCTGCTCAGTTTTAGCCTACAGCGCAAGCCATTTATGAAATGTCAACAAACCCTAAATAAACCCAATTCATTGAATTATTCCGTTCAAATCATAAATCATACAATCACCCACGTGGTTGTATGATTTTCCATGAAAAATCCAGATAACATTCATTTCGCGAACATTCCTCTGTATGCTGTAGTCAGTTTTTAATTGATGCAATGACTGGGTTATGGCAAAAGTAAAAAGTGTCTATCGCTGTGAACAATGTGGTGCAGATCATCCTAAATGGGCAGGTCAATGTTCAGAATGTGGGGAATGGAACTCACTTCATGAGGTCAGTATTGCCCCTGCGGTGACGCATCGTGCCCAACCTAAAATGGGCGGTGGCTATGCAGGACAAGCGGCCGCCATTACCACGCTTAATAAAGTGTCTGTATCGCACGAAACCCGTTTAACAACAGGCATTGGGGAATTTGACCGTGTTTTGGGTGGCGGTTTGGTTACGGGCTCTGTGGTACTGATTGGTGGAGATCCTGGTATCGGGAAATCGACCATTTTGCTACAAACTGCGACTCACATGGCGGCTGCCAATAACACCGCTTTATATATCACAGGTGAGGAATCTCTTTCGCAAGTGGCGTTACGCGCTCAACGCTTAGACTTACCCACCGATCAACTGAAAGTCATGGCAGAAACCTGTGTCGAACGGATTTGTGAAGTTTTGGCGCATGAACGCCCTGCGGTAGCCATTCTGGACTCGATTCAAACTTTATATACCGAAACGTTGCAGTCTGCTCCAGGTGGTGTTTCACAAATTCGTGAATCAGCTGCCTTGCTGACTCGTTTTGCTAAAAATAGTGGCACTGCGCTGTTTATTGTCGGTCATGTGACCAAAGAAGGGGCTTTAGCGGGGCCGCGCGTCCTTGAACACATGGTCGATTGCGTCTTGTATTTTGAAGGACAGTCAGACTCACGCTACCGTATGATTCGAGCAGTCAAAAACCGTTTCGGTGCAGTGAATGAACTGGGCGTTTTTGGCATGACCGATAAAGGCTTACGCGAGGTTGCCAATCCATCTGCGATATTTTTGAGCCGTTATGATGAGGCAATTCCAGGTTCTATTGTCATGATTAGCCGCGAAGGAACGCGACCACTTTTAGTTGAAGTACAAGCTTTGGTGGATGATGCACATGGTCAGCCTAGACGTGTGGCTTTAGGTCTGGAACAAAACCGTCTGAATATGCTATTGGCGGTGATGCATCGGCATGGCGGCGTACAAACTTCAGGGCAAGATGTGTATGTGAATGTGGTCGGCGGCTTAAAAATTACCGAAACAGGTTCAGACCTTGCTGTACTACTTGCCTGTGCTTCTAGCTTGCGTGGCAAAGCCCTGCCACAACAATTGGCAGTATTTGGTGAGGTCGGTTTATCGGGTGAAATCCGCCCAGTACCAAATGGTCAGGAACGCTTAAAAGAAGCTATTAAACACGGATTTAAATATATTATTGTGCCGCGTGGCAATGCCCCACAAAAAGCCATTGCAGGTGTGCAAATTATTGCGGTGGCGCGTTTGCATGAAGCCTTAACTGAAGCCATGAATTTAAGTGAAAACTTAGGTTAAATCCTTGGATGATATTTTTTCAGTTTCAAGAAAAAATATCATATTTATATTGAAATTCGCAGCAAATGCCTGCATAAATACACAGCTTAACTTTATTTTAATATAGGAAAATTTGATGGAAGTTCGACAGCGTGGTTTGATCGCAGCAATGCTCACAGCGACTTTATTGGTAGCTCCGTTAGCAGCAGAAGCAAAACGTGCAGGTGGCGGTAAAAGCCATGGCATGAGTCGTTCGGCTGCTCCAACTCAGTCTTACCAACAACCTCGTCAAACAACGCCAGCACAACAACCAACAACTGCACCAGCACAGCAAAAATCTGGTCCAGGCGTAGGTGGTATGGTTGCTGCAGGTGTTGCAGGTGCGGCAATTGGTGCGGTTGCTGCCAATGCCTTGGCCGATGATCAAGCTGCAAGTGCTGCCGAAGCGCAAGAGGAAAAAGGCGGTATTCCAAGCTGGATTTGGATTTTACTCGCTGCTGCTGTTGCCTTCTTCATTTTCCGTAAGATGGGCGCAAAAAAAAAACTAACGCCTAATCCGTATGCGCCAAATAGCGGTGCCAATCAGGCACCGTTTGCGCAAACACCACCTGCTGCAGCGCCACGTAACGACAATACCAATATTTTTGGTCAATCTGTTGGGGGTTCTGCCGCTTCTACCCAAGCGCCTTTTGGTCAAGCTGCCAATAATAACGCGCCATTTGGTGCAGCTTATACCAACAGTGGCAATCAATTGCCTGATGGTTCAGAGCCTGCAACCTTTTTACGTGTAGCGCGTCAGCGTTTTAACCATATTCAGTCTATGAACACAGCCAGTAATATCGCAGAAATTCAGCGTTATTTAACTCCTGATTTATATCAGTCGATGTATCAGGACATTATGGCAAACCAAGACCAAGATGTAGCAGAGTTTTCTAACTTGAATGCCATGGTGGTCGATTCTGCAACTGAAAATGGTCAATATGTCATAAGTGTACGCTTTACAGGTACAGTCAGCGAAGACCTGAACAGCTTACCGCAACCATTTACAGAAATTTGGCACTTTGTAAAACCTGCAGGCTCTAATCAAGACTGGTTAGTGGCAGGTATTCAGCAAGAGCAATAATTTCAATGGATCTAGAAAAACAGCGACTTCGGTTGCTGTTTTTTATGCCTTTCTTTATCTAAGTTGAGACCCATCATGTTTAAACAGCACGTTTAAATCTTCTAAGACATCAACACCGAATACATCCACACTTGCCACACAAAACCAAACCCTCGATTGATTAGATCTATCAAAAAGTATCATCATTCATCAATACAGTTTATTTAGCCCACCTTCTCTTTGTATCTACCCAGAGATAAATCAAATCACGTTATCCGTATTACTTTGGTTATTTCCAGTCGATCTCCATTTACTTAGCCAACAAAAAAGCCCTGCAAACGGGCAAGGCTAAATTGTTACTGTTAAATCTATTATTCAGGCAATGGAATAAATTGCTTATCGGTATTTTGAACTTTGCGCTCACCGACTGCGACTTCCAAATCTAAGGCTTCTTCACCACGTTCAACTGAAACAGTCACCGTCGTATGCGGTGCTTGTGCAGCAACATAATTAATTAAATGCGAGGTTGAAGTAATCGCTTCATCATTCACTTTTAAAATTTTGTCACCACGTTTTAAACCTGCTTCTGCTGCAGGGCCACCGCGCAGTACATCAGCAACCACTACACCGCCTTGTGCAGGTTCTAAAATATTGTCTTGTTGCACAGGCAACAAACTAATACCTAACCAACCACGAATCACACGTCCATCTTTTAAAATCGAGTTTAAAACCTGCTGACAGACTTGTGCAGGAATTGCAAAGCCGATGCCCAATGAACCACCTGATTGCGAGAAAATTGCCGTATTTACCCCAATCAAATTCCCTGCCACATCAATCAATGCACCACCTGAGTTACCTGGATTAATTGCTGCATCGGTTTGAATGAAATCTTCATAGGTATTAATACCCAAGTCAGAACGTCCTGTCGCAGAAATAATCCCTTGAGTCACGGTTTGTCCCACACCAAATGGGTTACCAATCGCAAGTACGACATCGCCCACTTCATTGCCACTCAGTTTAAATGGCAATACAGGCAGTTTTTCTAGATCAATTTTAATGACCGCTAAGTCTGTGTCTGGGTCAGTTCCAACAACTTTTGCAACCGCACGGCGTCCATCGTGCAAAGCCACGACAATTTGTTCAGCCTGCGCGATCACATGATTATTCGTTAAAATATAACCATCTGGACGAACAATGACCCCAGACCCCAAACTGTTTTCATTTGGGCCTTGCTTAAATTGATCGGGTAACTGATTGCCAAAAAATTCACGAAATGCAGGGTCATTTAACAATGGATGATCCATTTGTTTCACTTTTTGTGTGGTAAAAATATTTACCACCGCAGGCGCTGCCACTTTAACCGCAGCGCTATACGACACCACCCCACCTGTCCGTGTTGTATCAATTAATGGTTCAACTTTCTCGGCAGGCATTTTGACCCCATCGGCAGCCACAGGCGCTTTCGGTTTTTGCAGTTGTTGCCAAGTCACAAAGCCAATAATAACCAGAATGAGTAACACCCAAGGTAACCAGGTAAAGGTCCGGCGCACGTTTTGTACCTCTAAGTAAATTTTTTTTGATGATTAAGTCATTGAATGAGCTATTGTAAAACGAAACACAAATAGAAACATAAAAAAGCCCAAGAGTTTTGTCTTGCTTTAGTTACAATACAAAATATGTTTTGATATTGGCTAAATATGAGCAATTTGAGAAAGTTATGGCGCAGCTAAAAGAAATTATTCAATGGTGTGATCAAACTTTAAATACACATGAATTTAAAGATTACGCGCCCAACGGTTTACAAATTGAAGGTAAGTCTGAAGTTCAAAAAATTTTATGTGCAGTGACTGCCTCTCAAGAGGCTATTGATGCTGCTATTGCCCAAAATGCAGACTTACTGTTGGTACATCATGGCTATTTTTGGAAAGGCGAACCTTACCCAATTACAGGCATGCGCGGTAAACGCATCAAAAGTTTAATCCAGCATGATATTTCTTTGGTGGGTTATCACTTACCGCTCGATTCACACCCAAGTCTAGGCAATAATGCTGCCATTGCTGAATGTTTGGCATTAGAAAATTTGCAAGCCCTAGACCCGAGTGAACGTCATCCTATTGGTAATATTGGTTTTTTAAAGCAAGCCATGAGCGCAACCGAATTTCGTGACTATCTCACAGCGCGTTTAGGCTTTAAAACCATTCATCTTCCTGCCGAAAAAAGTCAGATTCAAAAAGTAGGGTTCTGCACGGGTGCAGCACAAGATTTTATTGGCAAAGCGGCAGAACAAGGTTGTGATGCCTTTATTTCGGGCGAAGTCAGTGAACGCACCTATTATGAAGCCAAAGAACTAGGCGTGCATTATTATGCCTGCGGACATCACGCGACTGAGCGCTATGGTGTACAACGACTCGCAAAAGCTATTTCAGAACAGTTTAATATTGAGTATAGTTATTTTGAATTAAATAACCCAATTTAATACACCGTTTCACCCAACGATTTCACTCAAATGACATCTGTGTTTAACATAGTCTTTAGATGTATACATTCGAGTCTTATTCTGTATGGTTATTTATACCTAATGCGCAATTTGATCTCGAAATCTATTACAATAGAGCCACTTAATGTTAAAACCCAGCAAAATGCAAGGAATTGAAAACATGACAACCATTACTTTACCGGCTTTACCATACGGTTACGAAGATCTTGCTCCACACATCAGCAAAGAAACTTTAGAATTCCACCACGACAAACACCACAACACTTATGTTGTGAACCTGAACAACTTGATCGCGGGTACGGAGCTTGAAGGTAAAACTTTAGACGAAATCATCAAAGCAACTGCAGGCGATGCAGCTAAAGCTGGTGTATTCAACAACGCAGCGCAAGTTTGGAACCACACGTTCTACTGGAACTGTATGGCGAAAAACGGTGGTGGTAAAGCTACTGGTGCTTTGGCTGCTAAAATTGATGAAGCTTTCGGTTCTTACGAAAAATTTGCTGAAGAATTTGCTGCTGCAGCAACCACTCAATTCGGTTCAGGTTGGGCTTGGTTAGTAGCTGACGAAGTGAATGGCAAACTTTCTATTATGAAAACTTCAAATGCTGACACACCAATGGCGCACGGCAAAGTTGCAGTATTGACGATTGACGTTTGGGAACACGCTTACTACATCGACTTCCGTAATGCACGTCCTGTTTACATCAAAACTTTCTTAGAAAGCCTTGTAAACTGGGATTACGCAAATGCGAAATACGCAGGTCAAGATGCTGGTGTAGAAAAATAATTTCTATTTTTCTGTAGAAAAACTGCTCTTTATGGGCAGTTTTTTTATTTTTGCAGATGAAATGAATATTTATAAAGCAAACAATACATTTCTGATGATGAACGTGTTGACGACTTAAACTTTCATCCCTAAAATGCCCCACAGATTCTCCAATAGCTCAGTCGGTAGAGCGACGGACTGTTAATCCGCAGGTCCCTGGTTCGAGCCCAGGTTGGAGAGCCAATCTATTCTCCCATAGCTCAGTCGGTAGAGCGACGGACTGTTAATCCGCAGGTCCCTGGTTCGAGCCCAGGTGGGAGAGCCAAGATTCTAAAAATCCCACGCAGTATGACGTGGGATTTTTTTTTGCAATTTTTATTGTTTTTATAGTGGATATGATGTTCTAAACGAATGGAACAGGCCTCACTCTCCCCTTAAATCAAAATTAAAACCATACAGTGAAGATCGGGCTATCCCCTCTTGTGATGACTCTATTTTTTCGCTAACTTAGGTTCATCAACAACAATAAAACTTGAAAGCCCATGCAAGCGCCTTGGTTAAAATCCCTGATTTTTTGGACAATTCTGATTGTGGTGATTTTTGCAATTTTTCAATGTACGCAAAAATCTGAAAGCAATAAAACTGCTGCGACACTCATGTATGAACGTCTGTATCAATGCAGTCGTGATCTGAACGCACAACAACAAGCCACCTTAAAACAAATTCAAAGCCAAGTGAAAACAGAAATGACTCAGCAAGAGATGCTGCAATTAATTAACTTATGTCGTAAAACCAACCCACCACAGACACGCGAAGATTATATAAAAGCCATTCAAGCACTCTAAAAACTGCGTTAAAACAAAGCTAGATGATTATTTTTAAAGCAGTTAATCTATAATTACGGTTTTTTTTCAATTCCAGCTTGACCAAAAACAGATACCCACATAGAATGCGTGTCAGATTCTCCCATAGCTCAGTCGGTAGAGCGACGGACTGTTAATCCGCAGGTCCCTGGTTCGAGCCCAGGTGGGAGAGCCAAAATTCTTAAAAAACCCACGCATTATGACGTGGGTTTTTTATTCCTGCTGTTTAGGGTCTAACGACACCGCATCATCTATGTTTGAATCCAGTCAATCGACTTTCTTGCTTATTGGCAGCTTGGCTAGCCTTGCCCTGTTTATCTTAATTTTTAAGCAATTATTTTTCCCCAAGAAAAACTTTTATCCTAAACCGATGATGACTGCTTTTGAACACAGAATGTTTATGCGTTTAAAACAAGCTTTTCCTGAGTATCACATCTTGGCACAAGTGGCGTTTAGCGCATTAATCACCAACAACCACTATAAAATTCGTGCGCTGTTTAATCGTAAAGTGACTGATTTTGTGATCTTAAATGCAGAAATGCAGGTCATTGCAATTATAGAGTTAGATGACCCCTCACATATTGGCAAAGAACAGGAAGATGCAGAACGGGATGCAATGTTTCACGAGGCAGGTTATCGCGTTGTCCGATACACCGAGATTCCAAGTATCAGACAACTACAATCAGATTTGAGTTGAAATCATCAACTCGATATTAAGGTGTAGCTTCTGAAGCAGCTTGTGTCTGACCCGCCTGCTTCGCTTGCTGTGCTGCAGCTTCACGCGCTTCAATACGCGCAATAATTTCTGCCTGTTGTTGTTTATATTTTTCCTGATTTTTAGCATCACTATTAACTGCTAAAAATGCCATGCTAACCAAGAAAATAGGAATCAACAAACCTAAGCTTGCCAAGAAAATCATCTTTTTTAGGCTTGGCTTTTTTGCAGGTGCTTGCTGTTCAGACTGTGACATCATCTATTCCTAATTCAAACTTCAAAATGAGGCTCAATATATCAGAATAATGCTGATTGTGCTTTGTGCATAAGTACGCACGCTCTAATGCTCAGTTTAATTTTTAACAGCAAAAATTGATCAGCGATCGAATAAAAAAGCACCTGACCAAACTACCATCAGATGCTTTGCTCAGTTTTTTATCGCACAGAAATATTTACATTAAAGCCAATACGATTCCTGAAAAAATAATCAGCCCTACCCAACGGTTATGACGAAATGCCCAAAAACAGCGTTGCGGGTCTTTATCTTTGGTTTTACTCCATTGGTATATAAAGTCTGCAACCACAACCAGTAATGCCGCTAAACCAAACGGAATCAATAAATTTTCTAACCACAATGCCGTACCAATCAAAAGTACACTGCCCGCTTGCAACAATGAAATAATTTGAATGTCATAGCGACCAAATAAAATTGCGGTAGATTTCACCCCAATTTTCAAATCATATTCACGGTCTGTAATTGCATATTGAGTGTCATAAGCCACAGTCCACGCCAAATTGCCAAAATACAATAACCAACAAGTAAGATCAGGCGTTGCACCTACAGCGGTATAAGCCATAGGGATAGACCATGAAAATGCCGCTCCCAAGAACACTTGCGGTAAATGAGTGTAGCGTTTCATAAATGGATAAATAAACGCTAAAAATAATGCCCCAAATGACCAATAAAAAGTTTCAATCGGTAAGAACAACAACATGGCTGCGCTTAGTGCAACCAAACCTAAGAATACATAAATGGCTTCTTTGGCACTAATCACACCCGTGGCTAAAGGACGTGTTTTGGTACGCTCTACATGACCATCTACCTTACGGTCAGCAAAGTCATTAATGGCACAGCCTGCAGCGCGCATAAAAATTGTGCCCAGAATCATAGGGATTAATATCCCGATAGACGGCATGCCCTGATTAGCAATCCACAAGGCCCAAATGGTTGGCCAAAACACCAGTTCTGTGCCAATCGGTTTATCGAAACGACACAAATAATAATATGCTTCTAAACGCTCACGCCACGTGATCTGCTGTGCCAATGCCATACCAATCTCGTATCTTAATGTTGTTGAATAAATTGCTCAAAACGGGGTAAAAAAGTTTCTTGCACAATAAATTTACAGCCATGCCAAGTATAGCAACTCTGCCGTGTCCAGCCTTCATCGAGCAAAACCACACGCCTTTGACACAACGGATTGGTACGCTGAAATAAAAACCAGCCAATGGGTTTATTGCCAATATGCTGAAATAAACGGGCTTTGCTTTGCAAACTTAGAATCGGAAAAATACTTTTGGCTTTGACCCATGGCTGTTCATCACACCCATATAAATAGCTTTCACGCACCCATGAAGTGTGCCAATGTGGCATTTGCATCCACTGGGCATCTTGTAAATTTAAACGCTGAAAAGATTGCTGCAGTGGTTCAACTTTAAATTGTCCGCCTGCGAGCTGAGTCAGTTGTTGGGTCAAAGAACCTGCTGCATATAGCCATGTTTTTAATTCAGAAGGCAGATTTGCCTGCTTGGGAAAAATAGGCTGTGTTCGCATGTTCCGCCACCTTAACAAGATAGCCTAGTGTAGCCCAAATTTAGGCAAAGTTTTGTGACCGATGGCGCAATTCCCTGCAATTATCCAAAAAAATTAAGCGAATTCTTATATTTTGATAAAATCCATGCCAATTCAAAACCATGATTGCACCATCTAAAACAAAAAACCCGCCGAAGCGGGTTTTTCAAATTTAAGATTTTTGATGTATTACAAGCTGTAGTACATATCAAATTCAACTGGGTGAGTCGTCGTGTTCAAACGACGTACATCTTCAGTTTTCAATTCGATATAAGCATCAAGCATGTCTTTGGTGAATACACCACCTTTTAATAAATAGTCGTGATCTTCTTTCAAAGCATCAAGCGCCATTTCTAGGTTGTGTGCCACAGTTGGGATTTTTGCTTCTTCTTCAGGCGGAAGGTCATACAAGTTTTTATCTGCAGCTTCACCTGGGTGAATCTTGTTTTGAATACCGTCAAGACCCGCCATCAACAATGCCGCAAAACCTAAGTACGGGTTCATCATTGGATCAGGGAAACGCGCTTCAATACGTTTGCCTTTCGGGCTAGACACGTAAGGAATACGAATAGATGCAGAACGGTTACGCGCTGAGTAAGCCAACATAATTGGTGCTTCAAAGTGCGGTACTAAACGCTTATATGAGTTGGTCGATGGGTTAGTCAACGCGTTCAAAGAGCGGGCATGTTTGATAATACCGCCAATGAAGTACAACGCCATTTCTGACAAACCTGCGTATTCATCGCCTGCGAATAAGTTTTTGCCATCTTTAGAGATAGACATGTGTACGTGCATACCTGAACCGTTATCGCCTACCATTGGTTTAGGCATAAAGGTTGCAGTTTTTGCATATTGATGCGCAACGTTCCAAACTGCATATTTGAACTGTTGCACTTCGTCAGCCTTACGCACCATAGTATTGAAGCTCACACCAATTTCTAACTGGCAAGATGCAACTTCATGGTGATGTACTTCTACACGACCAGGCCCCATGATTTCTTCAATTTTTGCACACATATCTGCACGCATATCTTGAGAAGAATCTACTGGTGGTACTGGGAAATAACCGCCTTTCACACGTGGACGGTGACCTGAGTTACCAGCTTCATAGTCTTTACCTGTAGACCATGCTGCTTCTTCTGCGATTAATGTATGGCGCGCGCCAGACATATCGATGTCCCATTTTACTTCGTCAAATACGAAGAATTCTGGTTCAGGACCAAAGAAAGCCGTGTCACCAATACCTGTCGATTTTAAATATTCTTCAGCACGGCGAGCAATAGAGCGTGGATCGCGATCATAGCCTTGACCTGTAGATGGTTCGATAACATCACAAGTCACAACCACTGTTGGCTCAGCAAAGAACGGGTCAATGAAACCAGTTGCAGCATCTGGGCGTAAGATCATGTCTGATGCTTCGATTCCTTTCCAGCCAGCAATTGAAGAACCATCAAACATTTTACCGTCTTCAAAGGTATCTTCATCGATACTGTCTGCAGGATAAGTTACGTGCTGCTCTTTACCCTTAGTATCTGTAAAGCGGAAATCGACCCATTTTGCACCACTTTCTTGGATGAGTTGAAGGACCTTGTTCGCCATGCTCATTTTGCTCCGATGTTTTTTGTTGCACTCGAAAGTGCGTGTTAGTAGTTGGTAGTTATTAAGCAATTAGCGTACCAACTTTTAAAAGCAATGCTAAAACCATGAATTCCGTATGAGAACACATCATTTAAATAATTTACTTTGACGCTATTATACTGTCAGAAATACGAATTGCACCATATTCAAACACTGTTCATTTGTTTTGATAAAAAACGCCAAAACAAAGCACTATTTTAGTGCATTTTTTGTAAGCTTCTGCAACTGTGCCACTAAAAACACCAGCCAAACTCGCTCAATTCGCGGCAGTAATTGTTCTGATCTATATAATGATTGCTCTATCTAATAAATTGCGTGCTGCAAATGTTGTTATTTTATTCAGCTAAAATAACAACATACTTTAAAAATTATAAACCCACCTAATTTCTAAGCGACATCCACGTAAAAACAGCATAGCAAGCATCAATATTTTCTTTGACGTTTTTAAAGTTTTAGTTGGCTTAGCCTTTTAATTTTTACGCATAGGAGATGCAACTTTTTAGCGCAACAACAATCTTATCGGTACAGTCATATAGTTTGTAGCCTGTCTATGACAGCCCGATGAACATTTTTTGATTTCCTAGAAAATTGCTTTCGTTTATTTTCTTAAAAGATTGAATACCACTGAATTCACATTGAAAAAAACTCAATGCAGCACTCTGCTGATAATCCTTAACAGCGATTATCATATAAATAGTCCGCAGAAAATGCTTATTTTTTGCTATGATGATAAGCGCTTCCTTATTCCACCTTCTTTTCGACAAGAAAAATAAAGTCCTTTCTCGTTATAGGCGCAGGAATAAAGCAAATTATCTCAGACTCTTTAGCACTTAAAGTGTTCAATTTTCAATAGGTTAGCTCATGCTTTTAATGATCGACAACTATGACTCTTTTACCTACAACATCGTCCAGTATTTTGGCGAGTTAAATCAGGAAGTAAAAGTCGTTCGTAATGATGCCGTGACATTAGAAGATATTGAGCGATGGCAACCCAAGTATTTGGTGATTGGCCCAGGCCCTTGTTCTCCATCTGAAGCAGGGATTTCTATTCCTGCAATTCAGCATTTTGCAGGCAAAATTCCGTTACTGGGTGTGTGTTTAGGACACCAAAGTATCGGACAAGCCTTTGGTGGAAACATTGTGCGCGCTAAAACCGTGATGCATGGTCGTTTATCGGATATGTACCACAGCAACACAGGTATTTTTAGCAATCTGCCTTCACCATTTTCTGCAACCCGTTACCACTCTTTGGTGATTGATCAAGCAACCTTGCCAGATTGTCTGGAAGTGACATGCTGGACCAAAGAAGCAGATGGTTCGATGGAAGAAATTATGGGCGTGAAGCACAAAACTTTGCCTGTTGAAGGCGTGCAATTTCACCCCGAATCGATCCTGAGCCAACACGGTCATCAAATCTTTAAAAACTTTTTGGAAATTTACGCATAATGAGCGAGTCAAATCACATGAATATTCAACAAGCACTCAACCATATTACAAAACAAATTCACCTGACTCAGCCTCAAATGGAAGATGTGATGCGCGCGATTATGTCGGGCGAAGCAACAGACGCTCAAATTGGTGCATTGATGATGGGCTTACGCTTAAAAGGCGAAAGCATTGATGAAATTACTGCTGCTGCACGTGTAATGCGTGAATTTGCCATCAAAATTGATGTCAGCGATATTCCTTTTCTCGTAGACATTGTTGGTACAGGTGGCGATGGTCAAAACCTATTTAACGTATCTACCGCTTCTGCTTTTGTGATTGCAGCTGCAGGTGCAACCATTGCCAAACACGGTAACCGTGGGGTTTCAACAAAATCAGGTTCATCAGACTTGCTTGAGCAAGCAGGCATTAATCTTGATTTAAACATGCAACAAACTGAACGCTGTATTCGTGAAATGGGCGTAGGTTTCTTGTTTGCACCGAATCATCACAAAGCCATGAAATATGCGGTTACCCCGCGTAAAGAGTTGGGTATTCGCAGTATTTTCAACTTGCTTGGGCCATTGACTAACCCTGCGGGTGTAAAGCGTTTTGTCATTGGGGTGTTTAGCAATGAATTATGCCGCCCGATTGCAGAAGTGATGAAACAGCTCGGTGCTGAGCATGTCATGGTGGTGCATTCTAAAGATGGTTTAGATGAAATTAGCCTTGCTTCGAGCACTTATGTTGCAGAACTCAAAGATGGTGAAATTACCGAATGGGAACTTACCCCTGAAAGCGTGGGAATTGAATCTCAAACTTTAACAGGACTGATTGTAGAAAACTCTGCTGAAAGCTTGAGTTTGATTAAAGATGCTTTAGGCAAAAACAAATCAGACAAAGGCGAAAAAGCGGCCAATATGATTGCACTCAATGCGGGTGCGGGTATCTATGTTTCGGGTCTAACTACAAGCTACAAACAAGGTGTCGCTTTGGCACATGACATTATTTATGGTGGACAAGCTTTGGAAAAAATGGGCGTGTTGTCTGAATTTACCAAAACGCTCAAACAGTACGAAGCATAAAGCAAATCAGGAAGGTGCATCATGGTGGATATTAGCAATACCATTTTAGGTAAAATTGTAGAACGTAAAAAAGAAGAGTTTGCCGAGCGTTTAAAACAACGCAGTTATGCAGACCTAGAACAATTGGCACGTGCAGCAACACCTGCACGTGGCTTTGCACAAGCCTTGCATAACAAACGCCCAGCGGTGATTGCGGAAATTAAAAAAGCATCACCATCTAAAGGCATTATTCGTGAAAACTTTGACCCTGCCGAAATTGCACAGCAATATGAAGCCGCAGGCGCAGCCTGTTTATCTGTGCTGACTGATGTCGATTTCTTTCAGGGTGCAGATGAAAATATTCAGATTGCCCGTTCACACTGTAACTTGCCTGCTCTGCGTAAAGATTTCTTGATTGATCCGTATGGTGTGGTAGAAGCACGTGCCCTACACGCAGACTGTGTGTTATTGATTGTGTCTTGCCTATCTGACCAACAGTTGGAAGAAATGTCGGAAACGGCTTTTGAACATCACTTAGATGTGTTGGTTGAAGTGCATGATGAAACTGAATTGGAACGTGCTTTAAATCTTTCAGAGCGTTGTATTTTAGGGGTCAATAACCGAAATTTAAAAACCTTTGAAGTCGATTTAAATACCTCATTGCGTTTAAAAAACTTGTTGCCGCCTGCGCGTTTATTGGTCACTGAAAGTGGTATCGCCACACCAGAAGATGTCCGCATGATGCAAGACCATGAGATTCACAGTTTCTTGGTCGGTGAAAGTTTTATGAAACAAGCACGTCCTGACCATGCCTTTACGGCACTGTTTGGTCGGCCTGAAAATCTATAATCCAATTTGAAATACCATGAGTAAACATGATTCTTCGCTTTCTAAAGAACAGTACAATTTACTAAAATCTTTTAAAAAGCAAATCACTCAGCCTCATACTTCAAGCATTGCCAAGCCGTCTGAACCCAAAGTTCAGACGCCTGAGCAACAACAGGAAGATGATCTCGCATTGTTTCGTCAGCAAATGCAAGGCGTTCAAAAAATGGACGCAGGCAATATTGCAAAAATCGAACACACTGCCAAGAAAAAACCAGATGCCCAAACGCTGGCCAAACGTGCTGCAGCGATGGGACCAATGGAAACAGATGAAACTTTGCTGTCCGATACACAAGCCATGCTGAATCCAGTTGGCAGTCAAGCTGCATTGAGTTATCGGATCGCAACCCTGCAACATAAAGTCTTTGAAGATTTAAAAGCAGGTAACTTACGCTGGTTTGAAGCTGTAGATTTACATGGCTGTACCGTAGAAGAAGCACGAGTTGCAGTGCTGCAAATCATTCAAATGGCCAAAGATGAAAACCAGAACTTGATTAAAATTGTACATGGTAAAGGCCCTGAAGCCATTTTAAAAACCTATGTGAACGGTTGGCTGCGTCAGCATCGAGATGTTTTGGCTTTTGTCAGTGCGCCTGAAAAACAAGGTGGTACTGGTGCGGTTTTAGTGTTGCTTAAACGCAGTGAAAAGAACCCAAAGTTTAAACAGTAATCGGATTCATCTTTTAAACAGGGCATTGCAATAGTTTTCTGTTACAATGCCGTCCTTGTTCAATATCAGTGTAAGTGAACACGTCTTATGTCTATGCAGCAATCCTACGCAAACATCCTAACCGCCGTTGGTGAAGATCTTAATCGTCCAGGTCTCAAAGATACGCCGATGCGTGCTGCTAAAGCTTTTTCGTATTTAACTTCAGGTTATAGCCAAACTTTAGCCGAAGTCACCAATAATGCAGTGTTTCCATCCGACAACCGTGAAATGGTGTTGGTTAAAAATATTGAGTTCTACTCACTATGTGAGCACCATTTATTGCCATTTTATGGTCGCGTGCATATCGCCTATTTACCTGAAGGTAATGTTTTAGGCTTGTCTAAATTTGCCCGTATTACCGAAATGTTTGCACGTCGTTTGCAAATTCAGGAAAATCTGACTCAGCAAATTGCGGAAGCTGTGGCTGAAGTGACCAAAGCACGCGGTGTTGCTGTGGTGATTGATTCAGCCCATATGTGCATGATGATGCGCGGTGTAGGCAAACAGGAATCGACCACACGTACCGTATCTTTTGTAGGTGACTTTAAAACAGATAAAGAAGCCCGTCGTGAATTTTTAAGTGCGGTGCCTGAGAGTTTTTAAATTGTGGCTAAGTTCCTCAATCAAATAAAAAATCCCGAAATTTATGTTCGGGATTTTTGGGTTTTAGATTAAAAAATTAGCTTGATACATCTTCAGATTCAACCTACAGACACATTGTTGCGTCCATTATTTTTTGCCATATACAAGGCTTTATCCACTTCTTCAAAAAAACGTTGATAGTCTGGATGCCCATCATATTCATGCACACCTATACTAATGGTAAAGTTAAATTCTTCACCTGTTGATGTTTTTAATGTGGCTTTTTCGACACGTTTACGAATATTTTCAGCGACTACCAAGGCACGATCAATGGTGGTATCAATCTGTAACAGTAAAAATTCTTCGCCGCCAATTCGGAAGGCATAGTCACTCCCTTTTGCATATTGCAAAATCACATCAGCTAAAAACTGTAATGCATCATCTCCTGCTGCATGTCCATAACGGTCATTGATTGATTTAAAATGATCGGCATCTATCGCCAACAATGTTAAAGGCGAATTATTTTTTCGTGAAAAATTAATTTCACGGGACACGATGGTATTTAAATAACGGCGGTTGAGCAGTTGAGTTAAGGCATCATTGCCTGAACTGATATATTCAGACACCTGAAAAATTTGATCGACTAAATGCAAAATTTCACGATTCTTGGCACGAATGGATTGAATCATTTCAATTGCCTGTGCCTGACTTTCACATTGACCAATTTTCTGAATTAATTCATCCACCTGATAAATAAATTCAGTAATAGTTTGTACTTGTTCCGAACTTGAAAATGCATAAGCCGCTTTATGAATAAACCATAAACCAAATTCTGTTTTAGATAAAATCGGTTGCGTCATTTTGGTGTGATCGGACACCACCTGAAACATCAGTTCATTTTCCCAATCCAGCAAAGTTCCGCGTTGTCGATCTTTGTGCACGGCAACATCTTGCATGGCAGAAAATAAGCGATAGGTATGTTTCATATCATTATGTACTTCGACCTTCATTTCATAAGATCGGCACATAATTTCTGTGGCAAAGCATAAAATTTGGCTTAAATAATTAAACTGATTTAAGTTGCTATTGGCTTCTGTTGCAAAAAACTAAAAGCCTTTTTTATAATAACGCGCACACCACGAATAATCAGCCAAGATGGAATTTGTACACGTGCATGCACATCGCCCACTTTAAATTGCTTTTCTACAATCTCGTTATAATTGTGTTGAAACGGAACTTCAAAACTGGAAATTAGCCACTGATATAAAGAGTTTTTTAAGCGATTCTTCACCATCTCTGCAGACAAAAATTCTGTCGCATGTTCTTCAAGCAACATTTGCTGATAGAACTCGATCACAAAATCTTCTGCATGTGCTTGAATAAACTGCTAAATTTTAACGGGTTTCACCAGCAACTCAACTTGTTTAGCTGGTTTTTTACAATTCAGTATAAATTCAACAGCTCTTTAAAAAAAATGCACATAGCCTAAACTGGTCTTGTTCCAGTCCTGTTTGTCCTGTTGTTGATATTCCCAACCCAATCGCAACACATGCTGCGGGTTGAGTACATATTGCAACTGGCTGTTCAGCTTAAATTGCCATTGGTGACGATCTTCCCAATACGGTAATTCAAGCTGAACCAAACTATTCATGCGTGCTGACCAGATATTTTGACAACCCAGTGTTGGGCCAATTCCAACACGCCAGCCTTTGTCTAAAGCCTTACCCGCTTGCACATGATTTTTAATTTGCACACAACACAAATGTTCACGCGCTTGATTAGCCACGCTATAACCAAACTGTGTTTTTAAACTTAAAACACCATGCTGTTCCGTTTCGCTAAAAGCCCCGTGCGAATTCAGGGCTTCTTGCTGCCAACCCAAATTAAAGCCCCAACTAAGTGGTGTTTTAAATGCGGTCATTGGGTTATAAGAGTTCACCGAGAGTAAATCTAACTGATTCAGTTTTAAGCGGTCTTCACGATATTGCACAGAAGCTTCTAAAAAGTTGAGCTGCGTCCCTGTACGAAAACCACCTTGCGGATCAAGTAAGTCATGGTAAGCCTGTCGATGACTCAACTCTACAAAATGCTCGCCTTGCACCTCGCCAGTACGCACAGCAAAGCTTCGTGCATGATGCCCCTGCACAGGATCGACCTGAGGGCGTGCGACATCCTGACGTTGTTTTTCTAAATTGATCTGACTTCTTAAACTTAAAATTTGTCTCAGTCGCGGTTGTGCAATTTTGGCTTCAATTTTGCGTCCAATCAGTTTCAGATACAAATCGTCATAAGCCATTTCCAGAATTTTAGCTTGATCGATTTGGCTGTAATTTTGCAAAATTGCCGCCACATTTTCAGGTTCTGCTTCGGCCACTTGATGGGCAGTTTTTGCCAAAGTTGTACCATGTTGTCTGGCTTGCGCCAATAACTGAGTTTCCAAAGCAGGACGATAGACAACATCTGCCACTAAATTTTCCTGCTCTACAGCTTTTAGTGTTTCAATTGGAATAGATGCGACTTTAAACTGCTGCTGTAAATTTAGCTCAGGACGCACCAAATCCATTAAGCCCAATAAGCGATAGGCACAATTGTCACTGATAAAATAATACGGAAATTGCACATGCTTCATTTCCCAAATGTGCTGCACCAAAAATGTGGTTTCCTGCTCATTCATTGCCAGTTCGTACTCCCACAAATCTCGGCTTTCTAAATCACCATATTCTTTTACTTTGCGGTAATACGGCATCAGTGAATATTCACCCGGATATTGCCCTGTAAGTCCTTTCCATGCATAAGACCAATCTTCGCTGCCCGTTACCGTTGCTGCATAATTGACAGCATAGGAAATTAAATTCAGTTGTTTTTGATCTTTTGGGTCTAAGCGCAATAAAGTATGCCCAAACATAGAACTTGGATTGCCCATAAAGTCTGTGGCATAAATCAGCACTGCTTTATAAGGTTTAATTTGTCCAATCCATTCGTCCAATTCAGGACATTGCACCTGTGCCAAATCTTGTTGAGGAATTTGTAATTGTTCAATTAACCAGCGGCTACGTGCAGGAAATTTGCACTGCACCGATTGATTGGCAGGCGCTGTTTCAAATAATGCCTGCACATTGCGAAGTAACTCTTGGTTTAAATTGCTTCCGCCTTGTTCCGACACAAAATAGCCTGCATATTGCACTTCACTTTTGCCTTGCTGCGCATACATTAAACGCTGCCAAGTCACCTGTTCTGCCAAGTGTAGGTCTTTGGCTTTTTGCACATAATGTGCGGAAAACATCGCTAATTTATTTGTATTTTGTACTGTAGAAGTGGCTGTAAGTGGCTGAATCTGTATTGGAGATATTTCAGGAGATAACGCAAAAACCGTAGGAGATAAAAAAACTAAACTACTTAAAACAATTGATTTCATGGACATTTTATAAATTTTATATAGGGTCTAAACGTATTCTTGTGCTATAAAAAAGCCCTGCGAATGATGCAGGGCTTTTATTCAAACTTAAACGTATGCTTTTAATACGTCGTCATTCGCCATCACGTTCTGTAAAGATGCCAATACTTCTAAAGAAGTCTGGTTTTCTGCAGAATAAATAGATGCAAAGTTTTGCTTAGAAACCGCAAAGAAATGTGCTTTATCTTCAGCTTTAATGCTTAACAATTCAGCCAATACGTTTAAGCTTTCGCCTTCACCAACTGCCATATCGCGTGCCAATGTTTCAGCATTTTCATTGGTGAATGTCACAACTTGT
Organism: Acinetobacter sp. YH16053; assembly: GCF_013417035.1. NCBI lineage: Bacteria > Pseudomonadati > Pseudomonadota > Gammaproteobacteria > Moraxellales > Moraxellaceae > Acinetobacter > Acinetobacter sp. YH16053. The sequence goes on from NZ_VPEP01000001.1 coordinate 163,252, forward strand.
GCAGTTACTGTACCTGTACCGCTACAACCTAAAGTACCAAATGTGATACCAAACAATTGGTTCGCAAAAATACCATTGGTGGTGGCTGCTAAAATTTTTGCAACTTTGCCAGACTGACCTGCCCAAACTTGAGAACCGATACCACAACCTGCATCACGGTCTGCAAATGCTGCTGTAGAACCCACTGCCAAGACAGCAGCCAATGCTAATTTTTTAATCATAGTCGTACTCCAGAGATTTATTATCCGAAAAATTATGCTTCGAATCGTTATTCTTTATTGCTATGTGTAACTTTTATTACACTATTTTAAGATAGCGAGATGTCACTCAGAAGGCAAAACATTTATCCCAAAATCATGCATTATTTTTGTGCATTTTTGTAGCGTCGATTGGTTTTTAACTTAAAGATTGGTCTTAAATTTGAAAATAGATTCTAGTATTGAAGATAGCATTTAGATTTACTGCTGCTGTTGATCCTCAGTTTTCAGTGTCCACTGCCCTTCTGCATCGCGGTGACCCAAAATTTTCATGACCAAAACCAGACTCAGTAAAAGCAATAAATACCACGAACCGAGTTTGCCCCAACCGACCATGTGCCACGCATCGACCTGACTTGGATACAACCAAATTTGATAAAAGGTACTAATGTTTTCTGCCACCCAAATAATAAATGCCAACAGCAGTAATATAGGTAACATCGGCAGTTGTAATAGATGCTGCTGTAATTGAAACCGAATTTTGGTTTTCCAGAAAATTACGACACTCCAAGCAAATAAGCAATAACGAATATCGGGGATAAAAAACTTGCTCATGAAGTTGATATAAGACAACACTGCCAAAGCCAACATATTGCTAAAAGTCGGCAAATTCAGCAAAGATACCCGATACAAACGCAAAGAACGCGCAAAGAAACTGCCAACTGCAGAATACATAAAGCCTGCAAAAAGCGGTACGGTCATAATTTTAAAGACAGCAGGTTGAGGATATTGCCACGATGCAATTTGTGGATGGGTTAAAAAAATTTCCATGATCATCGCCAAAATGTGAAACAAGGCGATGACTTTGGCTTCTGCCCAAGATTCTAGTTTTAAATATAAAAGACAAACTTGAATAATTAAGGCATAAAACAATAAATAGTCGTAACGGAAAAATCCGAAATATTCCTGGCTACCCATTGATGCAGTGAGTGCAAATGCAATCAGCAATAAAATTCCAAATAAGGCAGCCGAAGCTGTCTTAGTCGAAAACTCAAGTCCTGACTTTAACCATGTTATCCACATGATCTGACAACCTGACCGAAGCTGAGATTACACCTATACATCTACAAATGATCCATCTATATCATTGTGCGATTATAGATATTTGGCACTGTATTCATGTACCGTGTCGATAAATACTTTAGGACGTTCAGGGTCTACCCACTGGGTAATACCATGCCCTAAGTTGGCTACATAACCTGTTTTTTCACCATTGGCATAGGCATCATCCAGCATCGCACGTGTTGCTTTGGCAATCGCTTCAGGTGAACCATATAAAGTGGCAGGGTCTAAGTTTCCTTGTAAAGCCGCACGACCATTTACAGTTTGACGTGCCACATTCAGTGGTGTTGTCCAGTCCAAACCAAAGGCATCTGCACCTGTTGCAATCATTGGCTCAAGCCATTGACCACCGCCTTTGGTGAATAAAATAACAGGAATTTTACGGCCATCTTTTTCACGCTGCAGACCTGACACAATCTTTTGCATATAATTCAATGAAAATTCAATATATTCACGATGTGCTAATGCACCTCCCCAACTGTCAAAAATTTGAACAGCCTGTGCGCCTGCATCAATTTGTGCATTTAAATATTCAGTCACTGCATCCGCCAAACGACCTAACAGCGCATGCAATACTTCAGGCTGTGCATACATCATGTTTTTGGTATAGCGGAAATCTTTACTTGAACCGCCTTCTACCATATAGGTTGCTAAGGTCCACGGACTGCCTGAAAAGCCAATTAAAGGTACTTGTCCGCCTAAAGCAGAACGAATGGTCGATACTGCATTCATGACATAGTCTAAGTCTGACTTGGCATTAAATTTAGGTAAATTGGCAACGTCTTGCTCGGTACGCACCGTTTTATGAAACTTTGGCCCTTCGCCTACTTCAAAATACAGACCTAAGCCTAATGCATCGGGTACAGTTAAAATATCTGAAAATAAAATTGCAGCGTCTAATTCATAACGGCGCAGCGGTTGCAAGGTCACTTCACATGCAAATTCTGTATTTTTACATAGAGAAAGGAAGTCTCCTGCCTGCGAACGTGTGGCACGATATTCTGGTAAATAACGTCCTGCCTGACGCATCATCCATACGGGCGTGCAATCTACTGGCTCACGTAATAAGGCACGAAGAAAACGATCATTTTTTAAGGTCGTCATTTACTTTCCCAACTCATTTTCAATCTTGCAGCCATCATATCAAAAAGGTTGAAGTTTTAATAACTTCATTTCTGGTTGGTCTTTTTATCCTGAACTTTACGTGCAATTTCAATTTTTATTTTCGTGAAATACATCACATAAACAAAAGCATCGGTAAAAGCATCATCCTCTTGCACATTTACACAAAACAACTACTGCATCTCCTTAGTTTTTCTGCAATACTTGGCTAGTTTTTATCTATGTAAATGAATAATTCTCAAGGTTGAATTACATGTTCGTTCGCACAATACTCGCAATGAGTTTAAGTTGCATTTTTGCAGGAACTACTTTTGCTGCATCTACTGCTGAACAACCGTTAAATCCACAAGTGATCAGCAATACTGCGGTTGAAGATCCAATTGATCCTTTAGCAACAGAAGCTTCTGCAGCACAAAGCACGCTCAATGCAACCGATACTGCTATTACGCAACAAGAACAAAATGATTTAAATAAGGCATCACAAACCTTAGATGATCTACACAAAACTGAAGATACCACTGCCGATGTAGGCACTGCACCAACAAAAAGCTCTGCAAGCCAAACTGCTACATCCAACACAGCAGCACCAAAAGCTTCATGGACTTTAGATGGTTTAAATAATGCCACTTGGTATGAAAATATTGGTAAAGGTCAGTTCCCTGTGTATGCACGTGCACACGTGATGCTGAACAATTCACATGCTTCTCCAGGTGCAATTGATGGCACTAGTGGTAAGAACACCCTAAAAGCAATTGCATCATTCCAGCAAATGAATGGCATTAGCCCAACGGGTATTTTAACCAAAGAAACTTGGGATGCGTTGGTTGCACGTCAAGGTTCACGTCCTGCATTTGTAGAATACACGGTTACTGAAGCGGACTTAAAAGGTCCTTATGCGAAATCTATTCCGCATGACTATGCAGAACAAGCCAAAATGAAAGGCTTGTACTACACCCGCGTAAGTGAAATGTTAGGTGAAAAATTCCACATGGATGAAAATTTCTTAAAGAAATTAAATCCGAATGCAACATTTAATAAAGTGGGTGAAAAGTTATTGGTGACCAACGTTCGCAATGACTTACCTGAAGACATTCACCTGATTGTGGCGCACAAAGGTGCAAAACAACTGTATTTGTTCAACAAACAAAACCAAATGGTCGGCTCATTCCCAGCAACCATTGGCAGTGCAGATACTCCATCGCCAACAGGTACTTATAAAGTGACAGGTGTTGCACCAAACCCATGGTACAGCTATTCACCAAGTAACTTTATTCAGGGCAAAAACTTAAAACCGCTGTCTTTACCACCAGGCCCTAACGGCCCTGTGGGGAATATCTGGATTGGTTTAAGTAAAAAATCATTCGGTATTCACGGCACACCAAACCCATCGACCATTTCAAAAACGGCGTCGCATGGTTGTATCCGTTTAACCAACTGGGATGCAAACGATTTAGGTCGTAAAGTACGTTCTGGCGTGACTGTAAAATTCCTTGAATAATCAGTGATCGCTTTAAACCGCAAAAGGCCCACGTTTTTACGTGGGTTTTTTAATGCCGCGATAAAACTCTAAAATGTCTAGGTTCTGCAAAAAATCTACACATGTTGCAATTTTAGAACGGCATGTTGCAGTTCGCCTCTAGGTCGGCTGCGGTGAAAAGATTAAGATTAGTTCAAGTTAAAAAAATGATAGGAGCATTATCATGAATGCTTATTTACACCGTAGTGAAGATCGTGGTCATGTGAAAATGGGGTGGTTAGACACCAAACATAGTTTCTCTTTTGGTAATTGGTATAACCCGAAATATATGGGTGTTAGTGCCTTACGTGTCATTAACGATGACCGTATTGCCGCACATAATGGTTTTGGTACTCACCCACACGACAACATGGAAATTTTGACTTGTGTATTAAGTGGTACGATTTCCCACCGCGACAGCATGGGCAATGAACGCCATATTACTGCAGGTGAATGGCAGTTAATGAGCGCAGGTACAGGCGTTCAGCACAGCGAAATTAACAATGGTGATGAAGAAGTACACATGCTGCAAATTTGGATTCAGCCGAATGTACGCGATGCAGAGCCGACGTATCAGCAAATTCAACGTGACCCAAATACAGCACCCAACCAGTGGCATTTAATTGTCGGCCCGAATGACAATGCCCCAATGCACATTCGTCAACAGGCAGAAGTAAAAGCAGCTGTTTTAGAAACTGGACATCGTTTAGAAGTTACAGCAACACAAGCGGTAAACTATGTGCATGTAATTCGTGGTGAAATCACCATTGGCGAGCAAACAGTTAAAGCGGGCGATGCTTTGTTATTTGCTGATAATGCTGTGATTGAAGCAAAAGAAGACAGCCAGTTCATTTGGTTTGATTTACCAAAACAGTAAGTCCTGACTGTCACCTTATTATAATTGAGCATCTTTAATTTTTTGAGTTACCCTCTTGCCCTCTTCTACAGAGGGCTTTTTTATGGCTGAAATTGCATGATTCATTTTTTAAACACAGTTTTTGTCACGTTAATGACTTTACGCTGTTGTCTGCAAATACGCAGCAATTTGCTCTGCCACATTCCGTGCGGTTCGGGAAACACCAATTAAAGTTGCCGAGGCTGCGCCTGTCCAATCGCCATAACCAACCAACCATAAATTTTGCTGTTGTAACGCTCGATTTTCTAACACATCGACTGTGCCTTGTGCATTAACCACATTCAAACTTTGTAAATGCGACAATGCTGCCTTAAAACCTGTGCACCAAATAATGGCATCAATTTCCTGTTCGCGCCCATCTGCCCAAACTGCACTATGTTCGGTTAAATAGTCAAATGGCGGCAGACCATGTAATACATCACGTTGCCGTGCTTCTTTGACACTTGGAATCATCACAATATCGCCCAAACCACCGATCGGTTGTTCAATACTGCGACCTTCCTGCTGGGCTTTTAAGCGCTCCGTGGCACGTAAAAATAAAACCCGTCCATCTACATCATCGGCTAAAAAACTTGGCGGTTGCTGTGTAACCCAAAAAGTTTCGGCCACTTTAGACACTTCTGCCAAAATTTGTGCGCCTGAGTTACCCCCGCCGACAATCATGACTCTTTTGCCCTGAAAAGCATTGGCATTGCGGTAATGAGCCGAATGAATTTGTGTGCCTAAAAAGCGTTCGCGTCCTGTATAAGCAGGAATAAAAGGCTGACTCCACGTTCCAGTAGCACTCACAGCGGCTTTGGCTCGCCAGCTTTGCTGTGCCGAACACACAATTAAATCATTGCCTTCCTTCAGGACTTTTTCGACCTGCACAGGACGCAGCACAGGAAATTGATAGCGTGTTTCATACGCTGTTAAATAGTCAATCACTTCTAATCGTTTCGGATATTCCTGTTCGGTTTTTGGCATTAACCAGCCGGACAAAGAACTCCATGTATTTGGAGAGAACAGCTGTAAAGAATCCCACGCATGTTGCCACGCACCGCCCGACTGCGTTTGATTATCCAAGATCAGAAAATTGATTTTTTGCCGTTTTAAAAAGTAAGCCGTGGCCAATGCTGCTTGTCCGCCACCAATAATAATTACATCGGCATCCATTATTTGATTCAAAATGGCTCTCCTGCTCGCAATACGCACCCTGTTGCTATGCCTAATCTTAGCGCATAAGTGCAACACGTGAGAGATTAAAAATTCAGTCCACCAAACTCAACTTATGGAAGCACGTAATTAGAAGCAAGCCATCTTGAAAAATGAGGCTGCAAAAAAGCCAAGTCTTTCAACTTGACTTTGTTTTGTAAGATAGCTTGATGTGCAACACTGCAGAATCAGGTTCAGGTGTTAAAACGCCCTGCCGATGAGCTAATTCAGTTCATGTCGCCCTAACCGATGGAACAGGAACTCATTTCACTGCAAGCCGAATTGTATGAACTAAAAAAGTCGATTTATACCATCAGTAAAAATTACTACAGTATGTTCAGCTCAGTCGGACAATCAGCAGCTTATCAACGGGTTTGTGACTTACTCAAAAAAGCGGCAGGTGCCAAAGTTTCCACTTTGCTGCAAGGTGAAACAGGTGTCGGGAAAAAAGCCCTTGCTCGTGGTGTGCACGAACTCAGTCAACGTAAAAAACATGCTTTTGTCGCGGTCAACTGTGCGGCTATTCCACCTGAACTGATTGAATCTGAGCTATTTGGTGTCGAAAAAGGAGCGTTTACAGGTGCACATCAATCACGCTTAGGTAAATTTGAACGCGCCCATGGCGGTACTATTTTTAGATGAAGTGATTAAACTTTCACCACGCGCTCAAGCGGCTTTGCTGCGTGTGCTACAAGAAGGTGAAGTGAACGTGTCGGAGATTCACAAACCCGTCATATTGATGTTCGCGTGATTGCTGCAACCAATGAAGATTTAGAACAAGCCGTTAAAGCAGGTCGTTTCCGTGCCGATTTATATTACCGTTTAAACATTTTTCCTGTGCAGATTCCACCGCTGCGTGAACGCCGTGAAGATTTACCATTATTGGTTGCACATTTCTTAAAACGCTTTGAAAAAATGTATGACAAACAAATTCAAGGCGTCAGTGAAAAAGCCACTAACTTTATGCAAAGCTATGCGTGGCCTGGCAATATTCGTGAACTGGAAAACCTGCTCGAACGTGCGGTACTACTGACGGAAGATCAACAACTGATTAAACTGAATGCCCTGTTTCCGCAAATGCACAGCGACCATACTGTAGATGAGCAAGACAGCGTAGATTTAGACACGCTTTTAACCGAAGGTTTTGATTTAGAACAGCATGAGCAACAACTGATTATCACCGCGATGCAAAAAGCCAAACACAATGTATCTGAAGCGGCACGCTTATTGGGAATTTCCCGCGCTGCACTGGATTATCGTTTAAAAAAATACGCCATGCGCTAGAAATTCCGCAATAAAAAAGCCCTGTTTTTCAACAAGGCTTTTGCATTTCAAGCAGCCGAATTACCAGCTCAGTGTCTGAGTGCCTGGACGGAAAATTGCTTCACCCATAGCATCTGGATTGGCATATTTCAGACCTTTCATTAAGTCACCTTCAACAACACCGTACTGCTCCATACACATTTTGCAGATATACACATCACCACCTTTGGCGATAATACTTTTCAGCATGTTCTGATGCTCTGCATATTTATGTTCAAAGCGGTTAGATGCCAACATTACGCCTTGATCGACCAAATAAATCGTCAGTGGATGACCTTTGCCAAATTGGTTATTGCTCATGCCAATTGCCATTTTGGTGCGGTGCGCATCACTGCTGGTAAGCAAGACAAAAAGTGGATCTTTTTTGCTCTCTGCCATTGCTGGAGATAGACTGGCAAAGGTCAGCAAAACCGATAAACATAACAACTGAATCAATTTCATGGCAGAACTCACACTCAATTTAAATCTGGTCAAAATATTAGCATAATAAATATACTATATTTAAATAATAAATTAAGACGATAGTCTGTATGCAATAAAGCCAAGCACTAAACTTTTTCAAAAATCAAAAATTGATCACTGTAAAATGACCCCAGCATCAACAATCACAATTCAATACGTCCAAAAAACAAAGCGCCACCGAAAACGGCAGCGCCAAGCATGTATTTAAGAGCAATCTTTTCTAGTAGAAATGAAGGGTTAAGCCGCTAAATTTTTCTTAAGCTCATCTTCCACAATCCCAATTTCCAACTCACTGAAACGACGGATTTCCCCTTCTGCATGTTTTTCCAACATGCCGCCAATCAATGGCACTTTAACCTTAATTGTCCAGTTTAATTGAATATCAATTTTTTCATGGTTGCCTGTCACACTACGCTCGCCTTTAGCTTCTAAAGGCAAGTTTGCACCAAGCTCCACGGTAGAAGTAAGCGCCGTTAAATGGGTCACATCATTGCGTTTTAAACGAAATGCATCTTTTAATAATTTTTTAGCCATATCTGGAATATTCACATCTAAATTATAAGCACGGCGTAAAGTGTAAATATCACCGTTCTTTTTAGATTCTAAAATTTCCAAATTTTCACCAGGAATACGCTTGCAGACTGCTTCATGCAAAGCAACATCTGCCACTAAACGCTTAAATTCGTCAATTGAAACGCCATGAATGGTGGCGTTTACAGTAAATTGATGAGCCATTTGAGTTCCTTTTATTTTGTTTATTGATGGAGTAGGTCTAGCATCATCGTGCAATATAATTTGGCTGATGCTCAACGGGTATAAGCTGTTTTATATCCTAAATACAACTTTATTTTCAGGCTATTAAAATGTTTTTTCCGCCTGCTGTCATTGACTCTATTTTGTCTATTCTGTGTGAATGATGCCAAATTCAGCGGCATAGGTTTCATGGCTATAAATAGTTAAATAATGCCCATAAAATTCAATTTTGGCATAAAAATGTTCTGCGCCATCATCTAGTCCTGTGGAACACCATGTCGTCCCTTTGGGGAAATCATCTAACCACTGGGCTTGGTAAAAATCTGCAATCGAATCAAACTGTAAATAACGCTCAGGATACGCTAAAATATCCAATGCCAATAAATCAAATTGTTTAAGCTGCGCCTGTTTAAAATCAATTAAATTGCTCATCGCTACACGCCATCACACCGCAGAATGTGCCGCATGTTGTTGTCGGATTTTATGCCATTCACGCCAGCCCAAATAAGCAAGAACCACAAAACCTGCATATAACACAGCCGTTAACAGCAACTCTTTGTAAATAAACATGCCGATATACACCAGATCGACCACAATCCATAACACCCATGTAGCCAAGTATTTACGACTGGTCCAATAGGTTGCCAATAGACTCATAGCTGCCAGTTGTGCATCCAATAAAGGCAGTGAAGCCTGCGTCCACCACTTTAAACTTAGCCCAAACAGTAAACCCAGTATGCTACTCAGTGCAATTTGCAGCCACATTTTAGAGAGTGGCAAGCTTTGAATGATGATATGTTGTTTTTGCTGCTGTGCAGTTTTCCACTGGAAAAAACCATAAACAGCCATGCCCATAAATAGGGTTTGTAATACCGTTTCGCCATACAATTGATATTCAAAGAACAAATAGGCATACAGCAAACAGGCAATAAAATTCACCACCCAGCAAGCTATATGTCGCTTAATGGTTAAGGTCACGCCTAAAACACTAATCAACACAGCAATGATTTCTAAAACTGACATTGATGCTGCCTATGTAAAAGAAAAAGGCATGATACCTCTTTTCGGGAAAATAGCGCAAAACTCAACATTTAACCAAACACTTAACTGACAAGAAGATGCTGCAATTAATTTTCAAGAAACCTCTGTAAAATCATAAACAGAAAATCAGGCATGAAAATCAATCTGTTTGAAACCGCTCTGAATTATTGTATTTATGCTCTTGCCCAAAGCGGTCTACATGGGTAATAAAAACTCCGTATTTGCCGACAAAATATTCAAGGGATTGCTCGTAAAAACTCCAGTAAATTGACCACTCCCCCAAGTCTAACTGACGAATTTGCGTATGTGCTTTGGCAGGCATTTTATTCAGCACTTCTTGTTGAATAGTTTCGGCATCTTCAGGGTCACGACTAGATACTTTTAAGCTTAAAAATATTTCTGCGATATCATCAAATAATTGCTGTTTGTATTCGGCAACTTCTTCCACCACCTCTTCTACAGGGCGCGGTGCTTTGTGGGTAATCGGGTCTTGGACAATATTGGCAATATCTTGACAGCTTTGCTGAAAAGTACGATTAATTTTTATTTTGAACCAGACTTTCCAGACTGCATATACGGCAATCAACAACAAAATCCATAACAATAGTTTTGCCATCTTGGTCTTCGCTCTTATTTCAGGCGTTTCAATAAAGTATAACCATTTCAGGGCTTAGCGTCTATTCGCTGCTGCACGCTTCAACGCTTATGCTTTAACATATGATTCCATCCATGCATCGCTAAAAAGTGCAATGCTCAATTACACAATGATACCGATTGCCTTAAAAATAGGACTTGTGCTGCAGTATAACGCAGTAAAACACAACAATTTTCTGCTATTTCTTTAAACACTTTTCGCTTCCAATAGAGCCTTGTTTTTATCTATCACCCTAAGCCTAGATGATTAGAGCTGCACAAATTCAAGATGTCGCCAATTTGGTTGCGGTATTACACGCCAGTATTCGCTCTTGTATTCAAGATCATCAACGCAATGAAGCCAAAATTCAGGCATGGCTAGAAAATAAAAGCTATGAAAATATTTTAATGCTGCTGCATTACAACAATTGTTGGGTCTATGTCTTACAGCATGTGGTGGTTGGCTTTATTATGATGAGTGATCGCGGGCAAATTTTACAACATGCCATTGCCCCCGAAGTACAACAACGCGGTATTGGTCAAGCCTTGTTATTTGAAGCAATAAGCGATTTAAAGTGCAAAAATGTATCGCACATGAGTGTATTTAGCACACAGACTGCTTTAAGTTTTTATGAAAAAAATGGCTTTGAAATACAACCTCAAAAAATTAGCTATGGGCACTTCACACCCATGCTCAAACATCTCAATGGCGAACCCTTAGAGCACACTTAAAAAACAAACTTTCCAATATAGTGAACGCACATAAAAAAACCGCTTTCAGGTGAAAGCGGTTTTTTGGGGATGTGGATTCGATTTTATAAACGAATCTAATTTTATAAGCGAACTAGGGCAATAATTTTTTCTGCCAGTTCTTCTGTAGCTGTCGCAGTCAACTCTGCATCTGCACCACTGTTTACATCACTAATGACCACAATGCCCGTTTCGCGGAGTAATGCAACCTGCGCAGCATCTAAACCTGCTTTGGCAATGGCAACAATACCCTGCTGAATCAGCAAGCTTTCAAGTGCTTGTGCCTGTTCAAGTGCTTGGCTTGGTACACATACCGCTGCAGGTTTTTGACCCAAACGTGCAGCACGGTCTTCGGCTGTTACAGGTGTACTGTGTGCAGTCCATTCTACGCAAGCTTCAACCATACCTGCGCCAATGGTCACGTTATTTAAACGATCAATGAAAATAAACGAACCCGTATAACGACTGTCTTGATAACGGTCAAATACCACAGGCGCATCAAATTCGATGGTGACATTGGCAATTGCATTCAATTCAAGCTGTTCAACCTGCACCTGTTCCAAAGTATTCACATTGGTACGGTAATGAATGGCTGTGACTTTTGCAGGCACAGTTTGTGTACCCACTTTTAAGTTATACAGCTTGCCAATAGATAGTGGCTGATCAGCCATCCACACCACAGTGGCATTTACAGCACGTGAAATTTCAGGACGCACTTGATCTTCACGCACCAACACATTACCACGTGAAATATCAATTTCATCGTTCAGTGTTAGGGTAACTGCTTGACCTGCAATTGCATGTTCAAGATTGCCATCAAAAGTCACAATCTCTTTTACTGTCGAGCTTTTACCCGATGGCAATGCCACAATGCGGTCACCCACATGAATATCGCCCAAAGCAATCGTGCCGCAGAAACCACGGAAGTCAAGGTTTGGACGGTTGACATACTGCACAGGGAAACGGAAATCATTTTGAGCCGAGTTACGGTTAATTTCTACCGACTCCAATGTTCCCATTAAAGTATCGCCTGTGTACCAAGGGGTATGCTCAGACTTGTTCACCACGTTATCGCCATTTAAGGCAGAAATTGGCGTGAAAATAATATTCGATGGTTTACGATCACCCAGTTGACTCACAAAGTTCGCATATTCCGTCTGAATTTCGTTAAATCGTGCTTCTGAATAATCCACCAAATCCATTTTATTGATGGCAACCACAATATTGTTAATGCCCAATAAACTAGAAATAAAAGTATGACGACGGGTCTGAGTTTGTACGCCATAACGCGCATCAATCAAAATAATCGCCAAGTCACAAGTCGATGCACCTGTTGCCATGTTACGTGTATATTGCTCATGCCCAGGTGTATCGGCAATGATGAACTTACGCTTTTCAGTAGAAAAATAACGATAAGCCACATCAATGGTAATGCCCTGCTCACGCTCGGCTTGCAAACCATCGACCAATAAAGCTAAATCAGGTGCATCGCCCGTAGTGCCGACTTTTTTCGAGTCACGAGTCACGGCTTGTAATTGATCTTCATAAATCAATTTTGAGTCATACAACAAACGACCAATTAATGTCGATTTACCATCGTCTACGTTACCGCAAGTTAAAAAGCGCAGTAGATCTTTGTTTTCGTGCTGTTTTAAATACGCCAAAATATCTTGGCTAATTAAATTCGATTGATGAGACATTGCTCAAAGCTCCACATATTTTTTAGAAATCGGTTTTTTAATCTTTAATCCCTCTAAATCTCCCTTTTATAAAGGGAGGCTTTGCTCCGCTTTTTATAAGTCCCTCTTTATAAAGAGGGGTTTGGGGAGATTTTTCAGGAGAGATTAGAAGTAACCTTCTTGCTTTTTCTTTTCCATCGAGCCAGCTTCATCGTGGTCAATCATACGACCCTGACGCTCTGAACTGGTTGCCAATAGCATTTCCTGAATAATTTCAGGCAAGGTATTCGCTTCTGATTCGACTGCACCCGTAAGTGGATAACAACCTAAAGTACGGAAGCGTACCGATTTCATTTGTGGAACTTCACCTTCTAGCAACGGCATGCGTTCGTCATCGACCATAATTAAAGTGCCGCTACGCTCAACGACAGGACGTTCTGCAGCCAAATACAACGGTACTAATGGAATACTTTCGAGGTAAATGTATTGCCAAATATCCAATTCAGTCCAGTTAGACAATGGGAACACACGAATACTTTCGCCTTTATTGACCTTGCCATTATACAAATTCCACAATTCAGGACGCTGATTTTTCGGGTCCCAACGATGTTTTGCATCACGGAAAGAATAAACACGTTCTTTGGCACGTGATTTTTCCTCATCACGACGCGCGCCACCAAATGCCGCATCAAAACCGTATTTATCTAAAGCTTGTTTTAAGCCTTGGGTTTTCATGATGTCGGTATATTTAGAACTGCCATGATCGAATGGGTTAATGTTGGCATCTACCCCTTCTTTATTTTGATGAACAATCAAGTCAAAACCGTGCTGTTTTGCCATGTTGTCACGGAAAGTGATCATGTCTTTGAATTTCCAGCCTGTATCCACATGTAACAGTGGAAATGGCAGTTTCGCTGGATAGAATGCTTTTAAAGCCAAATGCAACATTACCGCTGAATCTTTACCAATCGAATACAACATGACTGGATTTTCAAACTCGGCTGCAACTTCACGGATAATATGAATACTCTCAGCTTCAAGCTGTTTAAGATGAGTAAGTCTTTCCTGATTTATTGACATTGATCACACCAGATGTACTTAAACTTGTGTACGAATAACACAGATAGAATTTGATTTTCATTATAGTGACTTAGTTATGCAGACTATTGCTTGTTTTATTATATTTATATGCAAAAAGCTCATATAAAAGAAAACCAATAAGCAGTATAAGTTTTATTTAATCAATAGTTTATTCCATCATATATTGAAATTTAACGTCATTCTCGCTACGTTTGATACATACAAATCGCGCTTACAAGCTGCTCATTTTTGAATAACTTCATAGATTATTCATCTAATTCAGTGCTTCAAGCATGAACAAAAAATGCTTAAAGTAAAAACATATTTTTTTATTTTTAAGATGCTCCCATGCCACAGATTGAACAGATCAAATCCAAACTTGAACAGGCGCAGCTGGCTGGTTTTTTGTATCAGCACAGCCCTGAGCTACTCGTCCTACAAGAGCCTTTAAACGATGATGCTTCAATGCTGAATGTTTTTGTGCAACATGAACTCAGTGCAGATCAGATTGGGCTGCAATTTGGTTTGCGTTGCCGTGATCAACAACTCTCCTTTTTAATAGGCGTGACGCATAGCAATCAAGACCGCAGCTATGAAATTGGTGCGGGCAATTTAAAGGCCGAACAAAAAGCCTTTAACTTAATGTATGCATTTTATAATTATCCTAAAGGTTTTTATTTGGTAGATGTGCCTTTAAATGCAACCACGGCAGAACTGCATCAAGCGATTGAAACGCAATTATTTTCGCAAGAAAAACTGGATTTCTTAAACACTGCTATTAAAACCAACCCCATGGGTACACAAGTAACTTGGATGAAAGCGCATATTTTGCAGCAAGCTTTAGAGATGAAAGTACGGATTCAAACGGCGTTGTTATAAGCATCATCACTTTAAGTTTCTGCGGATTACGCAAGATGCACTTAAACCCCGCCAAAACTGGTTGATTGATTAAACTCGAAATTATCGCATACTGTACATATACACAATACACTTGGATACTAAGGCTTGATTAAGAGTTTTAAACATAAAGGTCTTCAGGCTTTTTTCCAAACTGGTTCAACAGCAGGTATTCAAGCAGCGCATTCTACAAAATTACGTTTAATACTTGCAGCACTACATGCTGCATCTACGGTGAATGATTTGCGAACTCCACCCAATTGGCGTTTACATAAATTGAGTGCAAATCTACAAGATCAATGGTCACTAACAGTAAATGGTAATTGGCGTGTAATTTTTAAATTTGAAGATGGTGATGTCTACATTGTAGATTATTTGGATTATCACATAGCTTCTAGCGCAGGAGTACAAAGATGAATATGATGTTTAATGCACCTCATCCGGGCGAAATGTTGCGCGAATATATTGGTGAAACTTCTGTGACTGAAGTGGCTCAAGCACTTGGAGTGACACGTGCAAACCTATCTCGCATTTTGAATGGTCATACTGGAATTTCTGCAGATATGGCGATTCGTTTGAGTGAAGCCTTAGAAACCTCACCAGAGTTTTGGTTGAATTTACAAATGCAGCATGATTTATGGCTTGCCAGTCAACGCCAGCGACCTATGATCAAAAAATTGGTGGCAAGTGTTTAACTTTAAGTTACAACAAAAAACAACCTGCATTTCTGCAGGTTGTTTTTTATGTCGTCAACGATGCGCTAAAACTTAGTTTTTATGACGCATGTGTGGGAATAAAATCACATCACGGATACTCGCAGCGTTGGCAAACAACATAACCAAACGGTCAATCCCGATGCCCTCACCTGCAGTTGGTGGTAAGCCGTATTCCAAAGCTTCAACAAAGTCTGCATCGTAATGCATCGCTTCATCATCGCCTGCGTCTTTTTCTGCAACCTGTGCTTGGAAACGCTCAGCTTGGTCAATCGGGTCATTTAATTCTGAGAAACCATTCGCCAATTCACGACCACCAATAAAGAACTCAAAACGGTCAGTAATGTGTGGGTTATCGTCATTACGACGTGCCAAAGGCGACGTTTCTGCAGGATATTCTGTAATGAAAGTCGGCTGACGTAATTGAGTTTCTACGGTTTCTTCAAACACGATGGTTTGTAGTTTGCCCAAACCAAAACCAGGCTTCACCTGTTCTTTCAATTCTTCCTGCACAAATTTAGCCAAGAAATCACGGTCATTAACATTTTCTGGCGTGAATTGTGGATTATGCTCAAGAATGGCATCAAACATAGAAATTTTCTTGAA
Source organism: Acinetobacter sp. YH16053 (assembly GCF_013417035.1). Classification (NCBI taxonomy): domain Bacteria; kingdom Pseudomonadati; phylum Pseudomonadota; class Gammaproteobacteria; order Moraxellales; family Moraxellaceae; genus Acinetobacter; species Acinetobacter sp. YH16053. Next base: position 179,256 of record NZ_VPEP01000001.1, read on the forward strand.
TGGGCCTTTGAAGCTATACACTTCATCGCCATACGGCACATCGGTAGTACCCAAAATATCCAAAGCCAGTTTTTCTAGCATTTGCTCAGTCAATGCCATCAAATCTTTATAGTCGGCATAAGCTTGGTAGAATTCGATCATGGTAAATTCAGGGTTATGACGTGTAGACACCCCTTCATTACGGAAGTTACGGTTAATTTCAAACACACGTTCAAAACCGCCAACCACTAAACGCTTTAAATATAATTCAGGCGCAATACGCAAGAATAACGGCATATCTAAAGCATTATGATGCGTTTCAAATGGACGTGCCGATGCACCGCCAGGAATCACATGCATCATTGGCGTTTCAACTTCCATAAAACGCTGTTCAGTTAAAAATGCACGAATACCCGAAACCACTTTGGCACGAATTTCAAAGGTTTTACGGGTGTCTTCATTTACGATTAAGTCTAAATAACGCTTACGATATTTCGCTTCGGTATCGCTTAAACCATGATATTTGTCTGGTAATGGACGTAAAGATTTGGTCAACAATTCAAAATGTTGAATATGAACATATAAATCGCCTTTGCCTGAACGACCAATATAGCCTTTCACTGCGATAATATCGCCCAAATCTAGGCTCTTGATCGTCTCTAATGTTTCAGCACTAAGTTCTTTACGCGCCACATACAACTGAATACGACCTGTCATGTCTTGAATTACGATGAATGAACCGCGGTTCAACATCACACGACCTGCTACAGACACATACACTTTTTCGCCTGCTTCAATTTCTTCTTTAGAAACTTCTGCGAATTGTGCCTGCAAATCTTCTGCGTAGTTTTCACGCTTAAACGTATTTGGCCAAGGGCTAGTTCCCTTCGCCTGCGCTTGTTCTTGAATTTGCTTTAACTTGGCATGACGCTGCGCAATTAAATCGTTTTCGGAAATAGTGGGTTCAGAAGTCGATTGAGCGTTATGTTGCGTCATCTCTGCCTCGAATAATTACTAAAAAAAGAAGTTCAATAGAATAGCAGATTTAGACACGATTTCGTATGCCTTCTCTGACTCGAGCAATTTATTTTTTAAATTGCCACTTGCTTTTGTGATTTTTTGTAGACTTAGACCAAAAGCTAACTTCTTTCTCAGGCTAAGCGCACTACAATATTGTTCAGAAAATAGATGAAAAAGACCGTATTTTGCTGTTTTCAAACCTGCTGATGTATCAGTCTAAATATTTTATTTTCTATCCACTTTATCTTTAGGCTCAGTTTGACTCAAGATGTTTAACTTTGTGAATCTGGCAATGAATACATGTGCTTTAAAAGTCTTGTTTTTACATGGATTAGATTCCTCGCGGGAGTCGACTAAATTCCATGCCATAGATGCAAAACAAAAATTTTGTATCAATGTCGATTATCGCAACTTAAATTATCAAACTGTTGCCGATTTTTATCACAATATCATTCAAAAAATTAAGCCTGAAATTTTGGTGGGACATAGTCTAGGCGGCTATTGGGCACTCAAAATGTCTTTGTCGCACCATATTCCGTGTGTGGTGGCAAATCCAAGTTTAGCTCCCACGTTTCGCAATGACTATCCTGCAATTTCAGATGATGACTTGCAGCACGATATTCCACAATTGGCTTATTTAGAATTGGGCGATGAAATTTTGGATATGCATGCCGCGCAAGCATTTTTAGAAAACTATATGCAGACCTCTACTTTTGAGTCTGGGCATCATCGCTTATTGCATCCAGAAAATATTAATTCTTGTATTCAGCAAATCGAACAAGCTTATCTTGCCAAATAAAGTCAAAGCTATCCATTAAAAATAATCAATTAAACATCACCCATTAAAAAAGCCTGATCACAACTATGGAGATCAGGCTTTTTTACAGCAGTTACAATAACTTAAAAGGATTAAGCCACTGCTTGTTCTGGTTTAGATTTATTGTCCAATACGGACCAAATATCTAAACCTAAATTTTTGTGTAAATCTGGTAAGTCTAGGAAAATGCTTGCACCTAAAACTTGATGATTACATTTTTCAGCCAATTGTTTCACTGCTTTTAAAGTGCCACCTGTCGCCAATACATCATCTACAATAATGACTTTTTGCGCTTGCACATCGGCAGCCATTTCTAAACGGTCTAAACCGTATTCTAAGCTATAACCCACACCCACAACTGGTGGTGGCAATTTACCTGCTTTACGCACAAGTACCAAACCTTTGCCTGTACGCTGTGCCAAAAGGCTCGCCAATACAAAACCACGTGCTTCTACTGCAATAAAGCTTTCAACTTCAGCTAATTTTTCTGCAGGAATGCTGGCAATTAAAGCATCTGTTAATGAATCCAAATTATTCATAAACAAAGGCGTTAAATCATAAAAATCTACGCCTGGTTTTGGAAAATGAGGAACTGTACGAATATGCGACCACAAAAAAGTAGACAAATTGCTCATGGAAGATCAGAAATGTGACTAAAGAATGGTTGAATTTTACCGTTTATTTTCACATAAGGCTAGTGATCGAATCGGCAAGACTGCCATCAATCACGCATCAAAACACTACAAGGTTTTGATTTATATAAACTTTAATATACTTAAAAAATACTTAAAAATATTAATATATATTTATTCCATAATAAAATAGCAAAAATATAAGACTTTTACTGTACGACCAAGGTCTTAAATGGCATTTAAACGCATAAAAACGTGATTTTTCCTGCAGCCATTCTCTCATTACAATGCCGTATCTATATCAAAAGAGGTCTTTTCTGCGCGGTTATGTCCCATGCAGCTATTCATTCTATAAAAGCACAGATTAAAATCGCTTATTTACTTTACTTTAGCCGTATAACTGCGTAAAAATTTAATCAAATAGATATATCATACAACTAGTCGTAGATAAGTTTTTTGCTGATCTGGAAATTTAAAGATCGGTTTATGGAGAATTGAATGAAAAAATATCAATGCATCGTTTGTGGATGGATTTATGACGAAGCAGAAGGCTGGCCTCAAGATGGTATTGTGGCAGGTACATTATGGGAAGATATTCCTGATGACTGGACTTGCCCAGACTGCGGCGTTTCTAAAGCTGATTTTGAAATGATTGAAGTTTAAGACCACGAAAAGACCATGTCCGATGGTCTTTTTTTAACGCCAATTTCTATGCCCTCATTTGGAGTACACCTTATGCATCCTATCGTTATTATTGGTTCAGGCATGGCAGGTTATACTGTTGCACGCGAGTTTCGTAAGCTAAATGCAGAACAAGAGTTAGTCATGATTTGTGCAGATGATGCTGCCAATTATGCCAAACCAACTTTATCTAACGCATTGGCGGGCAATAAAGCCCCTGCTCAAATTGCATTGGGCGATGCAGCTAAAATGGCAAGCCAACTCAATATGCGTATTGAAACCCACACTTGGGTTAAAGCAATTGATGCAGAAGCGCATGTACTTGAATTAGAAAAAGAGGGTGTGAGCAGCCAACAACCTTATTCTAAATTGGTTTTGGCAGTGGGTGCGAATCCTGTGCGTTTAGCGATTGCAGGCGATGGCAGTGATGATATTCATGTGGTGAATAATTTAAGTGATTACACTGCATTTCGCCAACAGCTTGAACAACGTCAAGACAAACGTGTGGTGATTTTAGGTGCGGGTTTAATTGGTTGTGAATTTGCCAATGACTTGCAGCAAACAGGACACCAAGTCACAGTGATTGACCTTGCACCACAACCGCTAGGTCGTTTATTGCCAGACTATGTAGCCAGCGCCTTTAAACAAAACCTAGAAGAAACGGGCATCCATTTTGTATTGGGCACAACCGTTGAAAAAGTTTCAAAAATTAAAAATAACGACTATTTAGTGACCATTACCAGCGGTCAGTCTTTAATTGCCGATGTGGTACTGTCTGCGATTGGTTTACAACCAAACATTGCTTTGGCTAAAACAGCAGGCATCGAAACCAGTCGTGGGGTCTTAACCAATGCGCAACTTGAAACCAGCCAAGCTGATATCTATGCAGTAGGTGACTGTGCGGAAGTGAATGGTATTTTATTGCCGTATGTGATGCCAATCATGCAGCAAGCACGTGCCTTAGCCAAAACCTTAAATGGTGAAACTACTCAGGTACACTACCCTGCCATGCCTGTTGCAGTGAAAACACCTGCTGCACCACTGACCGTTTTACCTGCGCCACTAGGGGTAGATGTCAACTGGCATACCGAAGAATTTGACGATGGCATGATTGCCAGAGCCTATGACCAAACCGATACCTTACGTGGCTTTGTCCTATTAGGCGCAACAGCGGCCAAACAACGCTTGAGTTTGACCAAATTAGTGCCAGACTTATTGCCTGTATCGGAATAAAATAAAAACAATAAAGGGCGATTGATTTCGCCCTTGCCTGACATGAGGATCACAACATGAATAGTGCACTTCAGTTCACCACATCGCCCTATACGGCATTTATGCACGAAACCAAAGTCGATTTAGGCAACGGAATTCAGCTGCATGTCGAAGTGGGCGGCAAAACTGAAGATCCACCTATTTTGCTGATTATGGGTTTAGGCGCACAAATGTTGTACTGGCCCGATTTCTTTTGTAAATCACTGATTGATCAGGGCTATCGTGTCATTCGCTATGACAACCGCGATATTGGTTTGTCATCCAAAATTCGCCACAAAGGTTCACGTCTGAACACCTATAAAATGATGGGGCGTTTTAGCTTAGGTCTGCAAAACCACGGTGCGCCTTATAACTTATTTGATATGGCGGATGATGCTGCATTGCTATTAGAGCGCTTAGGCATTGAAAAGACCGAGGTGATTGGTGCTTCTATGGGCGGCATGATTGCACAAATTTTGGCAGCCAAATATGCAGATCGCGTGAATAATTTAGGCTTATTATTTACCAGTAATAACCAGCCTTTTTTACCACCACCATTTCCGAAACAACTGTTCAGCTTGCTAGAAAGACCAAAATCACAAGATGAAAATGGCATTGTTGATCATAGTTTAAAACTCTTTAAGGTGATAGGCTCACCTGGCTATGTGAATCAACTCGAAACGATGCAAACTGCACGCAAATTATATCAGCGAAGTTATTACCCTGCGGGTGTACTTCAACAGTTTTTAGCAATATTATGTACAGGCTCGTTGCTACAACTGGACAAACAAATTCAGCAACCTACCCTTGTGGTACATGGTTCGCAAGATCGTTTGCTCCCACCAGGGCATGGTAAGGCTGTTGCGAAAGCGATTCCGGGCGCTAAGTTTGAATTAATCAAAGGAATGGGGCATGATATTCCTCCACACTTTATTCCTCATCTTAGCGAACTGTTTGCTCACCACTTTAAATCATAATCATTAGGACACTATGGCTGCATTACCATCTTTAAGACAGCTGTCATACCTCGTTACACTGTCTGAAACGTTACATTTTACAGAAGCGGCTCGCCGTTCTTTTGTAACTCAGTCGACTTTGTCTGGCGGGATCATGGAACTGGAGCGCCTGCTTGGCGGCGTACTGGTAGAACGTGATCGACAGAATGTACGTTTAACCCCATTGGGTGAACAAGTCGTAGCACGCGCCCGTGTTCTGTTAGCAGATGCACAGGACTTAATGCGTTTAAGCCGTGAAATGAGTGAGCCTCTCACAGGTGATTTACACTTAGGCGTGATTCCAACCATTGCCCCATTTATTTTGGCGCAACTGTTAAATGAAGTGCATAAGCAGCTACCTAAAATTCAATTGCATTTACACGAAGCGCAAAGTGAAAAAATTGTCGAAAAACTGGAACACGGCAATTTAGATATGGTGGTGTTAGCCCTGCCATTCGATACGCGTGGTTTGAAAGTGGCTGAAATTTCTAAAGAAGATTTGTTCTTGGTTTATCACAAGGGCGATCAAAAATCGGCGCAGGCCAATTCTTTAGATGATTTGGATTTATCGCGTTTAATGCTACTTGAAGAAGGTCATTGCTTACGTGATCACACTTTAAGTGCTTGCCCGATTGGTGAACGCAAAAACGATCATCGTTTAAAAGCCAGCTCTTTGCCGACCTTGGTTGAAATGGTGTCTGCAAATTTAGGCTTTACCCTATTGCCTGAAATTGCAATTCATAATGCCATGATCAAATCGAATCCAGATTTACAGATCAAAAGTATTGAGGCTGCACCAAGCCGTACTTTGGCTTTAGTGACGCGTAAAAGCACGCCATTACAAAGTGAATTTGACGTTTTGCTGCAGATTTTACAGAAAATCACTCAAAACGCAGTCTAAATTTAGACACACGATCCAACATTTCATTAAGGAGCCAACATGGCTCCTTTTTTATTTTTCGTTCAAAAATGCGTATTGTTTTTGCAGTTCACTATGATTTAAGTGACTTATAAATATGAATAAGTTTTAAAATGTGAGATTCATCACAAATTCAACAATTCACTCTTACCACTGAACGAAAGAACGGTATCGAGTTACATTACTCACGTTTTCAACACATTTCAAAAAACATATTCAGCAACAATTACTTATATTTACCCTTTTTATATAAAAATCACTATATTTAAGGATATTCAGTTACAGCAATATCACGCACAATCTATTTATCAAAATTATTTATAGAACAGCACAGGAGTAATTGCCATGATTCACAGAGATCTCATTTTACCTGTGCCTGTTCTGCTGATTGATGATCAGGTAGAAGCACTAAAAAATTTAAGCCACATTTTACAAAATTTTGGCTACCCTAAAGAGGTTTTGCTTTGTAGCTCATCGCTCGCAAATGCAGTGTTGATGGTGCAGCAACATTTACCTAATTTGGTATTTATCAATTTACAGTCTTGGTCAAAAGCTCAAATTGATTTTATTCAAAATCTCAAACATTTCCGTAAAGACACCTTAATTGTGGCAGTGCTGCCTTCCAGTATGCCCAAACAATTGCTACAAGCCATCCATTTAGGCATTTCAGCCTATGTCTTTAGCGACCAATCTGCTACAGGCATGCAAAACCAGATTCGCACTATTTTACGTGGTGGCTCACCGCTAGATGTCAACTTGGCCAATGAAATTTTAGCCTGCGAACAATCCATTGTCGCACATGGCCATTCTTTGGCACTCTCTAAAACTGAACATGAAATATTGACGCTTTCAGGGCAAGGTTTGCCCTCACAACAAGTAGCAGCCAACCTAAATGCATCCGAACAACTGGTGCATGGTTATGTAAAAAGTATTTATCGGAAAATTATGAATGCGGATGATGCGATGTGCTGTTTTTCTTAAATTATTGATCAATAAATATCAATCAAAAATATAAGTCTTAAATAAATATTAGAAACAAAAAAAGAGCGATGTCTGGCATCGCTCTTTTTACCTGTTATAAATGTTTGAAACTAAACAATACTATCGGTCAGGATACGCTGCGCATTGTGTGGTTCTTCACCCTCAGCTGCTTTTACACGCACCCAAGTTCCATCACCCTGCAACAGCCACGCCTGTTGATTGTCTTGCATGTAGGTCAATAAACCTTGCTCATAAATACGCTTTTTCAAAGCTGGATCTTCAATTGGGAAACACGCTTCAACGCGGTTAAATAAGTTACGATCCATCCAGTCAGCACTTGAACAATAAATACGTGGATTGCCATTATTAGAGAAATAATAGACACGGGTATGTTCAAGGAAACGTCCGACAATCGAACGCACACGGATATTTTCCGATAAGCCCGGCAAACCTGGGCGCAAGCAGCAAATTGAACGGATGATGAGATCAATTTGCACACCCGCCTGAGACGCCTCGTACAATTTATTGATCAATTGCATTTCAGTCAGTGCATTCACTTTCACAATAATTTGTGCGGGCTTACCTGCTTTAGCATTGGCAATTTCTTCATCAATATAATTCACCAACTGTGCGTGCAGGGTAAATGGTGCATGCAACAACTTTTTCAGTTTTGCCATTTTACCCATGCCTGTTAGCTCTTGGAAAATACGATGCACATCTTCACACAGCTCTTTGTCTGTGGTCAGTAAACCATAGTCGGTATAAATACGCGCATTGCCTGCGTGGTAGTTACCTGTGCCTAAATGTACATAACGCACCAATTTATTATTTTCACGGCGCACCACCAAAATCATTTTGGCGTGGGTTTTATACCCCACAATACCGTACACAACCACAGCGCCCGCTTCTTGCAACACGTTAGCCACAGCAATGTTAGATTCTTCATCAAAACGTGCACGCAGTTCAATCACCGCAGTCACTTCTTTACCGTTTCGTGCAGCCTCTGCAAGCACTTGTACAATTTCAGAATCTGCGCCACTACGATATAAAGTTTGTTTGATTGCCAAGACTTGTGGATCACGTGCAGCTTCACGCAGCAAGTTAATCACGGGTGCAAAAGATTCAAACGGATGGTGTAATAAAATGTCTTGCTTTTGCATCGCTGAAAAAATATTTTCAGACTTTTTTAACACCTTTGGAATGGCGGGTGTATGTGAATCATAACGTAAATGTGGACGTTTAAAATTAGACAATAAACGCGCCAAGTTCACTGGGCCATCTACTTTATAAAGTTGTTCTTCTTCAAGATCGAACTCATCTAGCAAATAATCATAAATGGCTTTCGGGCAGTTGTGCGTTACTTCTAAACGTACCGCACGACCAAAACGGCGTGAGTTTAATTCGCCTTTTAGGGCTTTGGCCAAGTCTTCTACATCTTCATTTAAGGCCAAATCTGCATTACGGGTCACACGGAATTGATAGCATCCAGTCGCAGTCATGCCCGGGAATAAGTCAGACACATGCTCATGAATAATTGCTGAAAGCATGACGTGGTGCTCTTTACCGCCTGTAAGTTCATCGGGTAAACGAACTACACGTGGTAATGAACGTGGTGCAGGAACAACCGCCAAATCAATTTGACGACCAAAAGCATCTTTCCCTTCTAAAGTCACAATAAAATTCAGACTTTTATTGACCAAACGTGGAAATGGATGTGCAGGGTCTAGGCTAATTGGGGTTAATACAGGGGCAACTTGCTCTTGGAAATATTTTTTCACCCATGCCGATTGTGCAGGGGTTAATTCACCACGACGTAAGAAACAAATGTCTTCTTCACGTAATTTTGGCAAAATTTCCTGATTTAAAATACGGTACTGGCGTTCAATAGCAGCATGTGCTGTTTTAGAAATTTGATCTAACACTTGTTTAGGTGTTAAACCATCTGGGCTTCGGCTTTCATTGCCCAAGTCCAATTGTTCCATCATGCCCGCAACACGAATTTCAAAAAACTCATCCAAGTTACGTGAAAAAATCAGCAGGAAGTTCATGCGTTCCAACAAAGGATGCAACGGATCGACAGCTTGCTCAAGCACGCGCAAATGGAAATCTAAAATAGACAGTTCGCGGTTAATGTAGCGATCATTATATGTATATTCTGTTTGCGCAGGAGTCGCGCCTGTTGCCGTATTCATACCCACCTATGCTTTTTTAAAATGTTTGGCACTGCTACAAGTATGCTTCAATTTTGTGACATTTTCATAAAAAAAGCCTAAAAAATTAGGCTTTGTGGATATTTTCACATTTTATAGTTTGTTTTCGCTCAATTTAGGGAATTTCCGCATAACGCATATAGCGCTGCACCATCTGTTTACGGGCTTTTAATGCCCCCGCATTACGATGTTCCTGAAAATATTTTGGATTGGTTAAAATCGCAGCCAAGAAAATTGCTTGATCACGGCTTAAACTTTTTGCACTTTTGCCAAAATAATGCTGTGCCGCAGCTTCGGCACCATAAATATTATCGCCAAATTCTACCGAGTTGAGATAGACCTCTAAAATACGCTGCTTTGACCACATGCGTTCCATCATCCATGTCGCCACAACTTCTTGCCCTTTACGCAAAAAAGATCGCTTATTGTATAAAAACAAATTCTTGGCGAGCTGCTGAGAAATTGTGGAACCACCTGCAACAACCTTGCCTTCATCTTTGTTCCGTTCCAGCGCAGTTTGAATACCTTCCCAGTCAAAGCCATGATGTTGCATAAATTTGCCATCTTCGGCAGTCACCACAGCTCGCTTTAAATTATCACTGAGTTGGTCATAGTCGCGCCATTGATGTTGTATAGGCTTACTCGGTTCAGCCCAATAATCCAAACGCATCATCATGGTCGATTGCACAGGCTGCGTACGCCACCACACCAAGCTGCTAAAAATCCATAATTGAACCAAAAGCACCACACTGACAAGAATTAACAAAGTTCGTATAAAAAAAGCTTTCATCTTGGTGCATGGCTCCTGAAGCGTTATTTTTTCGTGTTAAGCTTAGATTGATCACTACGACACAATATTCAAATATATGTCCCAACATCCCCCAAACCTGCGCAACAATAAAGTTGAAATTCACCTGTGGTGGATTACCGCAGCCCTGATTGCAATAAACGTGGCTTTGTTTGCATGGCAAGTGCTCAACGGCATGAACATTAGCAATCCTAGCCCGCAAGATGCAATACGCTGCGGTGCTGATTATGCACCTTTAACCTTTTTGGCGGAACCCATTCGCCTGTTCAGCAGCATGTTTTTTCATTTCGGTTTAGTACATTTAATGTTAAATATGTGGGCCTTGTATATTTTTGGCAGCGTCAGTGAACAGTTGTTTGGGCGTGTCTATTTTATAGTGTTATATGTTTGCGCAGGTTTGATGGGTAGCCTGCTTAGTGGCTATGTCAGCATTCAAGACAGCTATACCCTGCTCGAACAAGGTGTCGCTAATCCAAAGCTGTTACCTAGCGTGGGTGCAGGTGCATCGGGTGCAGTGATGGGACTTGGAGCTGCACTGACGGTATTGGCGTTATTGCCCCAATTACCTCGCCAAAAATTTCTGTTGGATGGCAAGACTTTGGTGATGGTGATGGCACTGAACTTAGGTATGGGCTTTATGATCAGTGGCATTAATAATGCTGCACATATTGGCGGCATGCTCATGGGCGCAGCCATGACACTCATTTGGTACCTTGGACAATGCAGCAAACACAGTAACTTAGTGAACAGTTTTGCGATGCTCCTTGCACCATTGGGTTGTGCTGCATTTTACTGGTATTGCCATAAACTGCTTGCTCCAATTCAACCCCTTTGGCAAGAACTGCTTAGCATGATGCAACGCAGTCTGGGTTGAACAATCAACCTTTACAGCAAGTAAAACAACATCAACTAGATATGAATCAGGACTGATTCATCTCCCTTAAACTTTGCAGTGGCGGAATATCGCATAAATAACTTAAACGATAACGTCCAATCAAGGCACACAGCACGGTCATAAATACAGGCAAAATCAGCCAGATTTCCCAATGTGGTTGCAGCATTAAATCCATGCGGTAACTGGCAACAGCACTAATGACTTCGGCAAATAAACACGCCACTATTCCCGCTATAAAGCCCATAAAACCGATTTCCAGACTCAACATACGTTTGAGTTTTTGTTTAGAACTACCAAAAGAACGCAGTAATGCGACTTCGCGTTTGCGCTCATCCATCAGCAAGTTTAAACACGCGATTAATACCAACAGCCCAGACACACTCACCAAAATGGCTAAAATGGTGATGATCTGCACCAACACATTCACAATGCGTTTAATTTCATCCAAAATTAGGCTGACATCAATAAACACTGTGTTGGCAAATTGCTGAATCAATTGAATTAGTTTCGGTTTATCTGCTTCAGGCACATAGAAACTGCCCAAATAACTGCCTGCATTTTCATCCATAGTGTGCGGTGAAAAAATAAAGAAAAAGTTAGGGCTAAAACTTTCCCATTCCACCGTGCGCAAATTAATGACTTTGGCTTGTAGGATGCCTTCAGGCAAATTAAAACTGAGTCGATCACCAATTTGAATGCCCAACTCGGCAGCCGTATCTGCTTCTACTGACACTTGTCCCACTGCACTGAAATTGGCTTGCCCATTTACAATGATATTATCGGCAGGATAACGGTCAGACTGTGTCAGGTTGAGTTCGCGTCTTAACGTATTGCTTTGCTGAATTAAGGCGTCGGCAAAAGGTTGATCATTTTTGGCGACCAAACGCCCACGTATATTTGGATAAAGTGGCGTGCTGTGCCACTGCTGCTGCGTTAATTGTTGTTGAAACTCAGGCATATCAAACGGTGGCAAGCCGTAAACAAACTGATTGGGTGTTCCTTCGGGCAATTGCTGCTGCCAACGATCTAGCAGGTCGGTACGCAACACTGCAAGTACCGTAATTAAACTTAATCCTAAAGCCAATGCAGTAATTTGAAATGCCGTGACAGCAGGCGCACGAATATACGCTGCGAGTCTGCCTTTAGAATGACGCAATAATTTTAATAAACTCCACACCACTCCATACAGCAATACGCACAGCGCAATAATCGCACCAATCACCCATGTACTAAGCACTAAACTTTCGGTCAAGACCACACAAAATACGATTAGACTTAGCGTCCCTGTAAGCAACATCCACCACCAAGCGCGCATGCTTTTGTCTTGTTGGCGAATCACGCGAATCGGTGCGGTATTCAGCAATTGCAATAAATTAGGCAGCACAAAACCCAACAACACCACAGCACTGGTGAGCATGGCGATTGGCAATGGCCCAAGCAACATTGCCATGGCTGAAAATTGAATTTCCAGGTGCGGAATCAGTTGCAGCATGATTTGCAACAAAGCATAGCCCAAGGTCACGCCCAAAATACTGCCAATGCCCATAGCGATAATTAAGACCAAAGCAAGCAAAGCCAAATAAGCGGCTAAAATTTGTCGTTTACTTGCACCAATACAACGTAATAAGGCGATATGATCCTGATTTTGTTGCACATAGCGCTGACTGGTCAAACCAATCGCAATCCCACACAATAAAATGGTCAGGATATTCGCTAACTGTAAAAAGGTATCTAAATTGGCAATGGGGCGCATTAAGCGAGTATTGCCTTCACTGGCATTGCGTAGTCTTAAACTACTTTGTTCTTCAAAGTTTTGTTCAGGGCTGGCCGTTTGCTGTGCCTGTGCAGGCTGTTGTGTATGTGTTTTAAAATACTGCTCAAAATTTTGTGTATCTTTGGCGCTGCCTGCCAACAACAAACGGTAATCTATGCGGCTACCCACTTGAATCGCGTGGGTACGTGCCACATCGGCCTGTGAAATAATTACTGTCGGCGAAAAACCTGAAAAACCGAGTTCCTGATTAGAATCATGTTCAATTTTGGCAGTCACGGTAAATGCTGCATCGGCAATATTTACTGTTTCACCCAGTTTAACGTGAAGTAAATCCATAGCGCGCTGACTTAGCCAAATTTCACCTGACTGAATTTTGCCTGATGCAGGACTCACCCTTAACTCACCACGTAACGGAAAGCTCGAATCAATGGCTTTAACATTCACCATCACAAATTGGTCTTGGGTATGTGCCATCGAACTAAAAACTGTTACATGCGATTGTTGTAAGCGTTGTGCTGTGGCCTGATCTTGCCAGTCTTGTGCAATCGGCTCATTGTCACTCAGGACTAAATCACCCGCCAACATTTCAGCAGCCTGTAAAGCCACTGCATTTTGAATTTGTTCATTACTAAATTTTAAAGCAGTCGTCGCGCTAATGGCTAAAGTCAGTGCAATAATCAGTAAATACACACCGCTGCTTTTAAAGCTTTGCTTGAGTAAAGGATGAAACAGTGCATTCATTTCATCCTCCCGACTGGTCAATTAATTGACCATCTATCAAGGCATAGTGGCGCTGACATTGTGCAGCAAGTTTAGGGTCATGCGTCACCAAAACCAAAGTAGTGCCCAATTCACGGTTCAACTCAAATAACAATTGTTCAATTTCTGTTGCAGTTTCACCATCCAGATTTCCTGTTGGTTCATCAGCAAAAATGATTTTGGGTTCACGAATTAAAGCACGCGCAATGGCAACACGCTGCTGTTCTCCACCTGAAAGTACTTTGGGCGTTTGCTGCGCCTGACGCTCTAAACCCACTCGTTTCAGCAAATTGAGGGCTTTTTGTTCTGCCTCTGCATATTTGAATTTTACCTGCAAACGTAGCGGCAACATCACATTTTCCAATGCTGTCAAATGCGGCAATAACTGAAATGACTGGAACACAAAACCAATATGCTTTAAACGAACTTCTGCACGTTGTTCTTCGTTTAATTCTGCAATTGACTCACCACACACCACCAATTTTCCACTGCTGGCCTGATCTAATGTTGCCAAAATACCCAATAAGGTCGATTTTCCTGAACCCGAACGACCTGTAATGGCCACTTGTTCACCTGCCTGAATATCGAGGTTTAAATTCTCGAAAATGGTCAATTGTTTTTGTGCAAGTTGTATCTTTTGTGTCAAATTTTGGGCAGAAATGATGGTTTGTGGCATGATATTAGATTCTTCGGTATTTTGAGTCATACGTTTCCCATTATGCAAAATCGCAATCTAAACAGTCGTGTTCTTTCTCGTGTGTTACTACTTGGGCTGTGCTTAAGTCCGCTCACGCTGTCTGCAAAAACCATTATGATTGTGGGCGACAGTTTAAGTGCAGGTTACGGCATACAACCACAACAAGGTTGGGTTCACTTATTGCAAAAACGTTTAGACCAACAGTATCCGAAACAGCATAAAGTGGTCAATGCAAGTGTCAGTGGTGAAACCACCAGTGGCGCTTTGGCTCGCCTGCCTAAATTGCTGCAGACCCATCGTCCAGACGTTGTAGTCATTGAGTTAGGCGGTAATGACGGCTTGCGTGGACAACCACCACAAATGATTCAAAAAAATTTAGCCAGTCTGATTCAGCACAGCCAAAAAGCTAAGGCAAAAGTGGTGATTTTTGGCATGAAGATGCCACCAAACTATGGCACAGCTTACGGCAAGGCTTTTGAAAACAACTACAAAGTGGTTAGTCAGCAGTATAAAATTAAACTGCTGCCGTTTTTCTTAGAGGGTGTTGCGGGCAATAAGCAATTGATGCAAAAAGATTTGATTCATCCAAATGCCAAAGCTCAGCCTATTTTGCTAAATAATGCTTATCCATATATCAAAGGCGCTTTATAAAGCGCCTTTGAGGAAAATCTAATTGCTGTGCGGTTCGGATTAAAAATCAAAAAAAACCACTTCACCTGTTTCCAGTGAATATTCTGCACCGACTACTTTCAACTGACCTTGTTCAATCAGGTTTTCTAAAACTGCTGAACCATGACGCAATTGATTTACCGATGCAAATACATTGGAACGTACT
Organism: Acinetobacter sp. YH16053; assembly: GCF_013417035.1. Taxonomy (NCBI): domain Bacteria; kingdom Pseudomonadati; phylum Pseudomonadota; class Gammaproteobacteria; order Moraxellales; family Moraxellaceae; genus Acinetobacter; species Acinetobacter sp. YH16053. The sequence goes on from NZ_VPEP01000001.1 coordinate 194,509, forward strand.
GCATGCTTAGACAATTTCGCCAAATCATTTTTCAGTTCAGTCTGCATTAAGGTTTCAACTGAAGGGCGAACACGGTTCACAATCGACATTAAATTTGCCGATGGTGGACAGTCTGGGCACATTAAAGTATCAATTGTCGCTTGAATTGCACCACAGTGACTGTGTCCTAAGACAACAACCACAGCACAGTCATAACGCTCTGCCGCAAATTCAACACTACCTACCTGTGATGGCGCAACCACGTTGCCCGCAACACGAATTACAAAAAGATCACCCAATCCTTGGTCAAATACCATTTCTGCAGGAACACGTGAATCTGAACATCCTAAAATAATGGCAAATGGATTTTGGTCTTCTGCCATTTCTGCACGCTGTTGGTGCGACAATTGCTTCGGATGTCTGGTATCACCAGAAACAAAACGTTGGTTTCCTTGTTTAAGACGTTCTAAAGCTTCTTGAGCTGTTAGCATTCTTGATTTACCACCGATCTTTGAAGTTGCGATATTCTAAAGCCAGTTTTTATGAATGTCACTTGCAAAAAAATATGCAGCTGCGCTTTTCTTTATTCATTTTTGTTATAAATTTTTTCACTTTTTATTGAGATAGGTCACATTTTCTACCAATTTCAAAGCTTTGATCAAAAAAGCAAGGGATGACTTTCATTTTTAAACGCCTACAATAGACAGAATACACTTGTGCAATTAGACCTAAGAGCTAGTGCCTATCATTATTGGAGCCTGTTTTGGGTTCGTCAGGGGAAGACGTTTTCATGATGAAATTTATTCGATCACGTTATCTACATACGACTTTATTGGCTTTGGGACTAAGTACATCTTGCCTTGTGCAAAGCGCTGCGCCCAATCCATATACCTTCACAAAAAACAATAACGCCAGTAACAGCAACGCAACTGAACTTAAACTATTACAAAATCATTTTCAGCAACAGCGCAAACAAGCAGGACTAAGCTCTAAAAGCATTCGTGTTGGAGATGTCGTCTGGAGCTATAACGAAGGTGGCTCGCACAGCAAACCCACAATTTTATTGATTCATGGTTTGGCAGGCACACGTGATAATTGGAACCGTGTCGCGCAATTTTTAACCCCACATTATCATGTGATTATTCCAGATTTACCCAATAGCGGTGACACCAAAACTCCAAGCAATTTTGATAATTCAGTTCCGAATGTAACTTCACAACTGCGTCAATTTATTGAAGCAATTGACTGTGAAGAAAACTTACACGTGGCAGGACATTCTTTAGGCGGCTCAATTGCAACCGTGTATGCCTCGCAATATCCTTTTGATACGCAAAGTTTATTTTTACTCAATAGTGCAGGCATTTATAAACTTGCTAATACGCCTTACACCAAAAATCCATTATCTTTAAATGACTTAATTGTGAGCAAACATGGCGATTTAGCCGACGTCGCCAAACAAATCATGCAAAGCCCGCCTGCCATGACCTCACAAATTCAACATGCGCAAGAAGAAGTCCTGATTTCTCGCTCAGAACAAACCCGTAAAGCAATTGAGCAAATTGTCAAACTCAACCGTATTTATACTCCAGACTCATTTGCACGTTTAGCAGGATCAATTGAAGCACCGACCCTGATTTTATGGGGTAAGCAAGATCGCATTATTAATGTTGAAGTGGCGAAGGAATTACAATCTTTACTCAAACGCGCCGAAACACCTGTGATTCTTAATAATGTTGGACACATGCCGTTATTGGAAGCTGAAAAACAAGTCGCACAATATTATTTGCCGTTTCTGGCTAAAACTCAGAACCTAAAAAACCCACTTGCTGATAAACTGATTCCTCTAAATTAATTATTATATAAAACCTTCATGCAGAAACATCCCATCATTGAGCAACTAATTGAAGCTCAGCTTGATTTTTTAGATCAAGAATTTAACCAAAGTGAAATGGTACAAACTGAATTTGTGCAGTTTTACCAATGGTTTCGCAAACAAAGCTTACAAGATTTATGGACATCTGAAGCCATTCATCAACTGATTCAACATCAAATTTTAAATACACCTGCCAGTTCATTTTTAGTGGAACAAATTGCTGAGCATATTCGTTTTGCACTGGTACACCCTGTTAATGACAGCAGTAAAATTGCCGATGTGATACCTGTGCTGACCATCGACAAAATTGCACAATATGTTGCAAGTAAAAGTGGACATCGTCAGCGTTTGATTAAAGCCGTGGTGAATAATCCTGCCTTTGCCGCCATGATTACCCAACTCATTCAACATTCCATTCAGGATTATATGGATAATTCGGTGATCGCCAAAAGCGTGCCTGGCGTATCGCGTTTTATGAAAATGGGTAAATCGGTTTTGGAAAGCGTTACCGATACCAATTTAGACCAGACCATTCAGCTTTATTTGCAAAAAAATGTGCAGAAGCTGACTCAAATGAGCGAGTCGGTGCTTAATCAACATTTTGATGAGGAAAAACTGTATCACTTCCAAGCCAATTTATGGCACAAAGTTAAAGACTTGCCACTTTCCGTTTTAAAAAATTATATTGAAGTACAAGACCTATCCCAAACTGTCAATTTAGGACATGAAATTTGGGATCATTTACGCCAAAGTGACTATTTGAAACAGCAAGTGCATGATGGGGTTTATGCGTGGTATGTACGCAATCAGGCGCGCCCTTTTGACTTGTTATTGCACGACTTAAACATTGATGAAGCGCTAGTCCAACAACAATTACAACAACTGTTAAATCCAGTCATTCAAAAAATGATCGCTGAAGGCTATTTAAAGCAACGTGCGCGCCATTATTTAGAGAAATTTTATTATTCTGAAAAAACACAACAAATTTTAAATCTACAAACGAATGAATAGGGTCTGTTGACAATTTCAGATAAAAAATAACCTCCTAAAATTTAGGAGGTTATTTTTAAGCGAGGCTTAGAGCTTATTTAAAATAAGCACCTTCAGATTGACTGTGGTCAGTCTGATCCACCACACGCATCAATTCAGGTACGTGTTGTTTCAAGGTTGTTTCAACACCTTGCTTTAAAGTCACATCAATCGCTGAACATCCTTGGCAACCGCCACCAAATTTCAATACTGCAGTTAAGCCGTGTTCTTCATCTTCAACCACTTCAACCAAAGCACAGTTACCACCATGCCCTGCTAAACCTGGGTTAATTTCAGACTGTAAAACATAAGTAATGCGTTCTTCTACTGAAGCATCTGGGCCTACGCGTGGCACTTTTGAGTTCGGTGCACGGAAAGTCAATTGACCACCAAAACGGTCTTTGTTGTAGTCAATTACGGCATCCAATAAATATGGAATAGACGGCGTATCAATAAATGCAGGAAAGTCTGGATATTCCTGTTTGTAGTCTGTAGGTACAACTTCATCGGGCGCACTATAAGCCATGCAACATTCAGCACGCGGTGTACCAGGATTTTCCACAAAAACACGCACACCAATACCCGGTGTATTTTGCTTTGCCAATAAATCCTTCAAATACTCTTGAGCAGTTGGCGTAATCAATAAGTTTGGAATTTCATCTACAACTGCTGTGCTGCTGTTCTCAGTCGACATAACAATAATTTCCTCAAGCTGAAGTGGCTATTTTAACTGAAGATGCGGGGGAATAAAAAAAAATCAACCAAAATTGTCGGATTTATTCCTAAAGTTCGACTCAAACTCAGTTTTGATGCATTATTACAGCAGAATTCAAGTAAAAGAATAGGCGTTTATGCTCGATTTACCTTTTAATCATACCGTGACCATTATCATTATTACGGTCATTGTGTCTATGTTGGCATTTTCCAAACAAGAATTAATGAATCGCCTGATCTTTTGGCCGCCTGCCATGCAACGTGGACAATACGATCGCTTCATTACCCATGGTTTTGTGCATGCCGATGGTGCGCATTTGCTGTTCAATATGATTACCCTGTTTTTCTTTGGCAGCATTATTGAAAGTTTTTATCGCCAATACGTCTATGATTTAGGCTTTGTTTTATTCTATTTGGGTGGTTTGATTGCCGCGATTATTCCAAGTTATTTAAAGCATAAAAATGACCATCGTTGGGCGAGCTTAGGCGCATCTGGTGCTGTATCTGCGGTGTTGTTTGCCTATATTTTGTTTGAGCCGTGGAAGTTGATTTTCGTGTTCTTTATTCCAGTGCCTGCCATTATTTTTGCAATACTGTATGTAGCGTATAGCATTTGGTCGGGTAAACGCGGCAATTCCAATATTAATCACAGTGCGCATTTATGGGGTGCGGCCTATGGTGTGATTGTGACTATTTTAATTGAACCACGCATCTTGCCTCACTTCCTGAATAAACTGGCGCAACTGCCGTTTTAACTTTTGAAACTATAACGACTCGGTACATCTACCACTGAGTCGTTGCTACTTTAAAGAATTTTCAAATCCGTCAATAGACTGCTTTCATAAATCCGCTTAACACCATCATTTATTGCCTCTCATCTTCAGCCTCTCTCATTGGGAAAAACGACTTTCAATCGTCATTTTATGAACTGCTGATAAGTATTTTTGATTGATGAAAGCATCTGAATGATCCAATACAGCATAAAGCACACAACAAATAACATGCAGTTACTCGACAAGCACTTATACCAAGCACTTATACTAAGAATATAAAGACTAAAACTATCAAGCAATCAGGAGTCAGCCATGAAAAAGTTTGCACTTCTAAGCGCCCTGTTACTCAGTCTAGGATTAAGCGCCTGTGCCGTACATACCCCTGAAGGCAGTGTAGTGATTGATCCTGACCGCACGATCTACCCGAAAGGCTATTATCCACACCAACATCCGCATGGTGATGGTGATTTTTGTCCTCCAGGTCAGGCGAAAAAAGGACGTTGTTAAGCTGTTGGTCTGAGTGAATAAAACATTGTTGATACAGCATCAGACTCATTTATGATTCGAACCTAGACATTTAAACACTAACCTTTAAATCTCAACAACATTTCATTCACATTAAAAACCTTTACACTTCGTGAAGGTTTTTTTATTCAAATTTCACTCAATTTTGGTAGTTTTTGCTACCCCATATCGCAACTTGGCATAGATAATGTATACATCTGTATATTAATTTCAATTTAGTTTGCGAGTTTTTGCATGTCCACTTCTTACGATGGCTTACAGTTTCCAATTCATCCAGAAAATCATAAACCCAGCACCTCAAGCACGGGCAAACAAATTATTGCCGAAGCCTTAGCCACAGTCGATCATCAAAGCTCAGTCGATGCTTTGGCAGAAAAAAACTGGCGTAAACACTATCCAAAATACTTTAAAGCCCTCGTGACCAATGGTATTCGTGAACAAGCTAACGCAATTCAAATTGCAGAAGATGGTTTAAGAAAAGCGCATCAAAGTTTTGAGTTTTATCGTCATGAGCAAAAATATGTGCTGAAAGATGTCATGCACTTGCCTACTGAAACTTTACATACCTTTAAATTACAAGGCAGCAGCCAAGCAGCACCCGAATGGTATGTGCCGTATCGTGGGCAAAAGTTACAAGGTCAAGCTCTACTAGATCAAATTGCAATTTGGCTAGCAGCAGGCATTATTGAACCAAGTCATGCCGAAGCGTTAAATGCTGCAATGGCGCATCCTGAATGGTTTGATTTGTCTGACCGTAACATGGTGCTATTTGGTGCAGCTTCAGAAGCAGGGCCACTCACATGGTTAGCCAAATGGAAAGCCAATATTATTGCAGTCGATTTACCAAATAGCCGTGTGTGGAATAAAATTTTAAGCACTGTGCAACAAGGCAATGCCACCTTATATGCACCCAGTACAACACAACTCGCGGCAGATACCCCACTTGATATTTTAACAGAACAGTTGGGTGCAAATCTACTGACACAAACCCCAGAAATTGCACAATGGTTAGCTCAAAAACCTGAAACGCTAGATTTAGCAGCCATTGCCTATTTAGATGGTGAAAAACACGTGCGTGTTGCGATGGCGATGGATGCCATTATGCAATATGTCAGCGAACACAAAGCTGATAGCAGCCTTATGTTTATGTGTACCCCAACCGATGTTTATGCCGTTCCTGAAGAAGTGATTAGCGCATCGGCAGAGAAGTTTCAGCAGCGTTCACAAGGGCAAAAGCTACTCACCAAAAGTATTGAAACCATTTCACGCAGTCATTTCTTCCAAAAGAATCTGCATAATTTAATTGCTTCAGACAATGGTCAACATTATGGTATTGCCGACTGTTTGGTGGTTGAACAAGGGCCAAACTATGCTTTAGCAAAACGCATCCAGCAATGGCGTGCAATTTTAGCGCGTCATCAAGGACAGCATGTCAGCATCAATATTGCACCTTCGACCACCACACACTCTGTGACCAAAAATCCATTACTCAAAGCAGCATTTAGTGGCGCAAGTTTGTTTGATGTTGAAGCATTTAGCCCTGAAACCACCAATGCGATTATGGCGGCATTGTGGATTCATGACTTACGCAATCCAAACTCGGCAGCCAATCCTGAAGTGAAACTTGAGCATCCGCTCGAATTGATGATGGAAGGTGCGAACCATGGTGGATTGTGGCGCGTGGCGTATTTGGCACGAACGGCCCTACCTTTCGCTGCGCTCTATGGCTTTGCTGCAGATAAATTACCGCTGGACAAAGTCATCCAAAAATTTAAAAAGTAATGTAAACCGCTAATCTATCTATTCAAAAACTTGCCTGCAAATATTTCTCTAGACTGATCTGCAGGTATAAAAAAAGCGCTGTATCATCACAGCGCTTTTTTCAACCACTCAAAAAAGTTGAGAATGGATTAAAACACTTTTAAGAACAACCAGAACAAGCTACCCGATAAACAAATTGTCGCAGGTAAAGTGAAAATCCAAGCCGAAAGAATTGTACGCACCATTTGGAAATTCAGACCCGATTTATTTGCCACCATGGTACCTGCCACCGCACTGTTCAGTACGTGTGTAGTTGAAACTGGCATCCCCAAACCATCTGCAGCAGCAATAGTTGACATTGCCACAAGCTCGGCAGACATACCTTGACCATAAGTCATGTGCTGCTTACCGATACGTTCACCAACAGTCACCACAATACGTTTCCAGCCGACCATCGTACCCAAGCCTAGTGCTAAGGCAACGGCAACTTTGACCCAAGTTGGAATGTATTGTAAGAATGAATCTAAATGGCTGCGGTAGCTTTTAACCACTTTTTTCTGTTCTTCCGACATTTCAGGCAAGGCATTGGCTTTGTCTAAACGCTTGAATGAAGTCGTGCTTAAATACATATCATTACGCATTTCTGCTACTTCAGCTTCAGGCACATCTTTCAAGTTGCCATATTGACCCACACGCTCACCCAAATGGTCAGTTAAGCTTGCCAAAGCAGGCACGACTTCAGGAGTAATTTCTTTGGTCTGAATATAACTAGTAATAATCTGACGCGCTTTTTCATCTGGCATATCGGCATGTTGTGGATAAATCACATCAGCCGTTTGCGTTGAAAGCTGCTGGAACGATTGAATGTGGTTTTGGCCTAACTCTTTATTTAATGAGTACGCCAACGGGACAATCCCGATCAAAATCAACATGATTAAACCCATGCCTTTTTGACCATCGTTTGAACCATGCGCAAAACTTACCCCAGTACAAGTAAAAATTAGAATGGCACGAATCAGTGGTGGTGGTGGCTTATTGCCTTCAGGCGGCTGGAACAACTCCATTTGTTTCTTGAAGATTTTTTTCACCAAGAAGAACAAAATCGCAGCAAAAGCAAAACCAATCAGTGGCGAGAACAATAAAGCCTTGCCCACTTTCATGACTTGTTCCATATCTACACCACTTGCACCCGCACCTGAGTTAATCAAGTAGTTCATAATCCCCACACCTAAAATCGAACCGATTAAAGTGTGCGAACTTGAAGCAGGAATACCGAAGTACCACGTTCCCAAGTTCCAGACAATCGCGGCAATCAACATGGCAAAAACCATGGCAAAGCCTGCGCCTGAACCGACATTCATAATCAATTCGACTGGAAGTAAGGCAATAATACCGTAGGCAACTGCGCCACTGGCGACCATCACCCCAAGGAAGTTACAGAAACCCGCCCACATTACTGCCACAGGTGCAGACAGGGCATTGGTATAAATAACCGTTGCCACTGCGTTAGCTGTGTCGTGGAAACCATTCACAAATTCAAAGCCTAAGGCAATAAATAAAGCGGTCGCCAATAAAATCACCGAGTACATGCTTAGCGCAGGCACGTGGGATAAGTCCGCAGACAATTGGAAACCAATATAAATAAGGGTAGAAACGATGATCGTTAAAAACACCGGCATAAAAAATTTCGGTGTAGGCACATGAACATTGGTCGATTTAGTGGTCGACTTGTGTGCTGAATCTACAGGAGTTGGATTAGAATTCATGCAAGCAGAAAAGAGGATTTAAAATCCCCTTATTGTTCAATTAAATTGTGACAATTATATGACAAAGAGCTGCTATATAAAGCAACTTTCATACTTTATTTTCAGACTTTAAGCTGTTTTTTTGTGCATAAAATTAAAATTAACTTTTAAATTTAAACACTTAGAATAAATAAACCTACTTTTCTTATGCCATTCTCTCAAATTTAGATTGTTACACCTTTGTCATATTTGCCTAAAGTGTCAGACAAAATTCACCGTGAGCCAATTTTGCCTGAGCAATATGACAAAGCGATGACGCATTAAAGAAAATCACAATTAGAATGTTCCTCATCACAACTTTTATTTAGGTTCAAAAGCTACAGCAAAATCCTAAAAATACCGCTTTATACACAATTTTTCAGACTTCCTGTCTCCGTATCTGTTTCAAGTGCACGAAAGCGTAGCGAACTCTGCTAAAATAGCGCTCATTTCGGATTCAGTCATAAAGGGTTTTTTATGTCCACGCTTACCACCCTGAAAGCGCTTCTTGCCCAAAGAATTTTAATTATCGATGGTGCCATGGGTACTATGATTCAACGCCATCAATTGGAAGAAGCCGATTATCGTGGTGAACGCTTTGCAGATTGGGCACATGACCTTAAAGGTAACAATGACTTATTGGTACTGACCCAACCGCAAATTATTCAGGGCATTCACGAAGCCTATTTAGATGCAGGCGCAGACATTATTGAAACCAACAGCTTTAACGGCACTCGGGTTTCTATGTCTGACTACCACATGGAAGATTTAGTTCCTGAAATTAACCGTGAAGCAGCACGTTTGGCCAAAGCGGCCTGCGAAAAATATTCAACCCCAGACAAACCACGTTTTGTGGCAGGTGTACTCGGCCCGACATCTCGTACTTGTTCAATTTCACCCAACGTAAATGACCCTGCATTCCGTAACATTACGTTTGATGCACTCAAAGAAAATTATATTGAAGCTGCGCATGCCTTAATTGAAGGTGGTGCAGATATTCTGCTCATTGAAACTGTGTTTGATACCTTAAACTGTAAAGCTGCCATTTTTGCGGTTAAAGAAGTATTCAAACAACTCGGTCGTGAGTTGCCATTAATGATTTCTGGCACCATCACTGATGCTTCAGGCCGTACCTTAACGGGTCAAACTGCAGAAGCGTTCTGGAACTCGGTACGTCATGGTGATTTACTTTCAATTGGTTTTAACTGTGCTTTGGGCGCAGATGCCATGCGTCCACACGTTAAAACCGTTTCAGACGTTGCCGATGTGTTTGTTTCTGCACACCCGAACGCGGGCTTACCCAACGCATTTGGTGGTTATGATGAAACGCCTGAAGAAACCGCAGCTTTCCTCAAAGAATTTGCTGAAAGCGGCTTGATCAATATTACAGGCGGTTGCTGTGGTACAACGCCTGATCATATCCGCGCGATTTACAATGCGGTAAAAGACATTCCACCGCGTAAAATTCCAGAGATTAAACCTGCATGCCGTTTAAGTGGTTTAGAACCATTTAACATTTATGATGACTCTTTATTTGTAAACGTGGGCGAACGTACCAACGTCACAGGTTCTAAAAAATTCCTGCGTTTAATTCGTGAAGAAAACTTTGCCGAAGCCTTAGATGTTGCTCGTCAACAGGTAGAAAGCGGTGCGCAAATCATCGACATCAACATGGATGAAGGCATGCTCGATTCAGAAGGTGCGATGGTGCACTTTTTGAACTTGGTAGCCTCTGAGCCTGATATTTCTCGCGTACCCATCATGATTGACTCCTCAAAATGGGAAATCATTGAAGCAGGCTTGAAATGCGTACAAGGTAAAGCCATCGTCAACTCTATTTCTTTAAAAGAAGGCTATGACGAGTTTGTCGAAAAAGCCCGCCTCTGCCGCCAATACGGCGCAGCAGTTATTGTTATGGCCTTTGACGAAGTCGGACAAGCCGACACTGCAGCACGTAAACGCGAAATTTGTAAACGCTCTTATGATGTCTTGGTCAATGATGTTGGCTTCCCTGCCGAAGACATTATTTTTGACCCGAACGTGTTTGCAGTTGCGACAGGTATTGAAGAACACAACAACTACGCCGTCGATTTTATTGAAGCCACAGGCTGGATTAAACAAAACCTACCACATGCTATGATTTCAGGTGGTATTTCTAACGTGTCGTTCTCCTTCCGTGGTAATGAGCCAGTGCGTGAAGCGATTCATGCGGTGTTCCTGTACTATGCGATTAAACAAGGCCTGACCATGGGCATTGTGAACGCCGGTCAGCTAGCCATTTACGATGACATCCCAAAAGAACTAAAAGATGCGGTTGAAGCGGTTATTCTGAACCAGAACCAAGGCGAAAGCGGTCAGGATGCCACAGAAAAACTGCTAGAAGTGGCAGAAAAATATCGTGGTCAATCAGGCGCACAAAAAGCCGAAGAAAACTTAGAATGGCGTAGTGAATCTGTCGAAAAACGTCTTGAGTACGCTTTAGTTAAAGGCATCACCACCTTTATTAATGAAGACACCGAAGAAGCGCGCCTGAAAGCCAAACGTCCATTAGATGTGATTGAAGGCCCGTTGATGGATGGCATGAACGTGGTCGGTGACTTGTTTGGTGCAGGTAAAATGTTCCTGCCACAAGTGGTGAAATCTGCCCGTGTGATGAAACAAGCCGTTGCATGGCTCAACCCGTACATCGAAGCTGAAAAAACCGAAGGTCAGTCTAAAGGTAAAGTCTTGATGGCAACGGTAAAAGGTGACGTACACGACATTGGTAAAAACATTGTTGGCGTGGTCTTGGGTTGTAATGGATACGATATTGTCGATCTCGGTGTGATGGTACCTGCAGAAAAAATCCTGCAAACTGCCATTGACGAAAAAGTCGATATCATTGGCTTGTCTGGTCTGATTACCCCATCTTTAGATGAAATGGTTTTTGTTGCCAAAGAAATGCAGCGTAAAGGCTTTAACATTCCATTGTTGATTGGTGGCGCAACCACATCTAAAGCACATACTGCAGTTAAAATTGATCCACAGTTCTCAAATGATGCAGTGATTTATGTTGCCGATGCTTCGCGTGCCGTTGGTGTTGCGACAACCTTACTCTCCCCTGAAATGAAACCTGCTTTTGTTGCAGAGCATCGTGCGGAATATGCTAAAATTCGTGAACGTATTGCCAACAAGCAACCGAAAGCCGCGAAATTGTCGTATGCAGAAGCCATCGACAATGGTTTAAAAATTGATTGGGACAACTATACACCTGCAGTACCAAACTTGATTGGTACACAAGTGCTAACCAATTACCCACTTGAAACCTTGTTACCATACTTTGACTGGACACCATTCTTTATTTCTTGGAGTTTGGCAGGCAAATTCCCAAAAATTCTGGAAGATGAAGTCGTGGGCGAAGCTGCAACCGACTTATATAACCAAGCGCAAGCCATGCTCAAAGATATTATTGCAAATAATCGCTTTGATGCACGTGCAGTCTTTGGGATTTACCCTGCCAACCGTTCTGCGGCAGATTCAGTACAAGTATATGATGCAGCACGTAATCAAGTAACGCATACCTTCCATCATATTCGTCAACAGTCAGACAAAGTCACAGGTAAACCAAACTTGTCTTTGGCAGACTTTGTCGCAACTACAGAGCAAGGGCAAGATTACTTGGGCGGCTTTACCGTGTCGATTTTTGGTGCGGAAGAAATGGCCAATGAGTTTAAAGCCAAAGGCGATGACTATTCTGCCATTTTGGTGCAGTCTTTGGGTGACCGTTTTGCAGAAGCATTTGCAGAGCATTTGCATGAGCGTATTCGTAAAGAATTCTGGGGCTATCAGCCGAATGAGCAGCTAAGCAATGAAGAGCTGATTAAAGAGAAATATGTAGGGATTCGTCCTGCACCGGGCTATCCTGCGTGCCCTGAGCACTCTGAAAAAGCCACACTGTTTAACTGGTTAGGTTCGACTGAAAAGATTGGCACACAGCTTACGAGCAGCTTTGCAATGTGGCCGCCTTCATCTGTGAGCGGCTTCTACTATGCCAACCCTGCTTCTGAGTACTTTAACGCGGGTAAAATCTCGTTAGATCAGCTTGAAGATTACGCACAGCGTAAAGGCTGGAGTTTAGATGAAGCGAAGCGTTGGTTAGCTCCAAACTTGGATGATTCGATTAATTAATTGCTTTATGCCGCTTGGGTAGTACATCGGCCTATGCGCTCTACATAATGTCATTTCAAAAACCAGTGAATTGTAAAATTCACTGGTTTTTTGTTAAAAGGAAGTTTTAGCTAAATTGCATCAAATTATTGGAAGATCGTAATCCCCCTAAAATAAAATAATCTAAAAGTAGAATTTTCTTTTAAGATTCATGTACGTATGACTACATTAAATAAATTTACGGACTTAGACAGACCACATATTCGAGTTGTTACTTAAATTTGAATGGATTTCGGAAAATTCGGCTTCTGAATGTTTAGGCAACAAATCCTGACGATACTAGGAATTAGTCACCAATATCAGGAATAAAAACCTGCTTTAAAGGGATTAAAGCTCTATATTGTGGTTTAAAATCTTCATAATAACGATAAATTAACTCTACAATCTCTTTACCATCAATAAGTCTTAACCGTGATTTATTCGTAGCTTTACTCTTTGCTTGATTACTATAACTTCCAAGATTAACAAATAAAGCATATTCGCCATCTTCAAGAGTACCTAAAAGTTGATTTATTTCAGGTAAGCCATTAGATATTAAAGTTTTTTTACATTGAACCTTAATAATAGGGGGTTCGAAGCCAAGTGTATCCTTGTGAGCAATAACATCAACACCGCCATCACCCGACCTCTGAGTAACCCTAGCAACATACCCCATGCATTCAAGCAAATGAGCGACAAATTCTTCAAACTGATAACCGTTTAAATGTTGATGTAATCTGCGAATAATAAAATCTTCAGTTGAATATTTTGCTGTTTCATTAATTACTTTAGTTACTGTTTCATCATCGGGTATTTCTTCTTGTTCTAATTCTTGCTCTTGTAACTCAACTATTGGGTCTTTATTTATTGTAGCTTGGTATTCAATACCTACAGCATTTAAAAAATCACCTGCTGTTTTCTTAATTTCAAACAACGTAATGTAAGCACCAATTTCATATAACGCTACTTGAGAAAAATTGTTACGTGGGACTCCATTAGGTGTTAGCCATGTTACAGGACGACGATTTAAATAAGCATCTTCGTCTTCAGAATTAGCTCTCTCATAATCTCCACTAATAATACCAATATAGACCAATCTATCCGATTTGCATGGGTATACCACATAATCTCCTGTTTTTACCACATGCATAAATCTGTAAATTGTGGCTACCTGAGTTCGGATAGAAGGCATTGAAGAATCAGGTTGCTTTGCTTGCAAAGCAAATTTAAAGGCTTCCCTATCAGCATCAATCTGACTTAAATCACCTAACTCTGACCAGCCAATTCCAATGTAATTTTTTTCAACTGGCTCAGTTCCAACATGTACGCCCATGTGTACACCCCAAACAGTCGGAGTATCAGACATTTATTAACCTTAAATACTTGTAATTTATGCCGTTCAGCATATCTTAAATAAGGATTAATTTGAATATGAGTATTATTGTGGGTATCGTTTCTGAGTTTAAAAAATTTGATGCTGATCTTAAAAATCCGAACTGGTCAGTATCTTCAATTAGCTCTAATAATGAGCTAATTGTTAGTTTATGGGGTCATAAACCTTTATTATCTAAACATCCAACTGAAAGAAAACAGGTTTATCGTGACCGTATTGATAGATGGTCTGGTAATGGACGTAATGAATTTAAGAAAAACCTTGATCTAGCATTAGAAGAAAAATTAAAAATTAGACCTATTATAGCTATGCTCGATAAAAGCTCGGATTTTCAAAATATTTTAGATGGCAAAGATGGCAGCCAATACCCTGAAAGATTTAATGCAAAAACCAATTGGATCGGTGAATTAACTATTTGGGATGGTATCCAATTTGAGATTGTATTTAGTCTTGAACAATAATTTAAACTCAAACCAAGTTTTTATTATGCTTACTACAGGCTTACCTTGCATAAACCCCAAATACAACAAAGCCCTGAGTATGTCAGGGCTAAGTCATTGATATTTGGCGGAAGCGGTGAGATTCGAACTCACGGAGGACTCACACCCTCGTCGGTTTTCAAGACCGGTGCATTAAACCGCTCTGCCACGCTTCCAATGGCGGCTATCATATAAAGAAAAATTCAGCTTGGCAAATAGTTTCTAAAAATTATGATCCAAATGTTCAAAATAAAATCAAAAATCAGTCATTTTCTGCAATTTCAGGCTTTTCATAGCGTATCGAATTAATAAACCAACTCTTTTTGCCTAGCGGTGTCTGCACTTCCACCTCATCATCTACCTGTTTAGACAACAAAGCCCGAGCCATAGGTGAATCAATCGAAATATGTTGTGGATGATGATCATAAATTTCATCCTCACCCACAATTCTCAAGGTCTTTTGCTCGCCTTGTTCATTTTCAATTTCGACCCATGCGCCAAAATAAACTTTACCCTCTTGTTCCGGTGCAAAATCGACAATACGCAGCTCTTCTAAACGCTTGCCCAAATAACGTACCCGACGGTCAATTTTACGCAAAAGCTGTTTGTTATATTGGTAATCTGCGTTTTCAGAGCGATCGCCGAGACTTGCCGCCCAGTTTACTTTTTTGGTGATTTCAGGGCGTTCTTCATGCCACAAATGCTGTAACTCTGCCACGAGTTTATCGTGTCCAGAACGTGTAATTAAGTTAGATTTCATGGTGTTTTTGCAGCCGGTTTTTTACATTTGGTTAACATCAATCCTATATTTTATTGCATTTTTATACACAATAAAAATTTATAAAATTTATTTCTCAATGAAATGAATATCTTATGTTACATTTTTCAAAAAATTTATGTACAAAATTTGACATCCAAAATTTTCATCTTTATTATTCGCACATCTTTTAGTTTTGATCACTTTTTAACCTGTGTATAAATTTTACACATTTTCCCTTTAATCCCAAGTCATTTTGAATGACGTCATGACTGCCCAACCCTTATTGAATTTATCAAACTTGAAAAAGTTTAAGGTGTGTTGCCTTTGCTTTTTAGGGCATAAATTACTTGTAGCGGAGCCAACATGCACAGTAGTTCAACGTCTGGGTCTAGGCTTAGCCTTCACTCATTTTTTAATCGCCTCCCATTCAAAGTCCTCGCTTTCAGTACTGTTCTTCTCCCATTCCACAGTATTAACGCAGGCAAAGCCGTTCATCAATTTGACAGCGTCGTCAATCAGAACAAATTGACCGTTGTGTCTGTGGAAAATCCAACCACAGTGTTTAAAGATGGACAACATTTACATGGCTTTGGTTATGACCTTGTGCGTAACTATGCCGACAGCATGAATGTGAAACTCGAATTTAAAACGGTAAGCGACAATGCGACCGCTTTAAAATGGGTGTCTTCTGGTAAAGCGAACTTTGCCATGACCACGTCGAGTATCCAAAGCATCGAAAAGCAGCAACTCACGGCATTTTCTGCCAGTTGTGGCGATTTAAATACTTTAAAGCGTAATGGTTTAAATAGTGAGCTGAACTGGGTGTTTAAACACGCAGATGATCCACTTAGCCAAACCGCAAGCAACTTTGTTTGTCGTGGCAAGCAAAACGGCTCAATTACCCAATTGGCTTCATTTTATAATCGTAATGTGGTCAAACAAGAATCGTGGGATGTGATCCAGCGGGATTTGCGTAATCGTTTACCTTTATATAAGGCCAACTTTAAAAAGACTGCCACGCAGTACGATTTAGACTGGCATCTTTTGGCGGCAATTGGTTATCAGGAATCTTACCTCAAACCCAACTCGGTTTCGCCAACAGGTGTGCGCGGTATTATGATGCTGACCAATAATACAGCCAAAGCGATGGGCGTAAGCAACCGTACCGATCCTGCACAAAGTATTCAGGGTGGTGCTAAGTATTATGACCAAATGCTGAGCCGTTATGAGCATATTCCATTTCCTGATCGTAACTGGTATGCCCTAGTCGCTTATAACATGGGTCCTGGTGCAGTCAGTCAAATTCAGAAGCGTATTCGCTCACAAGGCAAAAACCCGAACAATTGGGTTAACCTATATGCGTATTTAGACCGTAACAAAGCGAGCAACGGTCGTTATCGTCAAGCAGTGCAATATGTGACTCGTATTCGCGCCTACCTTGAGCATATTAAGACCACACCGCAATTGGTGAATATCTAAAATTTACCTCGCGTGATTGAGTTGCAGTGTATATCAGCTGCAATTCAAACATGAATAATGCGCTGTTAAAGCTGCAGTGCATAAAAAAGCCTAGTTGATACTTCAGCTAGGCTTTTTTGTACTATAGCGGGAAATTCGCCTGCTACAGCGTAAATCGCTTGAATTAAGCAGATTGCTCAAGAATCTTCTTAAATAAGTCTTTTTGTTCTTGGCTTGGTTTTGCAGTTTGTAATGCCATTAATTGTGACATATCGCCCTGTACTTTGATTTTACCTGTCATAAAGGCTTGCATAGCAGCCGCCATGTCAAACTCTAGGAATACTTTACGTAAAGTTTCCGCATCCATATTTAATGTTGTTTTTGCGTTGTCCGCCAAACCTTTTTGGATTTTACCGCCATCTAAAGACAATTCTGTGTTGCCTGCAGCATCAGTCACCACTAAGTTAATTGCCAGATTTGCAAGTGCTGGAGGTAGGTTTAAATCACCAGCTTGAGCCGTTAGATTTTCTACAGTTGCAAACCAATCATCAGTTAAAAAAGCAGGCATGATTTTTCCTCAATATATTTGTGCATGTGTGTTGTCTATCCAGACACCATCATTATTAAGCTGTTTTGCTTGCTGATTGTTATAGCATGAACCTTTCGTGAAAGGCTAAGAAATTTTGTACGGGACGTTCAGTTTTTGTATTTTTAGTCGAAATGACGACTTTCTCAAATAAATCAAATTCATAAAAAAACACCAAGCTCTGGCTTGGTGTTGATTACATTTTAAAGGGATTGACAGGCTGTTATCGCTTAGTCTGCAGCGTAGCCTAAATTGACCATATTGATGCGTTTGTTTTGCTCTGCTGCGTTTTGTTCGGCCTGATCGGCAAAATCAAATACGCGCTGGCTGTCTAACGCTTCAAAGTCGAATAATTCACGGTCTGCCAACTGCGATGGCGATACATTCTGTAATGCGCCAAAAATACTGTGCAAACGCTTAGGATGTGCTTTATCCCACTCACGTAACATGTCGTTAATAATGGCACGCTGTAAGTTTTCCTGTGAACCACACAAGTTACACGGAATAATTGGGAATTTACGCATTTCTGCATATTTAATGATGTCTTTTTCTTCCACATAAGCCAGTGGACGAATCAGCATATTTTTCTTGTCTGATGACAACAACTTCGGTGGCATGGCTTTTAAGCTACCGCCATGGAACAAGTTTAAGAAAAAAGTCGCCAAAATATCATCACGGTGATGCCCAAGCGCCACTTTGGTTGCCCCTATTTCCTGCGCAAAGCCATACAAAGAACCACGACGCAAACGCGAACACACTGCACAGTAAGTTTTACCTTCAGGCGTTAAACGCTTGGTGATGCTATAGGTGTCTTTTTCTAATATGTAATATGGGATGTTATTTTCTTCTAAATAACGCGGCAATACATCTTCAGGGAAGCCTGGTTGCTTTTGGTCTAAGTTCACAGCCACCACATCAAAATTGATGGGTGCGATGCGCTTGAACTGCAACATAATGTCCAGCAAGGTATAACTGTCTTTACCACCAGAAATACACACCATGACTTTATCGCCATCTTCAATCATGTTGAAGTCACGAATCGCATGCCCGACTTGGCGACGCAGCTTTTTCAACAAACGATAATACGCAGAGCTGGTTGGAAGTTCTGGTTTGAAATTAAAGCCTTGATCGGACTCAACTGGTGAGAACATAGACGCGATTAACCCATGAAAAAAATTACCGCGCAATTTTAGCCGATTCAGACCAATCCCGCATCAAAAGAATGTAATTTCATCGCAATCTTCCTTTTCGTCAAAGAACTTAATTTCTGACTGCGCGTTCATTTCTGTTTACACACTTTATTTCTATCTGCGCAGATCGTTTTTTTCTGTGGCAAGTTTGAACCCTCAGGTTCACTTTTTCGCCAAGATGCTTATCTTTTGGACTTTTCCACAGTTTTCCACAAAAGCTGTGGATAACTTTGTGGATTTAAAACAACTTGACAACGCCTCTTGCCGTTATTCTAAGGCTTCTCTTTAAATTGATCACTTTTTGATCTATTTTATTTTAATTCAAAATCATACACTTAAGTGTGTCAAGCTGATCCAATTAAAAAAAATAAATATTTTTTTTGATTACTCTGTCAGCAATTAAGCTTGATTTTTTTCGACACTACTGTAAATGAATTTGTACAAAGCCTTTTCATCTGTGAGATTTTTGTTAAACTCCTCATAACTGTTTGGGGACAGCTTTTAGTGTATTCACAGCATGAACAATAAAATTAATGCCTTTTTACTGTATATTTTGGGGACTGCCAGCATCATGCCTTTGGCAACGACAACGCACGCAGGTCAAATTTATATGTATAAGGACAGCAATGGCAGTACCTTGCTGACCAACCGTAAAAGTGCAGATCGTTCACTGACAAAAGTAAAAGTCACCTATTATCCAGACAGCAATATTCACAGTTATCGCAACTGGGGCAATTCCGAAGCGTCGGTATTGCCAAGTTATAGCCGCAATAAAAACGCCTTTGACCACATTATTCAGCAAGCAGCACAACAACACGGTGTTTCAGAAGGTCTAATTAAAGCAGTGATGCATACCGAATCAGGTTTTAATGTCAACGCCCGCTCGCCTGTCGGTGCACAAGGTCTAATGCAGCTCATGCCTGCGACAGCACGACGTTTTAATGTCAGCAACGCTTATGACCCGCATGAAAACATTATGGCGGGTGCAAAATACTTGGCTTGGTTACTCAAACGCTTTAATGGCAACACCACTTTAGCTTTGGCGGGCTATAACGCAGGCGAAGGCAATGTTGCAAAATACGGCGGCGTACCGCCTTTTCGTGAAACACAGGATTATGTACGTCGTGTGACCAGTCGCTATAGCAACCTATATGCTAGCGGCGTTAGTGCAAGTTCTGGCAGTAACGCGATTACGGCAAATAACAATAGCAATACTCAGAGTCAAAATGCACAAGTGATTGCGCAGTCAGACAATTACACTGCCAGTAATCATCAAGTGGCGGCAAACAAACGTCCACAACGTCAAATTATTATGGCTGCCGATGGTCGCTTTACCGATGCACCTGCAGGTTCTTACGCGACAGGGAATGCCACGGCTTCGGCACGTATTTTTATTTCAGAATAAAAGCTACAGCACTTCATTTGAGCTTGCGTTGCCGCAAGCTCAAATGAAGTGCCGATTGCAGTATCAGCTCAAAATATTTTTAGTACAGTTTTATTATTTTTCTTGAATTTTTAATACATACACCGCATATTTACGGCATGGTTTATTAATAAATCAGATTACATTTTTAATATAAGAGGATTTACTCAATGATGCGGATTGGTTTGTTCTTGCTAACCAACCTCGCGGTACTGGTTGTAGCTGGCATAATTTTGTCACTCTTCGGTGTCGGTAGTTACCATGGCGCGGGTGGCTTAAACCTAGGCAACCTGTTGGTCATCTGTTTTGTCTTTGGTATGGTTGGCTCTTTAATTTCACTATTCATGTCTAAATGGATGGCGAAAAAAACAACTGGGACTGAATTAATTGACCCGAATGCCCCTCGTAACCAAGCTGAAGCGTGGTTATTAAATGAAGTTGCGCAATTGTCGCAACGTGCTGGTATCAAAATGCCAGAAGTGGGTATTTTCCCTTCTTACCAATCGAATGCTTTTGCAACAGGTTGGAATAAAAACGATGCTTTAGTCGCTGTATCTACAGGGCTGCTTGAGCGTATGAACAAAGATGAATTACGTGCAGTTTTGGCACACGAAATTGGTCACGTTGCCAATGGTGACATGGTGACCTTGGCACTGATTCAAGGTGTGGTCAACGCATTCGTCATGTTCTTTGCCCGTGTTGCAGGTGACTTCATTGACCGTAACGTATTTGGTCGTGAAGATGGCGAAGCACCAGGCTTGGCTTATTTTGCAATTACCATTGTACTGGATATCGTATTTGGTATTTTGGCCTCTTCAATCGTGATGTGGTTCTCGCGTCAACGTGAATACCGTGCCGATGAAGCAGGTGCACGTTTGGCAGGTAAGCAAGCCATGATTTCTGCATTATTACGTTTACAGGCAGAATCTGAAATGCCTGATGCAATGCCAAAAGAAATGAAAGCTTTTGCGATTTCTGCAGGTAAAGAAGAAGGTTTTAGCTTGGCAGCGTTATTCCAAACTCACCCAAGCATTGAACAACGTGTTGCAGCTTTACAGCAATTAAATTTACCTTAATACTGCTAGCAAGATATTGTAACAGCGACACCAAAAAGCTTCCTCAGGGAAGCTTTTTTCATGTCTGTAAATTAGATCTGCCAGATGGTTTTGTACTTTAAACAGGTTCATTTAAACAGCAAAACTTTGTGACCAGTGCCACAACCAACTTGCACCGAGCCATGCTGCCCAAATAAAGAAAATAAGAAAAATCACACCAAGCAAATCAGGCAAATGTAGCCACAGCCATGCCACTACAGGATTACGCCAAAATGCTGACTGCTGCTGTTTACGTTCCAATCGCTCATGTAAAAAAGGATGTACCACATGATGCTCACTGTGAATCTGATATTCTTCACGGATATGCGTATGCACTACATCTAAAGCTTTACGGCTTGGACGAATAAATACATCAAATACTGTGCCGACAATGGGTACAAAACCAACTATTGCATCCACCACAGCAAGTTTAATCACTGGCGTGAGTTTGGTTTGCGGTACACCAATTTGTTTGGCTTTATAAATCGCATAACAGGTCAGTGCAAAACCTGCGACATCCCCCGCGACAGGTACAGTGCCTAATGCGGCATCTGCTCCCACACCCTGCTTGGTAAATGGAATACGCACCACAGAATCCATCATATTGGCAAACTTGGCTAAATCGCGCTCTAAGCGAATCACCTCTTGCTGGCTAAGTTTTTTTGAAGATGCTGGTTCTGGCATAGAAAACGTATCGTTGGGTAAATGCAATCTAATTGAGAATAAAGCAGTTTTTTACTCAGGTCTGTTATGATTTTATAAACAGAATTTTGATCAATGCAAAAAGTTTTAAGATGAGGTGTTGAATGAGTCATCATCACCGACAGCGTTTAAAGTAACAACTGTGAAGCAATAAATAAGTACACCACCACACCCGTTGCATCACAAATCGAAGTCACCAAAGGTGCAGAGGCGCTGGCAGGGTCTAGTTTCAGGCGATGCAAAATAAAAGGTAGACTCATGCCAATTAAACAACCCATCAGCACAATGCCCAGCATACTCAGTGCCAATACCACAGACACCATCATATCGCCACGGTAATAGCCTAAAATTGAAACCGCAAAAGCCATCGTTCCACCCAAACATAGCGCCACCAAACTTTCACGTCCGAGTAAATGCAGCCAATCTTTAAATTGCACATCACCTGTAGCCAGTGCCCGTACCATTAAGGTCGCAGACTGAGAACCCGCATTACCACCACTACCGACCAAAAGCGGCAAGAAAAAAACCAGTACAATATGTGCTGCAATAATGTCTTCATAATGCGCAATGCCAATTCCAGACAATAAACTGCCAAATACCAAAATCACCAACCAAAACACACGTTTGCGATATAAAAATAAAATTGGCGCAGTTTTTATACTCATGCCAGGTGAAGACGCTACCGCACTGGATTTTAAAAAGTCTTCTGTAGTTTCTGCCTGTACCACGTCCATCGCATCATCATAGGTGACAATCCCCAGTAAATGCTGTGCATCATCTACAATCGGTAAGGCCAAAAAATCATAATGGCTGAGTTTTTGCGCGATACTTTCCTGATCTTCAGTCACCAAACCTGTGACCAAATCGGTGCACATCACATTTTTAATTTTTTGTTCAGGCGGGTTTTGAATAATTTCCCTTAAAGAAATAACACCCAATAGTTTCATTAGTTCATCGACAATATAAATCAGGTACAAAGTTTCCCGATCTGTGGTCATTCTGCGCAATTCATCTATAGCTTGCTGCATGTTCAGTTCTGGCGAGAGCACCACGAAATCCGAACTCATAATCGCGCCCGCAGATTCTTCAGGATAGCGCGCTAAAGTCTGAATCTGTGCGCGTTTTTCTTCCGTAATGTGTAAGCTGACAAAACGCTGTAAATGCGGAGAAAGTAACTTAAATAAGTCGGTGCGGTCATCTGAATGCATGGCTGAAATCAGTTTGACCAATTGCTGCGGTGCAATCGCTTCGGCAATTTGAAGTTGTGAATGCAGTGGTAAAAATTCCATCACCAAGGCAGCACTGTCAATTTGTTCAATTAAACTCAGCTGTGCTTTCAGGCTTAAATACTGCATTAAGTCGGCTAAATCGGCAGGATTGATACTGTCGATCAGGCTGTGTACTGTGCTTGGCTGATGCAATTGTAAGGCTTGTTCTAACTGTTCAGCGTGCAGATTGGTCATTGCTCTCACCCACTCCATCATTCCAAAAACGTAAAATGAAGAATGGGCGCAGTGTCTCGGCCCAAACCAACCCTTAAAAAACCGAAAATCTGTAGATTTATGCAAGATTTTTAGCGTTTCATATCATAGCCTATAATTTTGCTAAGTGCCTAATAAAAAACATCTTTAGTTTATGGGTGATGAACGATTCACTTGAAATATAGAACGAACCAGCACATACATAAACGGAATAAAAACAAGCACTAAAATTGTGCCAAAAATAACTCCACCTAAAACACTCACCCCAATTTCCTGACGGCTTGCTGCACCTGCACCAAAGGCAAATACTAGCGGCAAAATACCTGCACCAAATGCCAATGAGGTCATTAAAATAGGTCTGAGCCGTAAGCTTGCACCTTCTAAAGCGGCTTGAATCACCTGTTTGCCTTGTTGCTGCGCAGCCGAAGCAAATTCCACAATTAAGATGGCATTTTTACATGACAAACCAATGGTGGTAAGCAAGGCAATTTGGAAATAAATATCGTTCGGGAAACCTGCCAAATAGCTGAAAATAATATTTCCACCAATCCCTAAAGGAATGGCGCTCATCACGGCTGTTGGAATACTCCAACTTTCATACAAGGCCGCAAGGCACAAGAAAATAAACCCGATGGAAACCAAATACAGTAACAAAGCCTGATTGCTAGACTGATTTTCTTCAAAAGACAACCCACTCCATGCCAAGTCAATGCCCTGCTGCTGTGCCACCATCTGTTCTAAATCACGCATCGCCTGCCCTGAGCTATATCCTTCGGCAGTATCGGCTTCCATTTGCACGGCGCTATACCCCATAAAACGATTGACGACTTCTGGCCCACCGCTCCAACTGAGTTGAGCAAACTGGCTAAAAGGTACCATTTGATTTTGCTGACTGCGTACCGACCATTGATTCAAATCTTCAGGTTTACCACGAAATTCGGCATCACCCTGCATAATCACACGTTTAATTCGACCACGGTCAATAAAGTCGTTGATATAACTACCGCCCCAAGCTGCCGCTAAGGTACTGTTAATAGCCGTTTGATTTAAACCTGCTGCCATCGCCTGTTTCTGATCAATCGTGACGTTTAACTCCGCTTTTTCAGGATTGGCACGTTGATCTAAATTTTTAAAGCTTTGATATTGAGCGGCTTGCTGCTGTAAATTTTGAAATTGCTGAATTAAAAAATCGCGTCCTGTACCATTCACATCGCGCATCCAGAACTCTAAGCCATCGGTTTGCCCCAAACCACGAACTGCTGCGGGCATGCCAATGGTAATTTGTGCATTGGGATGCTGTCGAAAATGCTGCATGGCACGTTCACGAATAGCTTGTGCGGTATGCTGTTGCCCTTGACGCTCATCCCAATGTTTTAGCGCAATAAAACCCTGCCCTAAATTCTGCCCTGTTCCCGAAAAATTACGTCCATAACGAATCATCACCAAATCAACATTGTGGGCTTCATGCTGCATAAAGTATTCACGTATGCTTTCGCCCACTTCACGACTTTTAGACAACGGCGCACCTTCCTGTAATTTAAATTGCACCGACAACATGCCCTGATCTTCATTCGGGATAAAACTGGTAGGTAAGGCACGGTAAAACAAGGCAAACACCGTCAATAAACCTGCAAAAATAACCAGACACACCGCTTTATGCTGAATCGTCCAGCCTGATAATTTGAGATAGTGTTGTTTTAAGCGTTCCAGTTTTTGATTAAACCAGATGGCCCATTGGGCTGGTTGTGGATTGGGTTTTAAAATCAAGGCACACAAGGCAGGCGTTAAAATTAAGGCCACACCTAAAGACAGCACCATCGCAGTGACTAAGGTGATGGAAAACTGGCGATAAATCACCCCAGTCGAACCACCAAAAAATGCCATTGGAATAAATACTGCGGTCAAAACCAAGGTAATGCCGACCAAAGCACCGCTAATTTCCTGCATCGATGCGATGGATGCCTGTTTAGCCGAGAGCTGCTGTTCGTGCATTAAACGCTCGACGTTTTCCACCACGACAATCGCATCATCCACCAATAAACCAATGGCTAAGACCAAAGCGAATAATGTCAGCGTGTTAATACTCATCCCAAAGAGTTGCAACACGGCCATGGTGCCTAAAATCACTACAGGCACGGTTACGGTAGGAATGAGCGTCGCGCGCCAGTTTTGTAAAAACAAGAACATCACGATGACAACTAAAATCACCGCTTCAATTAAAGTTTTCACCACTTCATTAATTGATTCCTGCACGAAAGGCGTGTTATCTCGTGGATAGACAATTTGGTAACCTTCGGGCAATTGTTGTTTTAAATGCTCAATTTGTTTTTGAATTAAGGCTGAAGTTTGTAACGCATTGGCACCAGACGATAAAGAAATCCCCATCCCTGCCGATGGAAAACCATTAATGGTATTAAAGCTTTGATAATTTTCTGCACCAAGTTCAATACGTGCCACATCTTTTAAATAAACAAAGCCACCTGCCTGATCTGCTTTTAAAATAATATTTTCAAATTCTTCTACCGTTTTTAAGCGTGAACCTGAGGTGACTTTGGCATTGAGATATTGTTCTTGTGCTGTGGGTAATTCACCAATTGCCCCTGCCGCGACTTGGGTATTTTGCGCTAATACTGCAGCACGTATATCACTTGGCATGAGTGCGTATTGTTTTAACTTTATCGGATTCAGCCAAATCCGCATTGCATATTGCGCACCAAAAACATCGACCTCACCCACACCTTCAATGCGTGCCAACTCTTGCTCTAAATGACTCATCATATAGTCAGACAATGCAATATTGCTGCTTTTACCTGTGGCATCGTACAGCCCAATGACCATGTGGGTATCACCCAATGATTTAAAGACATTTACCCCCTGACGCTGCACATCTTCAGGTAAGCGGTTAATTGCGCCATTAATCGCATTTTGTACCTGGACTTGTGCGGTATCGGGGTCGGTACCATTTTCAAAGCTAATGCTGATGCGACTTCGTCCTGAAGAATCACTGCTAGAACTGAAATACAGTAAGTGATCTAAGCCTTTAATTTGCTGTTCCAAAACCTGTGTGACGCTTTCTTCAACAGTTTCTGCCGAAGCTCCTGTATACGTTGCGCTGACGGTGATACGAGGTGGTGCAATGTCTGGGTAGCGTTCTACAGGTAAATTTAATACTGAAAAAATCCCGAGTGCCATCACCACAATGGCGAGCACACCTGCAAAAATTGGACGTTCAATAAAAAATTTAGACAGCATAAAACTGGATCACTTATAGATAACAATAATGAGATTTATATGAAATGAATCAAGTGGATGAAGATCATCAAAAAAACTTGAAACCGTGTTTCAAATTAACACAGCAAAATAGAACTTGGATGACTGCACATCAAAAAATCTAGTTTTGTCACAAAAATGTTGATTGGTCTTCATTTTTTCTCACAGATTTTTGTGTACACCCTCCCAATTTTGGGATAGCTCCTAGATTCATCTTATTTCTATAC
The DNA here is from genome assembly GCF_013417035.1 of Acinetobacter sp. YH16053. Lineage (NCBI taxonomy): Bacteria > Pseudomonadati > Pseudomonadota > Gammaproteobacteria > Moraxellales > Moraxellaceae > Acinetobacter > Acinetobacter sp. YH16053. Next base: position 221,195 of record NZ_VPEP01000001.1, read on the forward strand.
TTCTAACATAACAATTTGGATGACAAGGAATTCATGATGAAAAAAACCTTATTATGCTTAACTTTAGCAGGCTTACTCAGTGCATGTGGTGGTTCAGACAATGATTCTGGTAGTTCTGCTCCCCCACCATCAAACACCACAAAAACTGGCGTACTGACCGATGGGCCTGTGAGTGGTGCAACTTATACAATTAATGGTGTCTCTAAACGTACAAATGCTCAAGGGGAGTTTGAATATCAAGAGGGTGATGAAATCACTTTCTCCATCGGAAATATTGAAATTGGCACAGTGATTGGTGCTGATCGTATTACCCCTGTGGAGTTAGCTGATGATGTAACAACACGAACAAATTTACTTATTTTTTTACAATCTTTAGATTCTCAGGGGGGGCATGACGATGGTATTCAAATCCCTGACTCAGTGAGTCAACTCCCTGCAAACTCAATTGACCTCTCTAAACCAACAACTGAATTTATTACAAGCTTTCAACCTGTTCTACAAACAATAGAAGATTTTAAAGATAAAGTCGTAGTTAGCGCAACAGAAGCACAAGCTAACTTTAACCAAACACTACTCAAAGATATCGTTGGGGTTTGGTATGCGAAAAATGCTGACTCAGAAATCGTACTTCAAGTAACCTCAGACGGGAAATACCTGATTGGCGAACCTATTGTTAGCTCACCATCTGATAGTGCAAATGGCATGGAGTATGGTGAATTATCGGTAAATGCTGTTGCTGGAGATTTATGGGCGCAATCTTCAATTGATACAAATGAAGATTGGGGCTTAACTGATTCTGGAAAAACACGTGATATGAAAATATCATTTGATGGTACGCAGTTAAAAATTTCTGAAGCTCAAAACCCTAATGAAAGTGCAACATTTACTAAAGTCCCTCAAAACAATTCGAGCATTGCCGGTGCTTGGAACTCAAGTTCAGGCAAGCAACTATTTGTTTTCAATCCAGATAATAATACCTATATCATGGTTGATGCTGTTGGGGACGATCAAGTGGAAGTTGGAGAAATGCCTTGTGGTGGACCAGGTATCGAATATGGTAAATATCGTGTTCAAGATGGAAAGTTATTCGTAGATAATATCCTGATCGATACAAATGGCTGTGCAGGCTTATCTGACAATAGTGCAAACTCAAGCTCAGGTCTACCAGTCACGGTTAATTCGACATCACTTACACTCCACGAACCAAATGAAGGTACATTTATACTCACAAGACCCAATACAGAAGGTGCTACCACAAGTAGCGCAAGCCAATTCTATAAAGATATTGCTGGAACTTGGGAAATTGGACGTACCAATGCATCTGCTGTTTTATTACATATTTTACCCGATGGACGTTATGCTCTGGGTGAAGCAGATGTAGCTGATGAAACAGGGAAGCCTGGTATTGAAATCGGACAATTAAATTGGAATGCTTTAACCTCAGCGCTGAACCCTGTAATTTCCATAGATACAAACGGTGACTACGGGCTTTCACATCCTGACAATGATGGTCACCACCGCCTAAGTTATAATGGCACAGATCTAGTGCTGACTGATGTAGGAAGTAATAGCACCTATATTTTAACTAAAGTAAAACAATCATCAGGTCTAGTTGGCACTTGGCAATTTAATCAAACTCACTTGTTTGCTTTCTTTGACACAGGATTCTATTTCTTGTTAGACACCGAAGGTGATTGCGATAACCCAGGAATTGAATATGGTAAATATTCAATAACATCCAATACACTTGCCGTAACAGAAGTGTTATATGACACCAACGGTTGCGGTGGATTACATGACACTTCGGATAGCGCTAAAGTTAATGCAACTTATAGCATCTCCGGAACAAGTCTAACCTTGCATCCACAAGGCGAAGACACTATTACCCTACAACGTAGTAACTAAACATATTTTAAAGCTGCCTAAGCAAAATTTAGGCAGCTTTAACCAATATGCTCAAAATGAATGGTACAACCCATTAATAAATGCATGAGTTCAATTTGCGATTTGCATTGGGTTTTTTCATAAATATTTTTAAAATAAGTGCGCACCGAACTGAGCGTAACTCCACAATGTTCCGCGATTTCTTCTAACTTACAACCATTCAACAACAACTCACACAGCTCAAACTCACGTTTAGACAATTGATAAGCTTGCTGCAAATAGGCTTTTGACAAGGCATAGTGCTGATGCTTATCGGTCAGAAATACCGCAATTTGATGTTGTCCTGCATTTTGATGCTGCATATTTTTTAATTTAGAACAAGGTACGATAGTCAGCATTAATTGTTGTCCTTTCGCATCTGACAAAGACAATACACCGCCTACATCTGCGTTTAATGCCGACTGTCCCAACAACGCTGAATGTAATAATTGATCTAAACGACTTTGATCATAAGCATGGGTTTTTAATCGATTATACAAATCCAAATCTAAACATGAATCGTGTTCCAGCATGCTTTGAGCTAAAGGGTTTGAATAAGTCAAACTCAGCTGATGATCAAGCAAAATTACACCTGTTTTTAAATGATCGAGCACGCTATACAAACTTAAATTTTCTTGTTTAACCAAACTAAACTGACGATGGATTTGTAAAGCACGGCGTAAATGCACACCCAAATGCTTTAAAAAATCCAACTCTTTTTGTTGATACGGCGCTACATCTGGCGCACGGTGTAATCCCAAAACCGCCCAGCGATGTGAACCCTGATCGAGCAAAACAGCCGAGATATAACTAATTCCCGTCGGATTCAAACACCGTTCATAAAAGATATATTCATCACTTTCAGGGTTTTCCCCATAATGCGATAAATCCGAGCTCGCTACTTGGCCCACACCTAAATTTTCCCACAATACTCGGTGTAACTGCATGTCAATCACACGAATCCGCTCATCACGATAGGCATGCAAAGCTTCATCTGGAATATTGTGACTAAATAAAAAATCGTAACTTGGACTAAATTGATCTAAGGCAGTAAAAATGGCGGTTTTACTGTCTGTATATTGAACAATTTTTTCAATTACTTGCGGCCATAAATTCACATCTACAGCGGCATCATAAATACTGCCTATAATTTCGTGTTCTCGGTTATCCATTTTTATCCCCTTTATGCCTACTCCAATCTGCATTACATTTATTTAATCATTTGTTTTTCTTATTGTTCTAAAAAGAATAATGAGTTTTATTCACAAAAAAAAGCAGTTTAAATACATATCACGCATTTAATAAATGAAAATGGCTAGGCAGTTTTGCTTTTTCATGTGTGCAAACTCTGAATTATAAAAACCACGCCATAAAAAAACCCCGTATCTGACGATACGAGGTTTTTGAAGTTTGGGTACGCTGAGGTTTACATCATACCGCCCATACCACCCATGCCACCCATATCTGGCATTGCTGGCTTGTCTTCTGGAATTTCAGTAATCATACATTCTGTTGTTAACATCAGGCCAGCAACAGACGCTGCATGCTCAAGTGCAGAACGAGTTACTTTTGCAGGGTCAAGAATACCCATTTCCAACATGTCGCCATATTCACCAGTCGCAGCGTTATAACCATAGTTACCTTCACCGTTCTTCACAGCATTGATTACTACAGATGGCTCATCACCAGCATTGGCTACGATTTGACGAAGCGGAGCTTCAATTGCACGACGAAGAATGTTGATACCTACGTTTTGGTCATCGTTAGCACCAGTCAGACCATCAAGTGCAGATGCAGCACGCACCAGTGCAACACCACCACCTGCAACAACACCTTCTTCAACCGCAGCGCGAGTTGCGTGAAGCGCATCATCCACACGGTCTTTCTTCTCTTTCATTTCAACTTCAGTTGCAGCACCAATTTTGATGACTGCTACACCGCCTGCTAATTTAGCAACACGTTCTTGAAGTTTTTCTTTGTCATATTCAGAAGTAGATTCTTCGATTTGCGCACGGATTTGCTGAACACGCTCAGAAATCTGATTTGCATCACCAGCACCATCCACAATCACGGTGTTTTCTTTAGAGACTGTAACTTTGTGCGCGCTACCCAAATGCTCTAGTGATGTTTGCTCCAAAGACATACCAATTTCTTCAGAAATAACCGTACCGCCTGTCAAGATTGCAATATCTTGAAGCATTGCTTTACGACGATCACCAAAACCAGGCGCTTTCACCGCACATACTTTGATGATGCCACGCATGTTGTTCACAACAAGCGTTGCTAGCGCTTCGCCTTCAACATCTTCAGCGATGATCAGAAGAGGCTTACCTGTTTTTGCAACCGCTTCTAGGACAGTAATCAGTTCACGAATGTTGCTGATTTTTTTATCAACAAGAAGAATGAACGGGTTTTCAAGTTCTGCAGTTAAAGTATCTTGTTTGTTCGCGAAGTATGGCGAGATATAACCGCGGTCAAACTGCATACCTTCTACAACGTCAAGCGCGTCTTCAAAGCCTGAACCTTCTTCAACAGTGATTACGCCTTCTTTACCAACGCGTTCCATTGCTTCTGCAATTAACTTGCCCACAGTCGTGTCCGAGTTTGCAGAAATAGAACCTACTTGCTCAATCGCTTTCGTGTCAGAAGCAGGTTTAGCCGTTGCTCTAATGTCTGCAACGACTGCCTTTACAGCAAGGTCGATACCACGTTTCAAATCCATTGGGTTCATGCCCGCAGTTACAGATTTGATGCCTTCATTTAAAATGGCTTGTGCAAGTACTGTTGCAGTGGTCGTACCGTCACCTGCGATATCATTGGTTTTGCTAGACACTTCACGTACAAGCTGAGCACCCATGTTCTCAAACTTGTCTTTCAAGGTGATTTCTTTCGCAACAGATACACCATCTTTAGTGATGTGCGGCGCACCGAAAGAACGGTCAATCACTACGTTACGACCTTTAGGGCCTAAAGTTACTTTAACTGCGTCTGCAAGTACGTTTACACCTGCGATCATTTTTGTGCGAGCTGAATCACCAAATTTTACGTCTTTAGCTGACATGTTTAACTCCAAATATTTTTAAATAATGTTCAAATTTGCTTTGAATATGAGTTCTGAACTTAGCCTTCAAGTACCGCTAAAATATCAGACTCTTTCATAATTAGAAGTTCTTCACCGTCTACTTTAACTGTGGTGCCTGCATAAGTACCAAACAAGACTTTGTCGCCCACTTTTACGTCTAAAGCGCGTACGCCATTGTCTGTAATTTGACCATTACCTACTGCAATCACTTCACCTTGGGCTGGTTTTTCTGCAGCAGAACCTGGAAGCAAGATACCGCCAGCTGTTTTTGTTTCTTCTTCAACACGACGAATAACTACGCGGTCATGTAATGGACGAATGTTGCTCATAAATAACTCCATTAGACTAAGTCAATGTATAGATTCCTGATGACGACTTAATTATTCCTTTGGTCATCATCAAAATAAATTTTAGATGACACAGTTGTGGGGATGGAAAAAAACGCTTCAAGGGGAAAAGCTAAAAATTTTTCAATTTTTGTTGTTTTTTTAGACAAGTTGGCTAGATCGGTGATTTATTCTGCATTTTGTTGCCACAACACAAATTGCTTTTTTTCAGCATCAAAAATGTAATGCTGCACATCACCATTGTTACACAATACATTTAAGCTATTCGGCATACCTTGATGCAAACGATATGAAATTGCAGTACCCGCATGAATATCCAGCACAGGATGCGCTGCGCCTAAGGCATAAATTTGATTTAAGTCATATACTGCGGGTTGATGTAAATGCCCATGCAGCAAGGCATATAAACCATTTTTACTCCACTGCTCTAAGGCAATTCGCCCCAACACTGGGCAATCTTTAATGCTGTGGCGATCATCTGGTGGTGTATAAAATGGTTGATGCGCCACCAAAATTTTAAACTTATTACTTGGCGCAACTTGTAGCAAAGCTTCAACTTCCTGAATTTGACTTAAAGAAATATGCCCGCGAGTATGAAAACGGCGTCGAATACTATTTACGCCTATCAGATAAAAATGTTGCGTTTCCAACACACTTTCCATGCGCCCAAAAAACAACTGATACCGCGCAAACGGACTAAAAAAACGATTCCAAAGATGATATAGCGGAATATCGTGATTTCCTGGCACAACCAAATACGGTAAATTCAAACTGTCTAAAAAATGCTTACAAGCATAAAACTGTGCATAGCGTGCACGTTGGGTTAAATCACCACTGACCACAACCGCTTCCGGTCGCATACTTGCACACAGTTGTTGTACTGCCTGCATACAAGCCACATTTTCAGTGCCAAAGTGCAAATCAGACAGATGCAGCAGCATGCGGCACCTTAATCTTCAATGCATTTTTCAATACAGAAATACGCAGTGGTGGGCGCATTTTGACAATTTCTCCATCAAGCGCCACGGTCAGTTGTTGGCGTTTACTATGAATGACCACCTGAACTGCAGCAAAACTATAAACATCACTGGCTTGATCTAGTTTGCCCTGAATCATTTGCCATAAAATTTTAAATAAAGTCAGCTTATCGCTTTTGGCAACCACGACACCCGCAACTTTGCCCTGTTCTGCCGCTTGCGCAATACGTAAATTCATTTCAGATAATTGCAATTGATTATTGCCAAAGAAAATCAACGGGGTTTTTAAGGGATAAAGTGTGCCATCGATTGCAATTTTTAATTTTAACTCTTTACGGTCACGAATCAGCACATCCAAACCTGAAGTATAGGCATGCAAAGGTAAACGTCCTAAATATTGGTTATAACGCTCGCGCTTTTGAATGAATAAAGGATACAAACCCAAACTGGCATTGTTTAAATAAATATGTTGATTGATTTGTGCCACATGCACAGCTCGCGTCGTGCCTGTGGCGATGACATGCGCTGCTTCAATTAAATCTAGCGGAATATTCAGTAAGCGCGCCACATAATTAAACGTGCCCAAAGGCAAAATACCCATGGGGATAGATGTCCCTTTTAACTTTGCAGCAACCGCATTTAAAGTACCATCACCACCTGCTGCAACCACTACACCGCTTAAATGCGCTGCTTGATGCCGTGCTAATACCTGTTGCATCAGTTGATCAAAATTGGCGATTTCACCCATTTCAAACAATTGGATTTCAAAACCATGCTGTGACAAAACATGCAACAGTTCTTCATATACACCTTCTTGCTGTGTGGCATGAAATCCTGATTTTTGATTATAAATAAGAGATAAAGGCTGTAATGTTGTCGACATTTTCTTCAATCATTTTAAAGCTTTTGCTCTAATTTCAACCAATTGATGCAGAATGAAAAGCAGCTTTATGTAAAAATCGAATGACGACCATTCATTAAATCAATAATCATTCTTTATAAAATTTAAGCTATAAATATATGTTTTAATTAAAAATAATTAAAATAAATAATGCCCATATTTTTTTTAAATAATGATAAATAGAACACAAAAAAGTTGTAAGCCCATGTTTCATATATGTTATTCATTATTTATATGGGTATTTTTCACATAAAGCTAAATCAAGCCTATGTCTTATTTTTTTTATGTTTTTGTGCTTTAATACAGCCACTTTTTTTTCATATTTCATCTGAACCATGTACCCCATCGTTCAGATTGTACTTTGTACACGACTTGTACACATTTAAGATAGGCCTCACCATGACCCAAGTGAACGCACCAGAATTCGTTCGTCACCCTAAGCTTATTGCATGGGTTGAAGAAATTGCAAAGTTAACGAAACCAGCAAAAATTGAATGGTGTGACGGTAGCGCAGAAGAATATCAACGTCTAATCGACTTGATGATCGCTAACGGCACCATGCAAGCATTAAACCAAGAAAAACACCCTGGTTCGTACCTTGCAAATTCTGATCCTTCTGACGTTGCTCGTGTTGAAGACCGTACTTACATCTGCTCTGAAAACAAAGAAGATGCTGGTGCGACAAACAACTGGGAAGCGCCAGCTGAAATGCGCGCTAAATTAAACGGTTTATTCGACGGCTCAATGGCTGGTCGTACCATGTATGTGGTTCCATTCTCTATGGGCCCATTAGGTAGCCACATTGCTCACATCGGTATTGAATTAACTGACTCTCCTTATGTTGCTGTCAGCATGTCTAAAATGGCTCGTATGGGTAAAGCTGTTTATGACGTATTGGGCACAGATGGCGAATTTGTTCCTTGCGTACACACTGTGGGCGCACCATTGGCTGAAGGCGAGAAAGACGTTGCTTGGCCATGTAACAAAGAAAAATACATTGTACATTATCCAGAAACTCGTGAAATCTGGTCGTATGGTTCTGGTTACGGCGGTAACGCATTATTGGGTAAAAAATGCTTAGCGCTTCGTATTGCTTCTGCAATGGGCCGTGAACAAGGCTGGTTAGCAGAACACATGCTTATTTTAGGCGTGACCAACCCACAAGGCGAAAAACACTACATCGCAGCAGCATTCCCTTCTGCATGTGGTAAAACCAACTTTGCGATGTTAATTCCACCTGCAGGTTATGAAGGCTGGAAAATTGAAACTGTAGGTGACGATATTGCTTGGATCAAACCAGGTGAAGATGGTCGCTTATATGCAATTAACCCTGAAGCTGGTTTCTTCGGTGTTGCTCCTGGTACAAACACCAAGACTAACCCGAACTGTATGGCAACTCTGCACAAAGACGTGATTTATACCAACGTTGCTGTGACTGACAACGGCGAAGTATGGTGGGAAGGTCTATCTAAAGAAGTTCCTGCAAACTTAACCAACTGGAAAGGTCAACCACATACTGGCGCAGAAAAAGCAGCTCATCCAAATGCGCGCTTCACTGTTGCAGCGAGTCAATGTCCTTCTATTGATGCTGACTGGGAAAATCCAGCAGGTGTTCCAATTTCAGCGTTCATCTTCGGTGGTCGTCGTGCAGACACAGTGCCTCTAATTTCAGAAGCATTTGACTGGGTAGATGGCGTATATAAAGCAGCAACGATGGGTTCTGAAACGACTGCAGCAGCCGTTGGTCAACAAGGTATTGTACGCCGTGACCCATTTGCAATGCTTCCGTTTGCTGGTTACAACATGGCAGACTACTTCTCTCACTGGTTAGAGATGGGTGAGCAAGTTGGCGAGAAAGCAAAAGCTGCAGGCAACAAATTACCAGGTATCTACAATGTAAACTGGTTCCGTCGTGATGCAGAAGGCAACTTCGTATGGCCTGGTTTTGGTCAAAACATGCGTGTACTTGAGTGGATCATTGATCGTTGCGAAGGTCGTGCAGAAGCTGTTGAAACTCCAATTGGTTTTGTTCCAACGTATGAGCAATTGAACTGGACTGGTTTAGATTTCTCTAAAGAGCAATTTGAAACTGTAACAGCGCAAGACAAAGAACAATGGATCAAAGAGTTAGAAAGCCACACTGAGTTATTCAACAAACTTGGTGAGCGCCTACCTGCTGCATTGAAAGCGCGTCAAGCTGCTTTACTTGAAGCGGTTAAATCTGCGTAATTCAACGCTGATTGCTAAGAAAAGGTCACTTCGGTGACCTTTTTTATTGCCCTAATATTTTAGTTGCTAAAAACATCAACATTCCAGCTTCAACATCCCCCGCTGATGTGTAAATACTAAATAATACGAAGATTCAAGGTAAAAACATGACATCATCAAAACACACTTATCACCCCCAATATAGACAGCCTACCACATCACCAACAAAGCCATGCTTTGTCCACTCAGCTATGGCATACTTAAAACAAGAATGAAATGACATCAAAACATGAGACATGATCATGAATAAAACCATGAAGAATACAATGATTATTTTGGCTATGACGGGACTTGGGTTAGGTTTATCCGCTTGTCAAAGTTTGCCTGAGCAAAACGAGAATAGTTTTATTGGCTATAAAGTCGAAAGCAAAACTGATCGCACTGCCGTATTGGCTTATACGCTTGCAGGACGTCAAAACCAACAGCGCGATGAAAGTAAATTACAGCGTGCCTGCCAAAAAGAACTTGGTGCGCATAAAACTTATCAATTGCGGATTTTAAGTATTAATGAAGTGGTGAATCCTGCAGCCAACCAACAAGACCCGTATGGTCGCCAACTTGGGCAAAGCCGCACCTCTATTGGCTTATCGAACACACCTGAGCTACATAGCAGTGAAAACTATGCTACACGTCAGGCCTTAGATGCTCGCCCAAGCACACTGCGCATTGTGCGTTATAGCTGCAATTAATTCGCGCCACAAAACTGGCTTCCTATAAGACGTGATGAGTTATCGCGTCTTATAAAAACTCACATTACGGAACTCTTTGGCTTCATCCAAATCTGGCCATGTGGTCGCGCTGCGTTCATCTATTTTTATATATTGTGGATGACTAAAGTTTTTCACTCGGCTGTCTGCCACCCAAACTTCTGGGGCGAACTTTAAGAACTCATCTAAAAAAAAGCGATTGCATTGATCATAAAGTACATCGGCAGCCAACAATACATCCACTTGTTCTGCTTTGTATAGATCATCTAAATATTCAAGCACCACATCATTCAATTCAGCATTGGCTCGACAGGCTGCAAGGCTAATGGGGTCAATATCACAACAAATTACCCGTTTGGCACCTGCCATTTTTGCAGCAATCGCCACCACGCCCGAACCTGCACCAAAGTCTAAAACGACTTTATTTTTTACTTGCTGCGGTTCTGCCAATAACCATTGCGCCATTGCAAGTCCTGAAGCCCAACAGAAAATCCAGTACGGCGTATCATTCCAAATACGACGAATCACTTCATCATCTAGCTTGTCGGTAGGAAATACTGGTGGAATAAGCCAAAGTGAAATAGGCGTTTCAGGCAATTGCTGTGCCAGTAATTCACAATTTGGAATTACATCATGTAAAGCATCTAAAAGATGTTCAGGGGCTTTAGGAAATTGAAAGGTACAGCTCATTGGATTTTTATTCGTTCTAATTTAAAAAGTTCCCTCTGCTTTTTTAAAGGAGAGGGAGCATTCATTATTTTTACAATGAATTCCCCACTCTTTTTTAGGAGAGTTAGGGAGAGAATTTTTAAGCCCTCATCCCAGCCTTCTCCCTGAGCCGTATACGGCGCAAGAGAAGGAGCATCCATTATTTTCACAATGAATTTCCCCTCTCCTGAGCAAAATTTAAAGCACTGCTTTTAAATTGAAGCGCAAGAGAGGGTTAGGGAGAGGTCTTCATCAACCTAACGCTTTCTCAGCCGCTTCAACCGTTTGACGAATCAAAGTTGTAATGGTCATTGGGCCAACACCACCCGGTACAGGCGTATATGCAGAAGCGATTTCTTCAATCCCTTGTAGTTGAATATCACCCACACCGCCACCATCACGTGGATGGAAACCGGCATCAACCACTACCGCACCCGGCTTAATCCAGTCTTTTTGAATCAATTCTGCTTTACCAACAGCACCCACAATAATGTCGGCCTGTTTTACAAAGTCTGCCAAGTTTTGTGTACGTGAATGGCAAGTTGTTACCGTTGCATTGGCTTCAAGCAGCATCGCAGCCATTGGTTTACCTAAAATTGCTGAACGACCTACAACAACAGCATGTTTGCCTGCAATTTCAATGTTGTTTTCTTTTAAAATGGTCATAATGCCTGCTGGCGTTGCAGAACCATAAGCAGCCTCACCCATCGCCATGCGCCCATAACCAAGGCAAGTCACACCGTCTACATCTTTTTCAAGCGAAATTGCATCAAAGCAAGCACGCTCATCAATTTGCGCAGGAACTGGATGTTGCAACAAAATACCGTGCACATCCGGATTCGCATTCAATTTTTCAATTTCTGCCAAAAGTTGTTCTGTGGTGGTTTCTGTAGGCAATTCCACCTTTAAAGAATCCATGCCCACACGGCGGCAAGCATTGCCTTTCATGCGCACATAAGTTGCAGATGCACCGTCATCACCGACCAAAATAGTCGCTAGAATTGGGGTACGACCTGATTTTGCTTTTAACGCTTCTACACGTGTTAACAGATCAGCTTCAATTTGTTTTGCCAATGCACGACCGTCTAAAATTAATGCCACGGCACATCTCCAAATGTTGATATGAATCAATTTTGCAAATAATACATGATTATTTAGACTATTTTATTCTATATGTCGAATTAATGTGCATCTGCTCATTTAATAGTATTGTTTTTTTTTCAGAGCTTGCTAATATACGCATCACAAGACGCGGCGGGGTGGCAGAGTGGTCATGCAGCGGACTGCAACTCCGTGGACGCCGGTTCGATTCCGACCTCCGCCTCCAATCTTGTAAAACTATGCCCGAGTGGTGAAATCGGTAGACACAGGGGATTTAAAATCCCCCGCCCTCAAAGCGTGCCAGTTCGAGTCTGGCCTCGGGCACCATTTTAAAATAGATTAAAATGGTGCAAATAAAGAACCCAGCATTAAGCTGGTTTTTTTATGCCTAAATTTTAGGTTTTCCCCTCTTTATTCAATATTCAATGATGCCTCTATGAACCCTAAACAAGCGCTTCTTGATTTGCAGCAATTGCAACAACAATACCCTGCTGCATTTAAAAGAAATATTTTGTTTTATGGTTTTATTCAAAGCAAAGGCATGCTGGATGATTGGAAAGAAATGATTCCATGGGTCTTGGCCTGCCTGATTTTTATTCCTATTTCAATCAGTCTGGCGCACGGGATTCAAAACTTTGCACCGCAGTACGATGCCTTTCAAGCCAAGGCATTGGCGATTTTAGCCATCATGTTAGGTTTTATGCTGCTTCTACCTTATGTGTTGTATCAAATTAAACACAGTTCGGCATCGTGGTATCAACTACAGCAACATGCCACCATAAAAATAGCAGTATTGATTCTGCTACAAGCGGTAAATTTCGCCTATTTTCAGAGTGCAATTCTGCAAGGGATTTTATTCTTTTTCTGCATCAGTTTTGGTTTTGTACGTTTCTATAAAGAGAATATGTTCCGTGACCACATAAGCCTTGAACAAAAATATTGCTTAACGCAATTTCGCCGTGCTGCGTATTGGTCATATCGTCAAGCTGCTAAAATTCAATATCGGATGTATTTTTCCAATAAAAATAGCCCTCGTTTTGCCCAATTGAATCAGCAATATCAACATGCAATTCAGTTACATCAACAACTGATGCAGGCTGAACACAATTTATGTAAAAGGATTAAGTACATAGATTTAGATAGTTATATTCAAGATAAACTCGATTAAAACATCACGCCAAACATCAGAAAGATTATCAAAAAACCGAGCAACTTAGGCTCGGTTTTCTGTAAGTATCAGACTGATTTTAAGCAGTTTTAGCGACATCACTGATTGGTTTTAAGTCTACACCATACTTCTGTTGATGACCACGCGTATCATCGAGTTTGTATTCACGTGCCTTAACCGTATCTATAAACTTCCAATCTGCAACCACTTGCGCACGATCAAAAGTCACCGTTAAATAACCACGTTGATTTAACTTGCAATAATCCAGTTCATCAATCAGTTCTTGAAAGGCATATTCCAACGCTGCCATTTCGTCTGCAGGCACATTTAAGTAATACTCAATTCCGGGCGATGATACCGAGCTGGTCGCGAATTCCAACCCAACCTTATGATTTGTTTCATGTGTATGCAAGGTTGCAGCCCAAGCATTGTGAGTATCACCTGCCAACACCACTGCTTTTTTCCCAAGTTGCTGCAATGTCCCATACACAACTTCTCGCTCGTAGGCATAACCATCCCAAGCATCGAGGTTATAAGGTGCAACCGCATACAAACGTGCCTTATCTACTGCTGTCAAAGTTGGATCATTCGCTTTTAAACGCAATTTCAGCGTGACCAATTCTGTAATTTTCTGCTTCATTTGTGCAAGTGTTTCAGGTTGCTGATCACCATTGGTGATTTTTGCTAAAGGCAATAACAGTTCTTGTGGAATCAGCATTTTCGCCATCAACACTTGTTGAGCCAAAACATTCCAAGTAGCCTTAGACTGCCCCAACTGCTTTTGCAACCATTCTCGTTGAACTCCACCCATCAATGTGCGTTGATCACTAAATAAATCTGCCTGAAATTTAGCAGCATCAATTGACGCGCCAAAATACGCGTATCCAGCATCATCAAATTCACCAAACCACCAAAATCAAACTGGCGATAAATATTCAAATGATCATTTTCTGCAACTGGACGAATTGGCATCCACTCGAAATAAGCCTGTAATGCCGCAATTTTACGTTCTATAAAGCTGCCTTCACCTTCTTGATGATTATCTGCACCCGCTTCCCAAGTATCATTACTGAGTTCATGGTCATCCCAAATGACAATAAATGGATGGCGTTGGTGAGCAGTCTGCAAATCAGCATCGGTACGATATAAAGCATAACGTTTACGATAATCATCTAACTTGATAATTTCTTTATCATTGTCTGCAGCAAAGGTACGTCCTAACTGTTTTGCATCGTCAGTCGCGTAGCCACCTTGTCCATATTCATAAATATAATCACCCAAGTGAATAATCACATCCAGATTGTTTTCCTGTGCCATTTCTTTATACACATGAAAATAACCTGCGGGATAGTTCGAGCAAGAACAGACCGCAAATTTCACTTGATCGCTGCGTTGTGGCAAGGTTTTGGTCTGTCCTATAGCAGAAACCGTATTACCAAAGCGGAAACGGTAATAATATTTAGTCCCTGCCTGTAAACGATCTGCGTCCACTTTAACAGTAAAATCTTGCGCTGCGCTGGTTTGTACTTTGCCAGTATTTACCAATTGCTTAAACGCCTCATCGCTGGCAATTTCCCAAACCACTTCAATGCATGCTGCCATGTCACTTGGCGTTACACGTGTCCATAAAATGATACGATCATGCAGCGGATCACCACTGGCGACACCATGCAAAAACTGCACCTTTAATGCATTTTCTGCTGTATTTTCATTGTCATCACCACATGCAGTTAATGCGACTGGCAATGACAACGCCCCAAAACCAGCCAAATTTTTTTTAATCAGCTCTCGGCGAGTTAAGCGAATGTTCATGAATATTCCTTTTATTTTTCTTGAGCGCTCAACATAGAAATTTATGATTTCGCTTTGATCTCAAATTCATGAAATATTGATGACAAACAGCAGAAATATACTGCAAACCGAACTTTTTTCAAGCTAATAAGTTGAATTGATTGAAAAGAAAGCAATTGTAAATAAATTTACTTGCCAAGATTTATTTCGTCCTCTATTATTGCGCACATGCCCGAGTGGTGAAATCGGTAGACACAGGGGATTTAAAATCCCCCGCCCTCAAAGCGTGCCAGTTCGAGTCTGGCCTCGGGCACCATTTTAATGAATCAAATCATTCAAATGGTGCAAATAAAGAACTCCAGCATTAAGCTGGTTTTTTTATGCCTAAAAAATATAATATTGAAAACGATAACACTTATGTGCCGATGATTTGAAATGTCTCTACAACGCTTTATCTTCTCTTTCAAATGGGTGATCTGTTTATGCTGCTTGCTCAGTTTTGCAAGCCATGCACAAAATCCCAGCCTTGAGTCAGCAACCGAATCCGTAAACCCAATTGAAACTGATGCAGAATTTTATGATGTTTTTGCAGGAACATTGCAATATAAAAATCAAGAATTACAATTACGTCGTTGCAGCTTAGGCAACAATTTATATTTATTAAATTTCCAAAATCCTGAAGAAGAAAAGCAACTCAAAACTTTGCTGCAACAAAATACAAAGTTTTGGGTCAATTTAATTGCACAGCCGAATGAACATAATGGGCTATATACGTTGAATGTTCGGGAAATTGCAGAACTACTTACACAGCAAAGTTGCCATTTGGATGATGTTTTAGATGATTTATTGAATCACCCATAAATTAAAGCTGAAAGAGAGTGACCTATCACCACTCTCTCGTTGCAATCAACTCTTCCATTTCAATCTCGAAATAGCCTTGATCTTGCAGCACCATCATCATCGCCTCAGCAATATAATCTGCTGCGGTATCGTCCAAATCTGAATCCAGATCTTCAAATTGTGGTTTCATTTTATTAATGGCTTGCACGGTCTGATCTGCAAAATGATAAATATCGGTTTCAGATAAATTGGATTTAGACACGTGTTTTGCAAACTGTTGAATCAGTTGTTTTAACTCAGCAACTAAAATATCAGGATAAAACTCATCATCAAACATCGGGAGAAGTAAATCTGCAAACATACAGGCACTCAAAAATATAGAGATTCAAGCGTGCCTATATAGCATAAGCAAGGCTTTAATTCTAGCTTCGCCCCAATTTGCACACTGCGATTAATTTGCCAACTGCATTGCTTGCCAGACTTTAATGGCGTCAGACATGGCTTTCACATCATGCGCACGCACCATACAAGCACCTTGCTGAATACTGAGTAAATGTGCCGCTACAGAACCAACTGCACGCTGTGTTGGCTCTGCCCCACCCAAAGCTTCACCAATAAAGCGTTTACGGGACAATGCCGATAAAATTGGATACCCCATACCATTAAGTTGATGCAACTCATTTAACAATTTCAGATTCTGTTGTGCATTTTTCGCAAAACCAAAACCTGGATCAATCATGATATTTTCAGGCTTGACCCCTACCGCCAAAGCATCAGCGACACGTTGCTGCAATTCTGCAATCACATCTGCAGTGACATCATCATATTGATCTAAATTGTTCATGGTGGTCGGTTCACCACGCATGTGCATAATAATCACGGGGATATTTAACTCAGCAGCTGTTTGCAACGCATTTGGACGGGTCAGCGCACGTACATCATTCCAGATATGCGCCCCCGCAGCTACCGCAGCACGAATCACTTCAGGCTGTGACGTATCAATCGAAAGCACTACATCATAAGTAGATAAGGCTTCCGCCACAGGAACCACACGACGAATTTCTTCTTCTACACTCACAGGACTTGCCCCCGGACGTGTAGACTCACCGCCAATATCAATCACGGTTGCACCTTCGGCTATCATTTCCAAAGCACGCGCCACAGCAGCATCTTTTTCATTATGTCGCCCACCATCACTAAACGAGTCTGGTGTCACATTTAGAATTCCCATCACATGCGGCTGAGATAAATCTAAACTCAAACGTCCACATTGCAATACGCGCTTGGGTAATGGCATTAGCTGCATGCTGGTCTTCCTTTCAATTTGAAAAGCTTATTTTAACAAGGCTAATTTTGAAGATGTTGAATTCTTTTCAGTGCGCTTCAACATTACCAATATTCCTGTTGCAATTGCGCATAAACCACACGAATAAAAAAAAGAGCCTTTATACAAAGACTCTTTTTAACATTATGTGAACTGATTAGCTCGCTGGTAATGGCGGCGGTGTGCTAGGACCATCAGTTGGTGTTACATCAATCACAGGATTGTCTGCAATATACACCTTCGGTGGCTGTGGCTCACGACCTTCCATAATGTCACGGATTTGGTCACGATCAATGGTTTCCCATTCCAACAATGCTTTTACCATTGCATGGGCAATATCTTGGTTATTTTCCAAAATATCACGGGCAACTTTATATTGCTCATCAATAATACGACGAACTTCAGCATCCACTTGTTGTTGAGTTGCTTCAGAAATCGTACGACTACCTAAACTGCCCATGAATGATTGTTGTGTATCGTCTTCATAGACCATTACGCCTAACTTGTCAGACATACCGTATTTGGTCACCATCGCACGTGCTAATTTCGTCGCGCGCTCAAAGTCATTCGATGCACCTGTTGACATTTGATTAATAAAGACTTCTTCTGCAATACGACCACCAAATAAAATGGACAAGTCATTTAGCATTTTGTCTTTATAATGGCTAGTTTGATCATGTTCAGGCAATTGCCATGTCACACCCAATGCCCAACCACGCGGCATAATCGTCACTTTATGCACAGGGTCTGTACCTGGCAGCATTTCAGCGACAATCGCATGGCCTGCTTCATGATAAGCAGTTGCACGGCGCTCTTCTTCACGCAGTACCATCGACTTGCGTTCAGGGCCCATATACAACTTGTCTTTAGCATCTTCAAAGTCGTGCATATCCACCGTGTTTTTATTACGACGGGCAGCAAACAATGCAGCTTCATTCACAAGGTTCGCCAATTGCGCACCAGAGAAGCCTGGTGTACCACGTGCCAAGACTTTGACATCTACACCTGTAACTGAAGGCAGTTTTTTCAAGTGAACATTCAGAATTTGCTCACGACCTTTAATATCTGGCAAGCCAACCATTACTTGACGGTCAAAACGACCTGGACGCAATAAAGCTTTATCCAGTACATCGGCACGGTTTGTCGCAGCGATAACAATAATGCCTTCATTGCCTTCAAAACCATCCATTTCAACAAGCATTTGGTTAAGTGTTTGCTCACG
Source organism: Acinetobacter sp. YH16053 (assembly GCF_013417035.1). Classification (NCBI taxonomy): domain Bacteria; kingdom Pseudomonadati; phylum Pseudomonadota; class Gammaproteobacteria; order Moraxellales; family Moraxellaceae; genus Acinetobacter; species Acinetobacter sp. YH16053. The sequence continues at coordinate 239,554 of NZ_VPEP01000001.1, forward strand.
TTCATCGTGACCACCACCTGTACCTGAACCACGGTGACGACCTACCGCATCAATCTCATCAATAAAGATGATACATGGTGCATGGCGTTTAGCTTGCTCAAACATATCACGGACACGAGAAGCACCTACACCCACGAACATTTCAACGAAGTCAGAACCAGAAATGCTAAAGAATGGTACTTTGGCTTCGCCTGCAATGGCTTTGGCCAATAAGGTTTTACCTGTACCCGGTGGACCCACCATCAACACACCTTTAGGAATAGTTGCACCTAAACGTTTGAATTTAGCAGGGTCTTTTAAGAAATCTACAATTTCAACCACTTCTTGTTTTGCTTCGTCACAACCTGCTACATCGGCAAATGTGACTTTAATTTGGTCTTCAGACAACATTTTGGCTTTAGATTTACCAAAGCTCATCGGGCCGTTTTTACCACCTGCACCGCCACCCATGTTGCGCATAAAGAACATGAATAACAAAATGATTAAAAGTACAGGGAAACTTGCGATCAATAGTTGCATTAACAAACCTTGACGTTGAGGTGCAGTACCTTCAACAACAACGTTGTTTTTAATCAGATTCGGCATCAGTTCAGGGTCTTGAACTGCTGGACGAATGCTTTCAAAGGACGAGCCGTTGACTTTTTCGCCACTAATTCTTTCGCCATCAATTGTGACTTGCTTAATTTGACCAGCATTCACCGCTGTAACGAACTCTGAATAGTTCATTGCAGTTGGCTTTTCACTGTTATTGATGTTGCTGAAAATTAGAATCAGCACACCAAGTATAATCAGCCACAATACGGCATTCTTGAAGAGATCGCTCAAAGCTTTATTCCCATATCAATCTAATTTGATCATGCCCGTTACTGGGTGACCTTTCATTCAAAAAGCTGAAGATCAGCTAGACAATTCATTAAAAACGTACAAAATGCACAATTTTTAACGGCTTGGCAAGTAAACTTTATTTAGACGCTTTTTTACGTCCTTGTCCAATAAGGAATACTTCTTTGGAACGCGCCCGTGAAGCAGCGGGTTTTGCTGTCTTTAGAACATCAAAACTGTCCACGACCTGTTTACGAAATTCGTCAAACCCCGAACCTTGGAACACTTTGACCACAAACTGGCCATTGGGTCCCAATACACGGTTGGCAAAATCGAGCGCCAACTCGCATAAGTAAATTTGACGCGGTTGATCTACAGCTTTATTACCTGATGTATTGGGGGCCATATCGGAAATTACAACGTCTACCGTGCGTCCGTTTAAAATATTTAACAATTTTTCGAACACTTCTTCTTCACGGAAGTCACCTTGTAAAAAGGTCACATCTGGTAATGCGTCCATTTCCAAAATATCGGAAGCGATCACCAAACCTTTGTCGCCGACAAGTTTCCCTGCGATTTGCGACCAACTGCCTGGTGCTGCTCCCAAGTCCACCACCGTCATGCCAGGTTTGATCAGTTTATATTTTTCTTGAATCTCAAGTAGTTTGTATGCAGCACGTGCACGATACCCTTCTTTTTGCGCTCTTTTCACAAAGGGATCATCTAGGTGCTCTCTCATCCACGCACGACTACTTTTGGATAACTTTTGGTTGGTAATGCGTGTTGCCATAACTCTCTTAGTAACGAATAGCCATCTAAATTGCGATTGTACGTGAAAATTAGCAAGCTTGCAGTAGACATCTGTATCTAAATGCCAATAACTGACAAGTTTTTTCTATTAAATCCATCGCTTATTTCTGTACTGTGGCATAAAAAACCACACTCATCACTAATGGATAAACCTAAGCAAATGTTCAATTTTGATATTTTTGTACTGCTGCAAGATCGCGGATTATTTGCATAGAATTTACAGCGTTTCAAATTGGCTTTTGTTATACTAAGCCGTTTTTAAAATTAGGTTATCTTTATGGCGGCTCTCTCTATTCAGGAACGCAAGCGTTTACGTCAAATTGGTCATGCACTTAACCCTGTAGTGATGGTTGGCGGTCAAGGTTTGACTGAAAATGTAATTGAAGAAACCAACCGTGCTTTAAACGATCACGAATTGATTAAAGTTAAAATTGGTGGTGAAGACCGTGAAGTACGTGCAGCTGTAATTACTGAAATTGCTGCAGCAACAGGTTCTGAAGTGGTACAAACAATTGGTAAAATTGCTTTACTTTATAAAAAAGCAGCAAAACAAAATGCCAAGTTGTCAAATTTAGTTCGTCACGCTCATTTGTCTAACTAAGCTTATATGGCAAGTTACGAACTCAGCGCCTTTGATCGTCAGTTTCAAGCGATTTCTTTGGTCGGTGCAATTGAACAACAAAGTCCGTTTAGCTTAAATGTAGGTTATTGGCTGCGTGATCCGAATCAATGGGTCGAATGGCCTGCATTGGTGGCTTCACATCCGCGTCAGGACTTTTTGTGGGAACACACCTGCTTTGAAATTTTCATTGGCGTTCAGGGCGAAGATTTTTATCGTGAAATCAATCTCTCCCCTTCTCAAGCTTGGCAAGCCTATGCCTTTGAAGAATATCGTTATCCTGAGCAAATGCCACCTGTGGCCGCTTATGATATTGAGTTGAATCAGCTAAAACGTACGCATTACGGTTTAAATGTCAGTTTGGATTTAACCAAATTTATGCTGAAACATAAACTGAAATGGACAGATTTGTTTATTGGGCTGACGGCTGTGCTCAAAACCAGTCAAGGCGAGCAATTTTATGCCATGCAACACAGCAGCCCTGCCGCCGATTTTCACAATAAGCGCGATTGGCTACATCAGTTCTAACTGTGATTAATAGTAGTTTAGATTGAAACAACTAGTTTTTGGTTTGAGCAAGAAATTTAAATAAAAAAGTGAGGCGCATGACCTCACTTTTTTTTATGGCTGAATCAGCAACAGATTAAACTGGATTATGCTTGATCAGTTTCATCATTAGTTTCAGTTTTTGATGGATTTACTTTTTTCCACGCTTCTAGTGTGTGCTCTTTAGAACGCTTAAAAGTTTCAGCCAATTGATCTTTGTGTTTTACTGAAATGCTGCTGACATCCTCTTTCAACTCTTTACCAAGTTTAGAAAGATCTTCAATAATTGCGCTAAATTCAGTTTTTACAAAGTCTTTTAATTCGCCTAAATCTTTAGGTGAACTACCAAATTGTGCTTTCAATGCTTCAATTTTTTGCAATACATCTTGCTTTAATTGACCCAATTGCTCTTGCACACTGGCATTTAATTGCTTTGCTTCGTTTTGCAGTTTTTCCTGCGTTTCAGCGACAACTTCAAGCACCTGTTCTTTGGCATCATGAGTGACTTTTTCAAGCTTTTCAGCCCCCTCATGCACCGCATCTTTGATTGCTTTATTGTCAGCTACTGATTTTTCTTGTTCAGTCATTTTGCTTCACCCAAGGTCGTTGTTGTTTATAAATTAAGCATAAGGCAATTTAGACTCAAATGGGTTTTGGATTGTCTAACAATCGTAGATTGCTTACATTTGGACTACACGCTAAAACATAAACCTAGCAAAAAAAGCAAGTCTTTTATCTTACATATTCGTTAGATTCACAATGGACTTTTGGCGAGTTCATGCGTATAATGCAATGTTAAGTTCAAGCGAGCAGACATAGGAGGGTAGGTTTAAATATTGACCTTCCTTTTTTTTCGTCTACTCGCTTTTTTACAGCCCTATTTTTGTGGTTTTAGTTCAGGAGCTTTGGTTTGAGCACCCCCGCCATTTTAGCCCTCGCCGACGGTACAATCTTTAAAGGTACGTCTATCGGTGCAACGGGAAGCACGACTGGTGAAGTCGTTTTTAACACTGCCATGACTGGCTATCAAGAAATTTTGACCGACCCGAGTTATGCACAACAACTTGTGACTTTAACTTACCCACATATTGGGAACACTGGTTGCAATGATGAAGATGTTGAGTCAGGTCGAATTCATAAAGTATGGGCAAACGGTTTAATTATCCGTGATTTGCCTTTATTACACAGTAACTTCCGTTCTACTCAATCTTTAGGCGAATACTTACAACAACACAATGTTGTTGCAATTGCCGATATTGATACCCGTAAATTGACCCGTATTTTACGTTCCAAAGGTGCGCAAAACGGTTGTATTCTTGCTGGTGAAAATATCACTGAAGAAGAAGCAATTGCAAAAGCACGTGCATTTGGCGGCTTAAACGGCTTAGATCTTGCAAAAGTATGCTGCGACCCTGAAGGTTTTGAATGGACTGAAGGTTCATGGGAACTTGGCAAAGGCTTTACTCAACCTGAACTTAAATATCATGTGGTTGCATACGATTACGGTGTCAAAACCAACATCCTGCGTATGCTCGCAGACCGCGGTTGCAAATTAACCGTTGTTCCTGCACAAACCCCTGCTGAAAAAGTCCTTGCGTTAAACCCAGATGGCATTTTCTTGTCAAATGGCCCTGGCGACCCTGCTGCATGTGACTACGCAATTGAAGCTGTAAAAACAATTGTAGAAACCACGAATACTCCTGTATTTGGTATCTGTTTAGGTCACCAAATTCTTGCACTTGCATCAGGTGCAAAAACAATGAAAATGCCGAACGGACACCACGGCGCAAACCATCCTGTACAGAACTTAGAAACTGGTACAGTGATGATTACTTCTCAGAACCACGGCTTCGCGGTAGATGAAAGCACCTTACCAAGCAATGTACGTTCAACGCATCGTTCATTGTTCGATGGCACAAACCAAGGTATTCATCGTACAGACAAGCCTGCATTTAGCTTCCAAGGTCACCCAGAAGCAAGTCCAGGTCCACATGACTGCGCACCATTGTTCGATCATTTCATCGAACTTATTGAAGCCGCTAAGAAGTAATTAAGGAGCGAAATAATGCCTAAACGTACGGATATTAAAAGCATCTTAATTATTGGTGCTGGTCCTATTGTTATTGGTCAGGCTTGTGAGTTTGACTATTCTGGTGCTCAAGCATGTAAAGCGCTGCGCGAAGAAGGTTACCGCGTTATTTTGGTAAACTCGAACCCTGCGACCATCATGACTGACCCTGCAATGGCAGATGCAACTTATATCGAGCCAATCACTTGGCAGACTGTTGCAGCAATTATTGAAAAAGAACGCCCAGATGCAGTACTTCCGACCATGGGCGGTCAAACTGCGTTGAACTGTGCGCTTGCATTAGATGCCAACGGTATTTTAGCCAAATACAATGTTGAATTAATTGGTGCAACCAAAGACGCGATTGAAAAAGCCGAAGATCGTAAATTGTTTGATGAAGCAATGCGCAAAATTGGTCTTGAGTGTCCAAAAGCTGCGATTGCTGAGTCTATGGAAGAAGCCCTTGAGATTCAATCTCGCTTTGGCTTCCCTGTGATTATTCGTCCATCATTCACTATGGGTGGTTCTGGTGGTGGTATCGCATACAACAAAGAAGAATTCCTTGAAATCTGTGAACGCGGTTTCGATCTTTCTCCAACTAAACAGTTATTGATTGATGAATCACTCATTGGTTGGAAAGAATACGAGATGGAAGTTGTACGTGACAAAAACGACAACTGTATCATTGTATGTTCAATCGAAAACTTTGACCCAATGGGCGTGCACACAGGTGACTCAATCACCGTTGCTCCTGCGCAAACCTTGACAGACAAAGAATACCAATTGATGCGTAATGCATCTTTAGCGGTACTTCGTGAAATTGGTGTAGAAACTGGTGGTTCTAACGTTCAGTTCGGTATTTGCCCGAATACTGGCCGTATGGTTGTGATTGAGATGAACCCGCGTGTATCACGTTCATCTGCACTTGCATCTAAAGCCACTGGTTTCCCTATTGCAAAAGTTGCAGCAAAACTGGCTGTAGGCTACACCCTTGATGAATTGAAAAATGACATCACAGGCGGCACAACACCTGCATCATTTGAACCATCAATTGACTACGTTGTCACTAAAGTTCCACGTTTCAATTTTGAAAAGTTCCCGCAAGCAGACGCGACTTTAACCACACAGATGAAATCTGTAGGTGAAGTCATGGCGATTGGTCGTAACTTCCAAGAGTCTGTAAACAAAGCCCTTCGTGGTTTAGAAACTGGTGCGTGTGGTTTTGACGAAAAAATTGAAGTGGGTGCTGAAGGCGCACGCGACAAAATTTTAGTTGAATTAAAAGTTCCAGGCCCTGAGCGTATTTGGTATGTGGCAGATGCATTCCGTCACGGCTTTAGCTTGGACGAAGTTTTTGAAGCGACCAAAATTGATCGTTGGTTCTTGATTCAAATTCAAGACATCGTTAACACTGAAAATGAAATCAAAACTTTAGGTTTTGGTGATCTAAACGCTGACAACATCCGTTCGTTCAAACGTAAAGGTTTATCTGACTTGCGTATTGCGAACTTGATGGGAATTTCACAAAAGCAATTCCGTAAACACCGTTGGAACTTGGGCGTAACCCCAGTTTACAAACGTGTGGATACCTGTGCTGCAGAGTTTGAATCTGACACAGCATATATGTATTCAACTTACGATGAAGAATGTGAATCAAATCCTTCAGCGAAAGATAAGATCATGGTGATTGGCGGTGGTCCAAACCGTATTGGTCAAGGTATCGAATTCGATTACTGCTGTGTACACGCTGCGCTTGCAATGCGTGAAGATGGTTATGAAACCATCATGGTGAACTGTAACCCTGAAACAGTATCTACCGATTACGACACTTCAGACCGTTTGTACTTCGAACCAATCACTTTGGAAGATGTACTTGAAATCGTTCGTACTGAAAAGCCAAAAGGCATTATCGTTCAGTACGGTGGTCAGACTCCGCTTAAATTGGCTCGTGCTTTAGAAGAAGCGGGGGCGCCAATTATTGGTACATCACCAGATGCAATTGACCGCGCAGAAGACCGTGAGCGTTTCCAGCAAATGATTCAACGTCTGCAATTGCGTCAACCTAACAACAGCATTGTAAAATCTGCTGAAGAAGGTATCGCAGAAGCAGCGAAAGTAGGTTATCCGCTGGTTGTTCGTCCATCTTATGTATTGGGTGGTCGTGCAATGGAAATTGTGTATAACGAAGAAGAATTGAAACGTTACCTGCGTGATGCAGTTCAAGCTTCTAACGATGCACCTGTACTGTTGGACCGTTTCCTGGATGATGCGATTGAAGTTGACGTAGACTGTGTATCTGACGGTAAAGATGTGGTGATTGGCGGTATTATGCAGCACATCGAACAAGCAGGTATTCACTCTGGTGACTCAGCATGTTCAATTCCACCTTACTCATTGTCAGATGAAGTACAGGACGAAATGCGTCGTCAAACTGTTGCCATGGCAAAAGAGTTGGGCGTTATTGGTCTAATGAACGTACAGTTTGCAGTGAAAGGCAATGACGTTTATATCTTAGAAGTGAACCCACGTGCATCACGTACTGTTCCGTTCGTTTCTAAGTGTATTGGCGAATCATTGGCTAAAGTTGCAGCACGTTGTATGGCGGGTCAATCTTTAGAAGCTCAAGGCTTTACTAAAGAAATTATTCCGCAACACTTCTCTGTGAAAGAAGCTGTGTTCCCATTCAACAAGTTCCCTGGTGTAGACCCAGTGCTTGGGCCTGAGATGAAATCTACAGGTGAAGTCATGGGCGTGGGCAAAACTTTTGGTGAAGCATTCTATAAAGCTGTGCTAGGCTCGAATGATCGCTTACCAGGAATCCCAACTGAAGGCGAAGTGAAGCATGCGTTCTTGTCTGTACGTGAGTCAGATAAACCGCATGTAGCGCGTATTGCAAAACAATTGGCTGATTTTGGCTTCAAACTTGTTGCAACAGGTGGTACGCACAAAGTCATCACCGATGCAGGTATTGAGTGTGAACGTGTGAATAAAGTGACTGAAGGTCGCCCACACATTGTAGACCGCTTGAAAAATGGTGAGATTCACCTCATCATCAATACTTCTGAAGGCAAACAAGCGCAGCAGGATTCATTCTCAATCCGTCGTTCTGCATTGCAAGGTAAGGTGTATTACACCACGACCTTGAATGGTGCAGATGCTGTATGCCAAGCCTTAGCGATTAAATTACCAATGGATGTATATCGCCTGCAAGATCTTACTGTAGGTTAATATATCTCAATAGAGTCCCGTCACCTTTCGGGTGGCGGGCTTTTTTCATTTATAGACTTCAATATTTTAAAGAGGGACAACATGCAACGTTATCCTATGACGCCTGAAGGTAAACAGGCTTTAGAGCAGGAATTACAAAAACTTAAATCGGTTGAACGTCCACGTATTATTGCAGCGATTGCTGAAGCGCGTGAACATGGCGACTTAAAAGAAAATGCCGAATATCATGCTGCGCGTGAGCAGCAAGGTTTCTGTGAAGGCCGCATTCAGGACATCGAAGGTAAACTGGGTGCTTGCCAGGTGATTGATGTTAAAGAACTGGAGCAAAACGGTCGTGTAGTTTTTGGCGTCACTGTGACTATTGAAAATCTGGACACTGAAGAACGCAAAACTTACAAAATCGTGGGTGATGACGAAGCTGATTTTAAAATCAATAAAATTTCAGTGAACTCACCAATTGCACGCGGTTTGTTGGGTAAAAATGAAGGGGATGAAGCCAAGATTGTTACTCCACAAGGCGAAGTAGAATACGAAATTGTGAGTGTAGAATATCTTTAAGAATCAAAGATAACTGCACGCAATGCCCCTCTTTGAGGGGTTTTTTATTGCCTATTAATCATACAGCCGAGCTTATAGATTATACTGCGATAAAAATAGAGGAAAAATAAGTGGAAAATCGCATCATTCATGCATTTGTTTATGCGCTTTCTGGGGCTGTGTTAGGACTGATATTAATTCCAGTCTGGGGACTCTTCATCAATACACAAACCGGTCCCGTCAGTATCGTATTGGCATCATCACTCTTTTTTGGCATTTGGGGATTCTTACTTCCAAACAGTGTTAAAAATGTTTTTATGTATTTGTGGAATTGGTTTAGATAATCAGAACATCCCTACACCGAAAAGCTTGCGCACTTTTTAGCAGTGCTGAGCAATATTCGTTATAATTCCCTCACCTTCCCACACGAAAAAACCATGTCAGAAGCGCTGATTAATTCCCCTGTAAAACACTGGTGCGAATTTGAGTTTATCTCCAAAACTGTAAAAAATCCGAATATCCATATTAAAGGCAATTATTCGTATTATTCAGCTTATTGGGATCAGGGCTTCGAGCGTTGTGTCGTGCGCTATTTGCACGACAAACCCGCCACAGCAGAAAAACCTATTGATCAGCTCTTTATTGGCAATTTTGTCTGCTTTGGTGCGGAATGTGTGATTATGATGGGGGGCAATCAATTGCATCGCAGTGATTGGATTTCTGCTTTTCCATTTGACACCCGTAGTTTTGTAGCTGGAGGTGATACCAAAATTGGGGATGGATGCTGGATTGGTAGTCGTGCCATGATTATGCAAGGCGTTGAACTAGGTGAAGGTGCAATTGTGGCGACAGGTGCAGTGGTCACACAAGATGTACCGCCTTATGCCATCGTGGCAGGTGTGCCCGCCAAAGTAATCAAATACCGTTTTAGTGAAACAGAGATTGCTCAACTTTTGGCGCTAAAACTGTATGATTTAGATGAAAAATATTTACTGAAAATCCGCGAACAATTGCAGAGTGATAATGTTCACCAACTGATCAATTTTTTGAAAAACACGCAAACAAAAATTGATTAAAACTTTAGTTGAATTGAAAGCACAGCTTCATAATTTCATGCTAAATTATGGTGAAATAAGGACTTACAGCACTCAATTATCTTTATGAAATTACTGGGTTTTATTCTATATAAATTCAGCGTAAGATAAGACAGCACTCAGAGCGAATATTTTATTACAGTATTGAAATTACAATAAGGAGAAACACTCATGGCTTACCAAAACATCCTCGTACCAGTGGACGGTTCTGAAACTTCTTTTGCTGCTGTTGCAAAGGCTGCTGAACTTGCAAAAGCATTTGGTAGTAAAATCACTGTGGTACAAGTACTTACACTTGACCCGTATATTGCTGCAGAATACATCACTGCAAACCAAACCAATGACTTGATTGAACGCGCGCGTGCTTCTATCGTGAAAACTTTAGAAGAAGCAAAGCAAAAATTCACTGAACAAGGTGTTGAAGCTGAAACTAAACTACTTGAAGGTCAAGTGATTGCACGCGAAATTACCAACGCTGCGAAAGAGTTAAATGCTGACCTTATTGTGATTGGTTCACATGGTCGTACTGGCTTGAAAAAATTATTCTTAGGTAGCGTTGCTCAAAGCATTTTAAGCGAAGGCACAACACCTGTACTTGTGGTACGCCAATAAGTTTTTTGTTCCTCATTTCTTCGGAAATGGGGAACTTTTCGCTTTTTCTTTCTTTTTCACATCTTCATGCACTTAAAACTATACTGTTTTTCATTTCAACAATTTCTTAAACCACTTTGCTTACAACATAATATTTAGTCTGCTTAAGCTTTGCTTTCTTCCCTCTTGTTTTTTCAACGACTCAAGGTCGCCATTGGTATTGTTTTAAATTTACTTTACCTTCAAGCACAACTATTTCTTCAGCCATTAGCTTTAATACTTGTATATTCTCTCCCTGAGTATTCAACTTACTTAGGCTAATTTTGCCTTGTGCATTAATCACTCTATGCCACGGGACTTGATGACCTGCCGACAAATGCTTTAAGACATACCCCACTAATCGCGCATGCTTGGGTAAACCTGCCAATGCCGCCACTTGTACATAAGTCGCTACATGCCCTTTAGGAATTAGACACACCACGGATAAAATCTGCCGTGCTAATTCATCACTGGGTTTTGTAATAGGTATATTTGACTTCATAAACAGCCTAATTTCCTGCAATTGTTAAAAAGAAAAAGGAGTGAATCAATCACTCCTTTTATCATAATCATACAAGTTTAAGTCACTCAAATTGCAGCATTAAAGGTATCACAATCATTAATCAAACCTGACTTTAAGCCTGTTTGGAACCATTGTACACGCTGCGCACTAGTACCATGCGTGAAGCTGTCTGGTACGACTTGTCCACGTGCACGTTTTTGCAAGTAATCATCCCCAATTTTATGTGCAGCGTCCATCGCTTCTTCAATATCGCCCTGCTCTAAGAATTGAGTACGTTGATGGTTATGATGCGCCCACACACCCGATAAACAGTCTGCCTGTAATTCTTGACGAACTGAAAGCTGGTTGCCCTGCACGTCACTGACTTGCTGACGTGCTTTATGCACTTGTTCAGAAATGCCTAAAATGGTTTGAATATGATGTCCAACTTCATGTGCCACCACGTAAGCTTGTGCAAAATCACCAGCCTGATCGTTTCGGCTAAGTTCAGTCTGATTTTGCTCTCCACCAATCCCCATTTGCTGACGCATGGCTTGGAAGAATGAAGTATCAATATATACTTTTTGATCGGCAGGGCAATAAAATGGCCCCATGGCAGATTGTGCAGTACCACAACCCGAATTCACCACGCCCGTAAACAACACCAATTTAGGTGGAATATATTGGCTATTTAATTGCTGCTGAAACACTTGTGACCAGGTGTCTTCAGTATCTGCCAAAACAGTGCCCACAAACTCCATCGCCTCTTGTTGTTCAGGAGTTGGATTATCTAAACCTTTAGTTTCAGCACTTTGCGCATGTGAGGTGACTTGCTTGGTCGCTTGATAAGCCGATTGCGGATCGATGCCAAAGAACTTCCATGCAACAAAGGCCACCACTAAGCCCAAAATACTGATACCGCCCGCTTTTGCTCCACCGCCACCACGGCGGTCTTCTACATTCGTGCTAACTCGACGACCTTTCCAACGCATTATTCTTATCCTTCTCTTAAACTCTGATAATAGATTAAGCCGATTTAGACTTTGACCACACTTTTTGAACAAGTGCGACCACAATCACCACCAAGATGCCTGCCAAAATACCCACGACAAGGTTCATCAACATTGGCGTGACTGAACCTACAATACTGCCCATCGTTGGGATGTCTTGTACATACTCTACCGTATCTTCTGTGAAATGGTGCACAAAAGGAATAGCATGATTGATAATTCCTCCACCAACCAAGAACATCGCTGCAGTACCCACCACAGATAAAGTCTTCATTAAAATTGGAGCAAATGCCAGTAAACCACTCCCAATACGTTGTTTAAAATTGGCAGCTTGTTCTGTGAGGTATAAACCAATGTCATCAATTTTGACAATTAACGCAACGAACCCATAGACACCCACCGTCATGGCAATCGCAATTAAACTTAATACTGTCACTTTGGTTAGAAAGCCTGCCGCAGCCACAGTCCCCAAAGAAATCACCACAATTTCCGCCGATAAAATAAAGTCAGTACGCACAGCACCTTTAATTTTTTCGGTTTCATAAGCCGCAAGGTCTTGCTCAGTTTGAATTAGCTCAAGTTGCGCTTCTTTAGCCGTTTGGGCTTTTTTGTGTTGTAAGGTGTGCATGATTTTTTCCACACCTTCATAACTTAAAAATAGACCACCAACCACCAATAAAGGATTGATTAACCACGGCGCAACGACACTAATTAATAACGCGAGCGGTACTAAAATTAGCTTATTGATGAATGAACCTTTAGCCACACGCCATACCACAGGCAACTCACGCTCTGCACGTACACCACTGACTTGCTGCGCATTCAACGCCAAATCATCGCCCAAAACCCCTGCGGTTTTTTTTGCAGCCATTTTGCTCATAACTGCCACATCATCTAAAACTGTTGCAATGTCATCTAATAAAAGTAATAAGCTGCTCGCCATTGCGTTGTTATCCTTATATGATTTTCAAGTTATTTTAAAACTGAATTTATATAGGGTCTGTATTTACTTCATTAATTTTTACAGCAAAATTTTTTACAGCAAATTCTATTCAACTCACTTAAGGAAGTGACATTGAAAAATGTTATGCCTTACAATGTAGCAATTCATCGGTACATAGATGTCGTAGATACGACTTGGAATAAAAAATGAGTAATCAAGATAATCGTCCTGTGATTTTGACAGGCGATCGTCCGACTGGACAGCTACATTTAGGTCACTTTGTGGGTTCTTTACGTTCACGTGTAGGTTTACAAGACTCACATCATCAACACCTGTTACTTGCCGATGCTCAAGCCTTAACTGACAATGCCGATAACTTTGAAAAAGTCCGTCGTAATATTATTGAGGTAGCAACCGATTATTTAGCGGTGGGGATTGATCCAACAAAAACCACCATTTGCGTGCAATCTTGCCTGCCTGCATTAAACGAACTCACCATGTTGTATTTAAACTTCGTGACTGTGGCACGTTTGGAGCGTAACCCAACCATTAAATCTGAAATTCAGATGCGTGGTTTTGAGCGTGATATTCCTGCAGGTTTCCTGTGCTACCCTGTAGCTCAAGCAGCCGATATTACTGCATTTAAAGCAACGGTCGTTCCTGTAGGTGAAGACCAAATTCCAATGATTGAACAGACCAATGAAATTGTGCGTCGGGTGAATCGTCAAATTGGTCATGACTTGCTACCTGAATGTCAGGCATTGTTGTCAAATGTCGGACGTTTACCTGGTTTTGATGGTAAAGCGAAAATGTCAAAATCACTGGGCAATACCATTGTGTTAGATGCCACAGACAAAGACATTAAAAAAGCTGTCAATGCAATGTACACCGACCCAAATCACCTGCGTATCGAAGACCCAGGTCAGGTTGAAGGCAACGTAGTATTTACTTATTTAGATGCCTTCGATACCAACAAAGAAGAACTTGAAGAACTGAAAGCGCATTATCGTCGTGGTGGTTTGGGCGATGGTACGGTGAAAAAGCGTTTGGAAGGCATTCTAAAAGAATTGATTGGGCCGATCCGTGAACGTCGTATCGAACTTGCTAAAGATCCTGACTACATTATGGATATTTTGAAAACAGGCACCGACAAATGCCGTGATATTACCCAGCAAACTTTAGATGAAGTGAAAGCTGGCTTGGGTGTATTCCGCTTCTAAGCATTTTGTAGATACAAATATTTTAAAGTCTCTTATTCACATGAATAAGAGACTTTTTATTTGAGTAAAAATCAACATAAGATGACGTGATTCACAAAAAACACTTATTACTTACGTGATTTAACATCACGTAACCTGAATACTGCGGATTAGTATTTCTTCTCAGTTTAGTATACTTACATGCTTTAGGAGTAATCCTAATTTCATAACATTTCTCCGTTATCGAAGCTGTGAAAGCAGATTCGTTTTCATACGCAATGATCACCCCAATCATTGCGTATTTTTTTTATTTGAATCAGCTGTTTATACAGCTTGTTCAACAATAAAAAATCATTTCCCTAGATGCAAAAACTACTTGAACGGCTTTGTCGCACAAAGATTTCATAACTATATGATTTAAAAGTTTTGATTATTTTTTGATACAAAATTAAATTTATTTAAATCAGATGCTTACATATTTATGCAACAAAGCAATACCAAATTAACTCTTATCATATAATTTATCTCTCAAATGTGGCTAATTTTTCAGCATAAGAAAATCCCCAATATTGGGGATTGAGTGCTAAATAAAATCAAGCTCTTCAAAATTTGACTTATTTAAGCATACCTTGATCTTTTAATACTTGCCACATGGTAGAACCCAGTTCTGCAGGGCTACGCGTATAAGCAATTCCAGCACGCTCAAAGGCTGCAAATTTTTCTTCCGCAGTGCCTTTACCGCCTGAAATAATTGCACCCGCATGTCCCATACGCTTACCTTTAGGTGCCGTCACTCCTGCAATATAACCCACCACAGGTTTGCTGACATTCGACTGGATATATTCCGCAGCCTCTTCTTCTGCTGTACCACCAATTTCACCAATCATAATAATCGCATCGGTATCTGGGTCGTCTTGGAACAGTTTTAAAGCATCAATTTGGTTCATACCTGGAATCGGGTCACCACCAATTCCGATACAAGTCGATTGTCCTAAACCTAACTTAGTGGTTTGTGCCACAGCTTCATAGGTCAAAGTACCTGAACGTGAAATAATGCCAATTCGTCCTGGTTGATGAATATGCCCTGGCATGATGCCAATTTTACATTCGCCTGGTGTAATCACACCTGGGCAGTTTGGACCCACTAAACGTGTACCATTGCCATTGGTTTCTAAATAACGTTTGGCTTTGAGCATGTCGATGGTTGGCACACCTTCCGTAATCACCACAATCAAATCCACGCCTGAATCGACTGCTTCTACAATCGAATCTAAAACAAACGGTGCAGGTACATAAATCACCGATGCATCTGCGCCTGTTTCACGTACGGCTTCTTTCATGGTGTTAAATACGGGTAATTCCAAATGGGTTTGACCACCTTTTCCTGGCGTTACACCGCCCACCACTTTGGTTCCATAATCAAGTGCTTGTGCTGAGTGAAAAGTACCATTTTTACCAGTGAAACCTTGTACCAATACTTTGGTGTCTTTATTAATTAATACGCTCATCCTGATTCTCCTTAAGCTTTCACTGCAGCAACAATTTTTTCTGCGGCATCAGACAAGCCGTTTGCAGAAATAAGTTTTAATCCTGATTCATCCAGTAATTTTGCACCAAGTTCCGAGTTGTTCCCTTCTAGGCGAACCACTACAGGTACCGTCACATTTACTTCCTGAACCGCTGCAATAATTGCTTCCGCAATCATGTCACAACGTACAATTCCACCAAAAATATTAATCAGTACGCCTTTAACCGAGTGATCTGCCAAAATAATTTTAAAGGCTTCAATTACGCGTTCTTTGGTTGCACCACCACCTACATCCAAGAAGTTCGCAGGCTGACCACCATAGAGTTTAATAATATCCATAGTTGCCATTGCTAAACCTGCACCATTCACCATACAACCGATATTGCCTTCTAAAGCAACATAGTTCAGGTCAAATTCTGATGCACGCAATTCACGTTCATTTTCTTGTGTTTTATCGCGCAGTGCCAAGACTTCAGGCAAACGATACAGCGCATTGGAATCAATACCGACTTTGGCATCGACACATAAAATGTCGCCATTTTCACGTACAGACAATGGGTTAATTTCAAATAAGGCAAAATCATTGTCGATAAATGCCTGATAAGCCGCTGTCATAATCTTCACAAACTGCGTGATTTGACTGTCTTTGAGTTTTAATGCAAAAGCCACTTCACGTGCCTGAAATGGCAATAAACCCACTAAAGGATCAACTTCTACTTTAATAATTTTTTCTGGGGTTTCTTCTGCCACTTTCTCAATTTCAACACCACCTTCAGTAGATGCCATAAAAGTGACGCGACGGCTAGAACGATCTACCACTGCACCCAAATACAGTTCACGCTCTACAGGATAAACATCTTCAGCCACTAAAATACTGTTTACAGGCTGACCATAGGCATCGGTTTGATAGGTGACCAAACGTGTTCCAAGAATTTGGTTGGCATAGTCTGCTGCTTCTTGTGCAGATTTTACGACCTTCACGCCGCCCGCTTTACCGCGACCACCTGCATGCACCTGAGCTTTCATCACTGCAAATTTACCGCCCAGTTGCTCGAAAGCTTGCACAGCTTCTACGGCTGTAGTTGCCAAAATGCCTTCTTGTACTGGCATACCATATTTTTTTAATAGCGCTTTTGCTTGATACTCATGTAGATTCATTGACTAACCTTTTACTACTTCTTTTATTCAGTTATCACCACCAATATCAAACCGAAGTTTTAATATTGCTTTCCTTGTGTGGTGTTTTTCCTATGCTCTTTACTTTTAGATGATTATTCCCATAAATACAACCATCAAATGCAAAAAGAGCGGCCTAAGCCGCTCTTTTTAGTTTTATTTGCGTTTACGCTGAATCGCGTGAATCGCACGCCCATCTACAGCTAAAGCGGCTTCATGCACCACTTCAGAGAAGGTTGGGTGACCAAATGTCATTAATTGTAAATCTTCAACTGAAGATACAAACTCAAGTGCAATCATACCTTGGTGAACGATGTCAGACGCAGCAGGTCCAATCACGTGCATACCCAATAAACGATCTGTTTTTGCATCTGCAACAAACTTCACGAAACCAGCACCTTCGCCTGCAGCTAAAGCACGACCATTTACCGCGAAACCGAATTGACCAGTTTTCACTTCGTGGCCTTTTTCTTTCGCTTGCTCTTCAGTTAAACCAACCCACGCCGCTTCAGGGTGTGTGTAGATTACTGAAATGATTGTGTCGTAGTTAACTTGTGCAGCATGACCATGAATACGCTCAACTGCCATTACGCCTTCTTCCATTGCTTTGTGTGCAAGCATTGGACCACGTACTAAGTCACCAATTGCATATACACCTTCAACAGAAGTTGCACACCAATCGTTTACTTCAACCAAACCACGTTCAGTCAGTTTAATACCGCAGTCATCTGCCAATAAACCTTCAGCATAAGCACGACGACCTACACAAACGATCAATTTATCGAATGTTTGTTCTTTGTCTTCGCCGCCTTGGGTATATTTAACAGTCACTTCACGACCATTAACTTCAGTACCTGAAACTTTCGCACCGATACGGATATCCATACCTTGCTTAGTCAACAGTTTTTGGTAGTCTTTAGCCAATGCTTTGTCAGCCATTGGTAAGAATGCATCCATTGCTTCAAATACTACAACTTCTGCACCCAAACGACGCCATACTGAACCAAGCTCAAGACCAATGACACCTGCACCAATCACACCTAAACGCTTAGGTACTTCAGGGAACTCAAGTGCACCTGTTGAATCAACAATCAGGTCTTGATCTACTGGCGCTACAGGAATGTTAACTGGTACAGAACCTGTCGCAAGAATGACATATTTAGGCTCTAGAACCTGAGTTTCACCTTCGTGAGAAACGAACTCAACTTTCTTGCCAGCAAGTAATTTACCTGTACCTTTTAACCACTCAATACCGTTACCTTTTAATAACTGATCAATACCGCCAGTCAATTGGTCAACGATTTTGTCTTTACGTGCTAAAAGTTTTGCAAGGTCAAACTGTACTTCGCCTGTGGTGATACCGTGATCAGCCAAGTGATGCACTGTATCTTCATAACGATGTGAAGAATCAAGTAATGCTTTAGATGGGATACAACCCACGTTTAAGCATGTACCACCTAAAGATGGTTTGCCTTTATGAATACGTTTTTCGATACACGCAACTTTAAAACCAAGTTGTGCAGCACGAATTGCCGCTTCATAACCACCTGGGCCACCGCCAATAACAACAAGATCAAATTGTTGAGACATTTTTATCTCCAAAAATGGGCTTAGAGGATCGCTCCAAGCCCACTGATTTATTCTTTAGAATTAAAGGTCAAGGATGAGTTTAGCTGGTTCTTCTAACAATTCTTTGATTGTTACAAGGAAACCTACAGCTTCTTTACCATCAATTAAACGGTGGTCATAAGAAAGCGCTAAATACATCATTGGCAAGATTTCTACTTGGCCATTAACCGCCATAGGACGCTCTTGGATTTTGTGCATACCCAAAATTGCAGTTTGTGGCGTATTTAGAATTGGAGTAGATAACAATGAACCGAAAGTACCACCGTTAGTAATGGTGAATGTACCGCCAGTCATGTCTTCAATACCCAACTTACCGTCACGTGCTTTGTAAGCATAGTCACGGATACCGTTTTCTACTTCAGCATAGTTCATACGGTCTGTATCACGTAATACAGGAACCACTAGACCACGGTCAGAAGATACAGCTACACCGATGTCGTAGTAACCGTGATACACGATATCATCGCCATCAATTGAAGCGTTAACAGCAGGATAACGCTTAAGTGCTTCAGTTGCAGCTTTCACAAAGAAAGACATAAAGCCTAAACGTGCACCATGACGTTTTTCAAACGCATCTTTGTATTGTGCACGCATTTCCATGATTGGCTTCATGTTTACTTCGTTAAACGTAGTCAACATTGCAGTTTCTTGAGTCGCTGCAAGTAAACGCTCAGCAACACGCTTACGTAAACGTGTCATAGGAACACGTTTCTCGATACGCTCACCTACCGCAACACTTAATGGCGCAGCTGCAGCAGCAGGTTTAGTTTGATGATTTGCAACATCTTCTTTAGTGATACGACCACCACGACCTGTACCCGCCACGTCTGCAGCATTGATACCTGTTTCAGTCAAGGCTTTACGTACTGCTGGCGCTTGGTCAGCAACAGGTTGTGCACGCTCAACAACTGGTGCAGCGCCCGCTTCAGTTTGTGCTGCAGCTTGCTCTACCTGACCTTCAGACTGAACTGCTTGAGTTTGAGCCGCACCAGAAACAGCGCCAGCTTCAAATTGAGCAATTACTTCGTCAGAAAGAACAGTGTCGCCTTCGTTTTTAATGATGACAGAGATCGTACCATCTGCAGGAGCGACTACTTCCAAAACAACTTTATCGGTTTCAATGTCACAGATCACTTCATCACGTGATACTGCTTCACCTGGTTGTTTGTGCCAAGTTGCAATCGTACCGTCTGCAACTGACTCTGGAAATACCGGTGCTTTAATTTCGGTTGCCATTACTTCGAATCTCCTGTTATTCAGCTACGATCGCAAGCGCGTCATTGATGAGCTGAGCTTGTTGTTTTGCATGCAAATATGGTGAACCACACGCTGGTGCTGCAGATGCTTCACGACCCGCATAACTAATACGAATCTGTTTACCAGTTTTCATTACGTCATCATATAAACGTGGCGCGATGAATAACCAAGCACCTTGGTTCTTCGGTTCTTCTTGAGCCCAAACAAGTTCTTTCACGTTTGGATAAGAAGCAAGAACTTCAGCAATATGTTGTTCTGGATATGGGTACAACTGTTCAATACGAACAATTGCAGTGTTGTTCAATTCTAATTCACGACGTTTTTCAAGCAAGTCGTAATAAACCTTACCACCACATAGCACTAGACGAGTCACGTCTGACTTGTTGATATTATCAGTTTCATCAATCACAGTCTGGAATGTACCAGTTGCAAGCTCATCCAAGCTAGACACAGCTAACTTGTGACGAAGTAAAGACTTCGGTGACATGATGATCATTGGCTTACGGATTGGACGAATCGCCTGACGACGTAAAGCGTGGAAAATCTGTGCTGGTGTTGTTGGTGTCATCACTTGCATGTTTTCTTCCGCACAAAGCTGTAAGAAACGCTCTAAACGTGCAGATGAGTGCTCTGGACCCTGACCTTCAAAGCCGTGTGGAAGTAGCATAGTCAAACCACACACACGCTCCCACTTAGTTTCACCAGATGAGATGAACTGGTCAATCACCACTTGAGCACAGTTTGCGAAGTCACCAAATTGTGCTTCCCAAATGATCAAGCTCTTCGGAAGTGTCGTTGCATAACCGTATTCGAATGCCAATACTGCCATTTCAGACAATAAAGAGTCGTAGATTGCAACACGTGGTTGGTTCTCTTTGATATGGCATAACGGAATATAAGTTTTACCATCGACTTGGTTGTGCAATTTCGCATGACGGTGTGAGAAAGTACCACGACCTACGTCTTCACCAGTCAAACGAACTAAATAGCCTTCATCCAACAAAGTTGCATAAGCTAAAGTTTCAGCTGCACCCCAGTTCAGTGGCATTTCACCTGTTTGCATTTTTAAGCGATCATCAATCACTTTTGCAACTTGGCGCTGCATCACGAAACCTTCTGGAAGTTTACGCATGGTTTGACCAAGTTCTTTCAAACGCTCAACCGGGAAAGTCGTATCCCAAACGTCTGTATAGTCATGACCTAAATACGGAGACCAATCTACAAACATTTTGGTATTTGGCTCAAGTACCAACGCATTCGCAACGTGATTACCCGCTTCCAAATCAGAACGGTAGTCTTCAACCATTTGATCTGCCGCAGCGCGATCCAACACACCTTCTTGTACCAATTGGTCAGCATATAAAGTACGTGTTGTGGTCTTTTTGTTAATCACTTGGTACATCATCGGCTGAGTTGCTGCTGGCTCGTCAGCTTCGTTGTGACCACGACGACGGTAGCAGAACAAATCAATCACAACGTCTTTACGGAATGTGTGACGGAAATCATGTGCCAATTGAGATACAAAAATCACAGCTTCAGGGTCATCGCCATTCACATGGAAAATTGGCGCCTGAATCATTTTTGCAATGTCAGTACAGTATTCTGTAGAACGCGCGTCACGTGGGTCAGAAGTTGTGAAACCAACTTGGTTGTTAATCACAATGTGAACTGTACCACCTACGGTATAACCACGAGTTTGTGACATTTGGAAGGTTTCTTGGTTCACACCTTGACCTGCAAATGCTGCGTCACCGTGTACGATTAATGGCAATACGTCATCACCACCAATGTCTTTTCGACGTACTTGGCGTGCACGAACAGAACCTTCAACCACTGGACCAACAATTTCCAAGTGTGATGGGTTAAACGCAAGCGCCAAGTGCACTTCACCACCTGGTGTCATCACGTTAGATGAGAAACCTTGGTGATATTTCACGTCACCCGAACCTTTTTTGTGTAAGCTCTTACCTTCGAACTCACCAAATAGGTCTGCTGGGTTTTTACCCATGATATTCACAAGTAGGTTCAAACGACCACGGTGTGGCATACCAATCACAACTTCTTTACAACCTACAGCACCTGCACGTTGAATAATTTCGTTGACCATTGGGATAAATGATTCGCCGCCTTCTACACCAAAGCGTTTAGCGCCCACGTATTTGTTACCTAGATATTTTTCTAGACCTTCAGCTGCTGTTAAGCGCTCAAGTACATGTTTCTTTTGGTCTGCAGTGAACGTAAATTTACCGCGTGCGCTCTCTAAGCGTTGTTGAATCCAGCGTTTCTCTTTGGTATCAACAATGTGCATGTATTCTGCACCAATTGAACCGCAGTAGATTGACTGCATGGCTTCAACCATTTCACCTAGGGTCGCTTCAGCTTTATCAATCGCCAAGTTACCTGTGTGGAATACCGTGTCTAAATCTGACTTGGTTAAACCATGCGCAGCAAGATCTAAATCTGGCACGTCTTCACGTTTTGCCAAACCTAATGGATCTAATTTTGCTTTTTGGTGACCACGGTTACGGTAAGCTGCAATCAGTTGCAACACGCCAATTTGACGTTGTTCGTGTTCAGAACTCACTGAACCTTGAACAATGGCTTGAACGCGATTTGAATTACGACCTAATAAAAGGAATTGCTCACGTACATTGCTGTGTGGTTGATCACCCTTCGGGAATTTATCGAAATATTCGCGCCAATCAGCACCGACTGATTCCGGTGACGTCAAATAATGCTCGTAAAGTTCTTCAATATACGCTGCACTATCAGCGGAAAGTTCAGTGTCAAGACGCAGTGCGTCAGCAACTTCTTGCATTTGTGGACCCATTTCCTATTGCAAAAACATTTTCCAGGATGCTTTTTAAGCAAAACCCATGATTGATAATGTCAAATTGGTAACATGACATTAGTCCCCAGTTGACATATGTCATGAGGCGTTATCACTACATTAGGAAAACCCAATGTCATTTATGAATCATAACGCCCTCATTGGCATCATCACTCATTTATATACTCGACCCAAGCCGAGCAATTTTTTGCAAAATCGTTTTAGAAAAAATAAGTGCTCAGTCTTAGCTTTTCTAATACGACTTTTCTGCAATAGTCCTGATTTAATAACACATCATTTGCACTTAAAATATTGATAAAATGTACAAAAATTCAACATTTTTCAGATATAGTCATTTGTTAATCGTAACATGATCTCAGAAATGCAATTGATTTTTTTGACACATACCTCCTATAAATTGGCGAAATACACTGATTCTATTTTCATCTAACATATGGTGCTTTATTTAAAAAACAGATGCAATTTAGACCAAAGTCCAACACCGCTATTTCAGATAAAATAAAAGAGAGCACATCTCTCAATCTGCCCTCTCACTTACACGTTACATGATAACATCTAAAAATAAATATTGCAGCTAAACTTGGCATTTGCCCATGCTTTACAACAAAATAGCAGCACTGGATTACAATTGTGTGCAACTTTAGTCGGCTAAATGCTGTTTTTGTCTATTTATCCAACAGTTATACCTAAAAAATATCAAATACTCACTTTTTAATCACTTCTTTGCATGCAACATTTTTCATTTACGTACTCATCAAAAACAAGCAACTTATCACACGACTTTTATCGTAATTTTGGCACAAAAAAAAGCACACCTAGGTGTGCTTTTCTCAACTGATCACGCAGTCTATTAGCCAGCCATATCTAAAAGCATGTTACGGATGTGACCGATTGCTTTAGTTGGGTTCAAGCCTTTAGGACATACAGATACACAGTTCATAATACCTTTACAACGGAACAAAGAGAATGGATCGTCAAGACGAGCCAAACGCTCTTGAGTTGCAGTATCACGCGAATCGATAATGAAACGATATGCATTCAACAACGCTGAAGGACCCAAGAACTTGTCTGGGTTCCACCAGAATGATGGGCATGAAGTTGAACAACATGCACAAAGAATACATTCATACAAACCATCAAGATGCTCACGCTCTTCTTGAGATTGTAAACGCTCTTTTGGTGGCGCAGGTTGGTTGTTGATCAAGAACGGATGAATCTTGTTATACTGATCGTAGAACTGATTCATGTCTACAACCAAGTCTTTAATTACAGGAAGACCTGGAAGCGGACGAATTGTGATCACTTCTGGTAAATCGTTTAGGTTCCAAAGACACGCTAAACCATTTTTACCATTGATGTTTACACCATCAGAACCACAAATACCTTCACGACATGAACGACGGAATGTCAAAGATTCGTCTTGTACCTTCAATTCAAGAAGTGCATCAAGCAACATACGGTGCTTATCAGTCAATTCAAGCTTAAAAGTTTGCATGTACGGTGCTTTATCCTTATCAGGATCGTAGCGGTAGATATTAAATGTACGAGTACCTCTACTCATCTTACTTCTCCCAATTAGAATGTACGTGGTTTAGGTGGAATAGCAGCTACAGTAAGCGGCTTGTAACGTACTGGTTTGTACTCAAGACGGTTATCTGTAGAGAACCATAAAGTATGCTTCATCCACTCATCATCACGACGACCATAAGAATAAGTTGGGTGATCTGGTGGTAACTCAAAGTCTACAACCGTATGCGCACCACGACATTCTTTACGTGCAGCAGCTGAGATTAGTGTCGCTTTAGCAACTTCATACAAGTTTTCAACTTCTAATGCTTCTACACGTGCAGTGTTGAATACTTTAGATTTGTCTTTCAAATGAATGTTGCGAACACGTGGCTCAAGCGCAAGAATTTGTTTCACACCTTCATCAAGCAATGCTGAAGTACGGAATACACCTGCGTGGTCTTGAACGATGTTACGAATTGCATCAGCAACTTCTTGAGCGTTTTCACCTGAAGTCGATTCGTCAAGTTTACGAATACGGTTCACAGTATTTTCAAGTACAGTTGTTGGAAGTGGTTCGTACTCACCATCATGTTGCTTAGTCACATACTCAATGATGTGTTGACCAGCAGCCTTACCAAATACAACCAAGTCAAGCAATGAGTTTGTACCTAAACGGTTTGCACCGTGTACAGATACACATGAACACTCACCAATTGCATAGAAACCTTTTACTGGTTTAGCAAAGTCACGGTCACCCGCGTTGGTTGTATATGTATCAGTTTCTGCGTTGTAGTTCGCAACCAACTCTTGAGTTTCACGGCTTTCTGGAACAACCACTTGACCATGAATATTGGTTGGAATACCACCCATTTGGTAATGGATTGTAGGCACAACAGGAATTGGCTCTTTAGTACAGTCAACGTTCGCGAATTTCTTACCAATCTCAAATACAGATGGAAGACGCTTCATGATTGTGTCTGCACCCAAGTGCGTCATATCAAGCAAGATGTAGTCTTTGTTTGGACCACAACCACGACCTTCTTTAATTTCTTGGTCCATAGAACGTGATACGAAGTCACGTGGCGCCAAGTCTTTCAAAGTTGGTGCATAACGCTCCATGAACGGCTCGCCTGAATCGTTACGAAGGATACCACCCTCACCACGACAGCCTTCCGTTAACAATACGCCCGCGCCCGCAACACCTGTTGGGTGGAACTGCCAGAATTCCATATCTTGTAATGGAATACCTGCACGCGCAGCCATACCAAGACCGTCACCAGTATTGATATATGCGTTTGTAGATGCACGGTACACACGACCTGCACCACCTGTAGCAAACAATGTCGCTTTCGCTTGGAATACTGCAATTTTACCTGTTTCTTGGTCAATTGCAGTCACACCTAGTACATCGCCAGCTTCGTTACGGATCAAATCAAGAGCAATCCATTCTACGAAGAATTGAGTACCCATTTTCACGTTGCTTTGATAAAGCGTGTGAAGAAGTGCGTGACCTGTACGGTCAGCTGCAGCACATGCACGTGGAACCGCTTTTTCACCGTAGTTTGCAGAGTGACCACCGAATGGACGTTGGTAAATTGTGCCGTCTGCGTTACGGTCAAATGGCATACCCAAGTGTTCTAATTCATAAACCACTTGTGGCGCTTCACGCGTCATGAATTCAATCGCGTCTTGGTCGCCCAACCAGTCAGAACCTTTTACTGTGTCGTAAAAGTGGTAGTGCCAGTTATCTTCTTGCATGTTACCAAGAGATGCACCAATACCACCCTGCGCTGCAACAGTGTGTGAACGTGTAGGGAATACTTTGGTCAATACCGCAACTTTCAAACCTGCTTGAGCAAGTTGGTAAGATGCACGCATACCTGAACCACCACCACCAACGATGACTGCGTCAAAGAATTGGTGTGGAATATTTGTATAATCTTCTTTAGGGTTAATCGCGCCCATGATATTTTCCTATCAATTCGCCCAGAAAATCTGGATTGCCCAGATTGCGTATGCAAAAACAGCAACAATCACTGCTGAAGTCAGCACTAGGCGTAAACCTGAAGCTGAAGGACCCATTTGACGAGTAGTCACATAGTCAGTGAATACTTGCCACATACCGATCCAAGCATGTGCAACAAGAGATAAGACTGCCAATAAAGACATAATCTTCATTGGTAATGTCATCATAAAGCCGTACCACTGTTCAAAGTTGAATCCACCGTTAAGAAGAATCCAACCAAATACCACAACGGTATAAACAGCAAGAACAACAGCACTAATACGTTGGATAAACCAATCGCGAGAACCTGAACCCGTTAAACCTGTAGCACTTTTCATTAGATTACAATCCATACAAATGCTGCAACGATACCAATTGCAGACAAGATCAATGAAATAGTAGCTGCAATGCGACCACTTTGCAGTTCTTCTGCAAAACCAAGGTCAGCAAGTAAGTGCTTAACACCAGCAATGAAGTGATAGATTAAGCCGGCTACAAATACCCATACGATAAAGCGCACAAAGAAACCGTTAAAAATTTCTTGAACTTGAGCAAAACCTTCAGGTGAAGACAAAGACTTGTCTAACAACCATAAAAGTACCGGTACGAGTAAAAATACGATGACACCAGAAAGACGGTGTAGAATTGATGCAATAGCCACGGGCGATTTTAAGTTTACTTCTAAAACTTGACCCATGGACAAATTGACAGGTCTGTTGCTTTTCACAGCGGGCATCCTGTAAGTAAAAACTCCATCCGGAGTTTGTTGGAATAAATTCGAAGGAAAGCTGGCATTGTTAGGCAAATTCATGCCTAACCTTAAAACGACACTGAATTATAAAACGTCAACTGTTAAAATACAAACAACTCTACTCGGCTTTTTGGCTAAAAAACCCTTAAATAAGAATCATTAACAAGTATAAAGACAAACCAATTACCATCCACAACCACACAATCAAACATAAATCTATGTTTTTAAATAAATTATTAAAGTGAAAACTCTTGATGACACAATCAGTGGCTTTAGAATATTTAGACTAAAGATAAATTTGTACTTTGTTTTTCAGATGTTCTTCGGGTTTTCACATACTTATATATAAGTAGCAGCACTATATATGTGTGTACTCCACTGTTTGCAGCAATTTACAACCACAACACAAGATTCTTAGATCCAGACAGCCCATCACTTTGCTTTGGTCAAGGTACACCTGATCATGGCTTAAACTTTAATGTCGGCACATACCTCAATCTATTTATACAACTTATATTTACTTTAAACACCACACCTAAATAAATATTAAAAATGATAATCATCATGCGAATGAATGACTTATCCAGTATTTTTTGTATCTGTATGGATAAATAACCGCGCTTTATTCACAAAGATTTCATCATTTCCCACTCAAAATATGATGGGTTATGGCTATTTTCAGGAGTTTAATCAGTCATTTTTTGATCAATCAATATCGAATTTAAATACCAGACTTACTGCCTATTACAAACAATCTGACCACCCTACCGTGTATGTAAAAACGTGTAAGTTATGAGAATTAGATAAATTTAAGTATTGGACTGAATCCTGCTAAAGAAATAGCACATCAAAACCAGTATTTAAAATTGCTTACAATTAATCCGTATTGATGATTTTTTTCTGCACATCCGACAAATTTTGACTTATGATACGGCGGCTGTGCTGTGATTTTATTGATTTTTTTACTGGAATTTTTTCGACTTTTTCTATAAATAGTCGTCTGCTTAATCCATAAGTATAATTGACAAAATTTCAGTACTCTCTAATCTTAGAGCTAATTTTTAATCCGTCTGACTTGCGCATTAAAAGATTGATACTTCGAGTCAGATCAACATTCACCAGGACAGGAGATCTATTGAATGTCTGAAGCAACTGGCAAAAAAGCCGTATTACAGCTTGATGGAAAAGAAATTGAATTACCAATTTACAGCGGCACATTAGGCCCAGATGTAATTGACGTTAAGGATGTGTTGGCGGCAGGTCACTTTACTTTTGATCCTGGTTTTATGGCAACAGCGTCTTGCGAGTCTAAAATTACGTTCATTGACGGTAACAAAGGTATTCTTTTACACCGTGGTTACCCAATTGACCAATTAGCGACTAAAGCTGACTACTTAGAAACTTGCTACTTATTATTAAATGGTGAGCTTCCAACTGCAGAACAAAAAGCTGATTTTGACGCTAAAGTTCGCAACCACACTATGGTTCACGACCAAGTAAAACGTTTCTATAACGGTTTCCGTCGTGACGCTCACCCTATGGCAATCATGGTAGGTGTTGTTGGTGCGTTATCTGCGTTCTATCACAACAACTTAGACATCGAAGATGTTAACCACCGTGAAATCACAGCGATTCGTTTAATCGCGAAGATTCCTACTTTAGCGGCTTGGAGCTACAAGTACACTGTTGGTCAACCATTTGTTTACCCACGTAACGACTTAAGCTACGCAGAAAACTTCTTGTACATGATGTTTGCTACACCAGCAGACCGTGATTACAAAGTAAACCCTGTTCACGCTCGCGCAATGGATCGTATTTTCACGCTTCACGCTGACCACGAACAAAACGCGTCTACTTCAACTGTACGTTTAGCTGGTTCTACTGGCGCTAACCCATACGCATGTATCTCTGCAGGTATTTCTGCACTTTGGGGTCCTGCTCACGGTGGTGCGAACGAAGCTGTTCTTAAGATGCTTGATGAAATCGGCTCTGTAGAACACGTTGCTGAGTTCATGGAAAAAGTGAAGACTAAAGAAGTTAAACTTATGGGCTTTGGTCACCGCGTTTATAAAAACCATGACCCACGTGCAACTGTAATGAAGCAAACTTGTGACGAAGTACTTAACGACTTAGGTATCAACGATCCACAACTCGCTCTTGCAATGGAACTTGAGCGTATTGCGTTATCTGATGAATACTTCATCAAGCGTAACTTATACCCTAACGTAGACTTCTACTCAGGTATCATCCTTAAAGCGATTGGTATCCCAACAGAAATGTTTACTGTAATTTTCGCACTTGCACGTACAGTTGGTTGGATCAGCCACTGGTTAGAAATGCACAGCGGTCCTTACAAAATCGGTCGTCCTCGTCAGCTTTACACTGGCCACACTCAACGCGACATCAACCGTTAATTCGGTCTGCGTTGTAGCGTGTAAAACGACACGACAAAAAAACCACCTTCGGGTGGTTTTTTTATTGCTTTTATTTAGCTCACCAAACTCATTTCTGTTTGGTTTGTCCTAAACCACAACCAAAACGTAAAATAAAATTTAGATCATTGCGGATTTAGGCTATATTTTTGATGTCTGCCACTTACGACTCATTTCCATGCTACAACTGCATTTATTCATTCTCAGCTTATTGATGCGACTGCTCAAACTAGATCAGTTTAGATGTCGAAGCCTAACTGCAATGGAAATACAGTTGTGCCAATCTGTGTTTGGCAATCTGATTGACTACAGCCAAGTCAAAGTCATGAACCATCCTTATTTGCCTTGGCAGCCACAGCACATTTTTATGGCCCCCTGTGGCTATATTCATGTGCGTAATCGGCATTATCTAGCCGACTACAGCCAAGCACACCGTGGCTATCAAGCGATCTTTATTCATGAGATGGCGCACATTTTACAGCATCAACATCACATCAATGTCTTACTGCGTGGTGCGGTATTGCAAACCGCGTATTTTTTGAGTTTTAAGCGTTACAATCCATATCATTATCGCTTAATTGAAGCGAAACCTTTTTTTGCTTACAACATTGAGCAACAAGGTGAAATTGCCAAAGATATTTTTCTTAAAAAAATAGACAATATTATTTTAAACAGCCCGCACCGCTCGACTTAGCCCACTCATCTTGGTACATGCTTATTTCACGAAAAACACATGCATCATACAACCTAAAAATATAATGCTTTTCAAATAAATAGCATAAAAATTCTGTCACATTTCAATGATATTCTTGCAGACAAGACAATAAAGTGTATTCGATGCTAGCATCTATTCTAAATTAAGATAAAATAGCAAAAGTCTCCATTTTTGCACTGCAAAATAAGATCTTTATCTGTTAGATAATAAATGGTTTTTATTTGTGCCTTTCGGCAGTCGTTTAATCCACAATACACTACGCTGAAATTTTTATAACAATAATCATCAGCCACTTACGTGTATTCTACACCTATAGGAATAGGACTTAATTTAAATGAAATCTTTTAAAATTGCCCTTGCACAGTTCTCTCCACACATTGGCAATCTCGAAGCAAACGCGCAAAAAATGCTTGAACAAGCAAATGAAGCGAAAAAACAACATGCAGATTTGATTATTTTTCCTGAACTTTCAATTTTGGGCTACCCTGCAGAAGATTTATTACTGCGCCCAAGCTTGAATCAACGCACACAACAAGCATTTGAACAATTACGTGAAATTAAAGATATTGTTTTAGTTTTCGGCTTTGTCAATGAAACTGAAGATGGTCAGCGCTTTAACTCGGCTGCCGTCATGAAAGATGGCAACATCTTAGGTATTTACAACAAGCAAAATTTACCAAATTATGCTGTATTTGATGAAAAACGCTATTTTGATGAAGGTCATCAACACTTAGTTTTTGAATACCTTGGTCATAAATTTGGCGTTTTGATTTGCGAAGATTTATGGTCTTTGCCAACCGTGCAGCAATTGGCACAGTTGAATGTAGAAACTGCACTGGTCTTGAACGCATCGCCTTATGAAGTGGGTAAACCGCAGCATCGTGTACAGACCATGACCGAACTGGCAAAACAATTACATCTCAATGTGGTGTATGTAAACCAAGTTGGCGGTCAAGATGATTTAATCTTCGATGGCACTAGCTTCGTGATCAATCAAGCGGGCGATGTTGCACTACAAGCACCGACGTATCAGGAAGGTGTATTCTTCGTTGAATATGATGCTGCTCAGAAATACTTTAAAACTGCAGAGATTAGCCCCGCTTTAGATACGTTGGCAGAAATTTACCAAGGCTTGGTTTTAGCTACACGTGACTATGTTCAACGTTCAGGCTTCCCTGGGGTTATTTTAGGTTTATCGGGTGGTATTGACTCTGCGCTGACACTTGCAATTGCAGTCGATGCCATTGGTGCAGACAAAGTACAAGCGGTGATGATGCCATATACTTATACTGCGCAAATCAGTGTTGAAGATGCGGCAGAGCAAGTCAAAGCTTTAGGCGTAACCTTCGGTATTGCGGAAATTCACCCTGTAGTGAATAGCTTCATGCAAACCTTGTATCCGTTCTTTGGCAATAGCCCAAGTGACACCACTGAAGAAAATTTACAAGCCCGTGCACGCGGTACAATTTTGATGGGGCTTTCCAACAAATTTGGTAACTTAGTCCTGTCTACAGGCAACAAATCTGAACTGGCTGTTGGCTATTGCACCTTATACGGCGATATGGTTGGTGGTTATGCCGTACTCAAAGACGTATATAAAACCATTGTATTTGAACTGGCAAAATACCGTAACAGTATTGCTGATGCGCCTGTCATTCCAGAACGTGTGATTACTCGTCCACCTTCTGCAGAATTACGCCCAGATCAGAAAGACCAAGACTCTTTACCACCGTACGAAATTTTGGATGCAATTTTGTATGCCTACATTGAAGAAGACCAAAGCCAAGAAGATATTATTGGCAAAGGCTTTGAACGTGCAATGGTTGAGAAAGTGATTCAATTGGTCGATCGCAATGAATATAAGCGCCGCCAAGGTGCCTTAGGACCACGTATCAGTTCACGTGCATTTGGCCGTGAACGTCGTTACCCATTAGTGAATGGCTGGAAACCTGGAATTTAAGCGAAAGTATAGCTTGAACAGAAGCGTAAAAAACCAAGCGAAGGCTTGGTTTTTTATTGCCTGTATTTTAAGAACGGGGGCAATAAAGCGTATCTTAAAATTTGATATAAAAAAAGACCAAGCTGAGAGCTTGGTCTATAAAAATGGTGGCTATGACGGGACTTGAACCTGTGACCCCCGCATTATGAGTGCGGTGCTCTAACCAACTGAGCTACATAGCCATAAACTGTGTGCGCATTATCTAAACTTAGCTCTGCATCGTCAAGTATTTTAATTTACAAACGCTCACAGTTTAAACAAATACTTTTCAATTTATTAGTTTTTAGGCAATTTACCTTTTTCTTACGGATTATCATCCATATTTATTGCAAAATTTATTCAAATGACCAGAGAAAATACTATGTCTTCTACTCTTCGTTTTAAATGGCTTGCTGTTGCAGGCTTAGCTTTGAGCTTAGGTGCATGTCAGGTCGTTGGGCCAATTTTGGTTGACTACAACGGTGTACGCCGTGACGTAGCACAGTATATCAACTCAAAAATGAGTTACGGCTTTGCAGATAAACGCGTATTGGTAGCCTATGCCAAAGGTCAGCAAAAGATTCTTACTGCAGATCGTCTCAGTCCTGAAGCCCAGCAGCAATTGGCCTATGAGCGTGCGGTGGGGCGTTATTGCGCATCACAACATATTTCACTGAAAAAGTTAAATCAGGTGGATGCCAAAATTTTTAGCTATCCTGATCAGCAAGCCAACTGGCAACATATTCAAAACCTGCAAATGCAAATTCAGCTCGACACCAACAACATAGATTGCACAGGTAAATTTTAAAGATAAAAAAAGACCACATTAGTGAATGTGGTCTGAAAAATGGTGGCTATGACGGGACTTGAACCTGTGACCCCCGCATTATGAGTGCGGTGCTCTAACCAACTGAGCTACATAGCCAAAAACTGTGCGCGCATTATCTGCTGTAATGCTATAGACGTCAAGCATTATCACACAACTATTGCTTAAAATTTGGTGAAGTGAACCGATAAGCCGGGTTCTGTCAAGAACGATCATTCCTCTAGGCGTACAATCACTCATACGCTCAAGCGACCTACCCGAATCCAGTACGGGCCGTACCTCAGGATTCCTATTTGGTCTTGCTTCTGGTGGGGTTTACCATGCCATGAACTGTTACCAGCCATGCGGTGCGCTCTTACCGCACCCTTTCACCCTTACCTTCAATTTCTTCCGAAAAAGAAACCATACGAAGGCGGTCTACTCTCTGCTGCACTTTCCGTCGGCTCACGCCGCCCAGGCGTTACCTGGCACCCTGCCCTATGAAGCCCGGACTTTCCTCCCCTGTTTCAGTCACGGAGAC
Source organism: Acinetobacter sp. YH16053 (assembly GCF_013417035.1). Classification (NCBI taxonomy): domain Bacteria; kingdom Pseudomonadati; phylum Pseudomonadota; class Gammaproteobacteria; order Moraxellales; family Moraxellaceae; genus Acinetobacter; species Acinetobacter sp. YH16053. Next base: position 272,739 of record NZ_VPEP01000001.1, read on the forward strand.
CTCCACAGCAGCGATCGTCTGGTTCACTTCGAAGGCGCATCTTAGCAAAATTATAAGTTAATTGCTTGCGCTTTTTTGAGCAATCAGTTTTTTATATTTTTCCAGCAATTGTTCCTGTGTTTCTACATGCTCTGGATCGAGCGGAATACAATCGACTGGGCAAAATAACTGACACTGCGGCTGCTCGTGATGTCCTACACATTCAGTACATAATGCTGGATTAATCTCATAAATCAGCTCACCCATATAAATTGCCTCATTTGGGCATACAGGTTCACAGACATCACAGTTAATACATTCATCGGTAATATATAAAGACACGCTACCAACCTTGTCGTAATTTACGCTCAAAGGCTTCGACCACAACAGGTGCAACAAATTTAGTCACATCACCTTTTAAGCGTGCAATTTCACGAACTAATGTAGAAGAAATAAATGAATATTGCTCTGAAGGAGTCAGAAATACCGCTTCATATTTCGCATCTAATTGACGGTTCATATTTGCCAACTGAAATTCGTATTCAAAATCTGAAACAGCACGCAAACCACGCAAAACTGCAGTCGCATTTTGCTCACGGAAAAAATTAACCAATAAACCATCAAATCCGACAAATTCAACATTAGGCAAATGCTTTAAAGATGCCTGTGCCAATTCCACACGTTCTTCCAAAGTAAAAATTGGATTTTTATGATGTCCAATGGCAATTGCGACCACGACTTCATCAAACATTTTTGCAGCACGTGTCACCAAGTCAATATGACCATTAGTAATCGGGTCAAAGGTGCCCGGATAAATTACGCGAGTTTTAGACATCCATTATGCTCTAGTTGGTTTTGTCAAAGTTAGTTTAACAAATACAAAAAATTTTAGTGAACTAAAGTCTACCAAATTATGAAATATCAAAGCAGTTTAGCCAACAGTTGTGATGATTTTGATTTGTCAGCAAGCCTTGGTTTGAGGCACAATAGTCATAAGTTTGGAAGTAATTGAATATGGCGAAGCTAACTGTAGTTAAAAAAAATACGGGCGGAACAATTGCACAGAATAAACGTGCACGCCACGATTATTTTATTGAAGAAAAATTTGAAGCAGGACTTTCTTTGCAAGGTTGGGAAGTCAAATCTTTGCGCGCAGGACGTATGACTATTACCGAAAGTTATATCCTGTTTCGTGACAATGAAGCCTTTTTATTTGGTGCACAAATTCAACCACTCTTGTCGGCTTCAACGCATGTAGTGCCTGAAGCGACCCGTACCCGCAAACTCTTACTTTCACGACGTGAAATTGAAAAGTTGATGGGTGCAGTCAATCAAAAAGGTTATTCTTGCGTACCTTTAGCATGTTATTGGAAAGGCCCTTTAGCGAAGCTTGAAATTGCTTTGGTGAAAGGTAAACAATTGCACGATAAACGCGCTTCTGAAAAAGACCGCGATTGGCAGCGTGATAAAGCACGTTTGATGCACAAATAATTTTGCACATTCCGCCCATAAAAAATGCTCGAGATCAACATCGAGCATTTTTTATGGAAGTTGTAAAACTAAAAATGCTTAGTCTTTAAGTTTTAATTCCACCAAATATTTACCAAATTTGACTGCAGTTTCCAAATCACCTTCGGGTGGCGTAACTTCAACACTGGCATTATCAGACTGCGTCATTAAACCCAAAAAGCTCGACATGCGGTTAATATCGTGTGGACTACGCCCTGTCGGCATAAACGGTAAACCTGACCACAACATGCCATGCTGCATCGCAAATAAATTAATTTGTTGCAGCACCGCCAGTTTATCGCCACTTAAACCACCGCCATTGGTAAAACCTGCCGCCAGTTTACCCTGCCAAGTTCTGGCCAACCAACGCTTAGACGATTGCTCCATAAACTGTTTTAAAGCCGAAGTAATGCTGCCCATATAAGTTGGACAGCCCATAATGATAATATCGGCTTGATCTAGGCTATCCCATTCAATTTCAGCCACATCCATCAAAGTCACCTGAGCATCCATTTGCGCAGCACCTTGTGCAATATGCTGTGCCACCTTAGCAGTATGACCATAAGGACTGTGATAAACCACCGCCACACGAATAGCAGCGCAAGAAGATGTTGAATGAGTCACTGACATGAGAATGTTTAAAACCAAATAATTAAGTCAAGTTTAACACTAAGCCTGCATAAACACGAATGTTGCCATACGTCCTGTACGTGCTTGACGGCGGTAAGAATAGTAATCATCGGCTTGTTGATACGAGCACTGATCACCGCCCAAGACCGTTGTAACACCATGCTGCTGCAAAATAAAACGCGCGATCGCATACAAGTCAGCGAGATATTTACCTTGCTGCTGCCCTGCAATAAAAGCCGTGTCTAATTCAGGATATTTATCGCAAAATGCCTGTTTCACCTCAGCCCCAACTTCAAAACACGGCTGACTAATAGCCGCACCCAACCACGCCCATGTTGGCGCACTTTGCATTTCGACGATGGTGTTTTCGATAATACCGTTGGCAAGACCACGCCAGCCTGCATGCAGATTCGCAACCTCAGTGCCTTCGGCATTGCCCAAAACCACAGGTAAACAGTCTGCGGTCATCATCATTAAAGCATGCGCTTTACGCTGAGTGACCAAACCATCGCCTTCTAAAGCTTCACAAGTGATTTGCTCATTAATGGTCTGACACAACACGCTATGTGTTTGCGTCATCCACGTCATTTTATCGACCCCATATTCAGCAAACTCTGCCAGTAAACTCATACGATGCTGCTGCACACGCCATGCATCATCCTGCACATGCAGCGCCAGATTAAAACCAGATACATCGGCACAGTCTGTCGCTAAAGCTTGCACATGTTGTATGCGGGTTTGCCCAACATACACACCTGCAGGTAATCCTTGAACAAATTGCATAAATCTATCCTTAGTCGTTTTCTGGCATTGCCGTATCTGAGTTGATCTTGTTAATGCTGTCTATGCAACAATTAATAGGCAGCATTTTCACTGCGTAACACGTCTACCAATTGTTTAAAGTCTTCAGGCCACGGCGCTTCAAACATCATTTCTTCTTGAGTACGTGGATGCACCAAACCGAGTTTGACGGCATGTAAGGCCTGACGTTTAAAGTTACGCAAGGTATCGTTTAATAATGCCGATGCGCCTGCTGGCACACGTACACGTGGCGTATAAACAGGATCGCCAACCAAACCATAACCAATATAACTTAGATGCACACGAATTTGATGAGTACGTCCAGTTTCCAAACGCGCCTGAACACGAGTGAAATGCTGAAAGCGTTCTTTAACATTGTAATGTGTGACGGCGTCTTTGCCGCCCGGCAAAACAGCCATTTTCACTCGATCTACAGGATGGCGTTTAATCGGCTCATCGACAGTGCCTCCCGCAATCATGTTGCCGTACACCACCAAGTCGTATAAACGATAAACTGACTTTTTCGCCAGTTGCTTGGTCAAGGCAAACTGTGCTTCCAGATTTTTGGCAACCACCAGCAAACCCGAAGTATCTTTATCAATACGATGCACCAAACCTGCACGAGTTAACTCTGCCGATTTTGGATAATGATGCAGCAAGGCATTTACCAGAGTTCCAGAGCTATTTCCCGCCCCCGGATGCACCACCATGCCCACAGGTTTATTAATCACCATGATATCATCATCTTCATAAATAATATCCAGTGGAATATCTTCAGGCAGGCTGCGGGTTTGCGCTTCAAGCTCGACTTCTAGGGTAAGAAGCTCATCACCTTCACACTTATATTTAGGTTTGACCGTGTTACCATTTACCAACAAATGACCGTCTTTGAGCCACTGTTTTAGCTTTTCACGTGAAAATTCACTCCAAATGATGGCTGCAACTTGGTCGATGCGTAGTCCTAAGTGGCTGTCATCCAATTGAAATTGCAACGATAAACGTGTTGCAGTTGAGTCTGAAGTATGGTTATCTGCATCCTCAGCATCTTCAAGTAAATTGAACTCAGTTTCAGGTAAATTGGAATGGGTAGATTGTGCTTGACTCATTTGCTCATTCAGACAAAAGTGGTTTAATAGCGCAATTGTAGCTCATTGCCCGTATTAACAGAGGAATTTTTATGTCGCTACCACGTTATAAAATAACAATGCTTGCTCTTTCACTCGGCGTTGCGTCTGCAATTGTGGGCTGTAGCAGCAATCCAAAAAAAGAAGTGGTCGATACTGGTCCGCAATCTAGCGAACAGGTTTATATTGAAAAAGCAGAAAAAGCACTGGATCGTGGTCAATACACCGATGCCGTTAAGCATCTTGAAGCTTTAGAAACCTATTATCCAACGGGTGATTATGCGCAGCAAGCGCAGCTTGAATTGTTGTATGCAAAATTCCAGCAAAAAGATTATGAAGGCGCAATTGCTGTTGCAGATCGTTTTATCCGCATGAACCCGCAGCATCCTAAAGCCGATTATGCCTACTATGTACGTGGCGTAGCGAATATGGAACAAAACTATGATGGTTTGTTGCGTTATACCTCGCTCAAGCAAGCGCACCGTGATGTCAGCTATTTAAAACTAGCGTATCAAAACTTTGTCGATTTTATCCGTCGCTATCCATCAAGCACTTATGCGGTAGATGCTGCACAGCGTATGCAGTTTATTGGTCAGGAACTGGCAGAAGCCGAAATGAATGCAGCACGTTATAACATTAAACGTAAAGCATGGGTGGCTGCAGTAGAGCGTTCATTGTGGGTAGTTGAGCATTATCCGCAAACTCCGCAAATTCCAGAAGCGTTGGCAACGGTGGCTTATGGTTATGGCAAACTGGGCGATCAAGCCACAGCTCAGCAATATATTGATGTGTTGAAACTGAACTATCCAAATTTGGTTAAAGCAGATGGTAGCGTGAATTTACGTGCTGCCCGTCATGACGCAAGCTGGATTAACCGTGCAACTTTGGGTATTTTCGGACGTGAAGCGCAAAGCAGCACCGAAGCACAACAGTCAGATACTAAAGCACAAGCAGAGCCATCACGCAGCCTCACCAACCGTTTGAGTTTTGGCTTGCTCGATCGTCCAAAATCTCAAAACGACAGCACTGAATAAAACCATTCCGACTGATTTTTCAGTTTTGAAAAATGCAAAGGGCAAGTTATGATACTTGCCCTTTGTTCTTTTATGGGCTTGTTTCCTGTCCTAGAAAAAGATACAAAAGAGAATGCTCATTGAGTCAATCAGCACAGTCTGATGTATTCAACCTGTTCGGCGAACCTTTCACTACCAAGAGATAACAGACAAAACCGTATGGCCATTCCACAGCACACGATTGATCAAATTTTAGATCGCACTGATATTGTCGATCTGATTGGTCAGCGCGTGAAATTAAAAAAAACTGGTCGTACCTATTCGGGCTGCTGCCCGTTCCATCAGGAAAAAAGCCCGTCTTTTCACGTTTACCGTGACAAGCAGTACTATCATTGCTTTGGTTGTCAAGCAAATGGTAACGCCATCCGTTTTTTAATGGATATTGATAACCGAAATTTTGTAGATGTCATGAAAGACTTAGCCAGTCAAACAGGCATCGAACTCCCGAAAGATCAGCACGACAGCAAAAAACTCTCCTATAAACGTGAAGCCAAAAAGCCAGCAACAATTACAAAGCCAAAACCGCCTGTAAAAGATCAGCAGGAAACTGCTGCGGCTCCAACTGCAACAAACGAACATGCTAACGATGCTGACACGAGTGTGGGAATCGACTTTGATCCTTTTGCCGAGTTTCAAAGCACTGAATACTCAAGTTCTGAATTTCAAAACAATGCCGACCCGTTTGCAGGTTTTGAGCAATGGGACACCATGCAGGACACACCTGCACAAGAAGGCAACTTATACGACTTGCTAGAAAATATAGCGCAATATTATGAGCAGCAATTGCCGCACAGCCCTGCCGCGCAACAGTATTTTCAAAAACGTGGTTTAACCGCACAAACCTTGCAGTTTTGGCGCTTGGGTTACGCACCCGAAGATTGGCAGCATTTAGAAAAAGCCTTTCCGCAAGACATTGCAGGTTTAAAACTGCTAGGCTTAATTCGTACCAGTGACAAGGGACGTGACTTCGATTTATTACGTGATCGGGTGATTTTTCCAATCCGTGACAGCAAAGGACGTGTGGTCGGCTTTGGTGGTCGCGCACTTAATGATGAAATCAAACCCAAATACATCAACTCGCCCGATTCGGAAGTGTTTCATAAAAACCAATTGCTCTATGGTTTATATGAAGGACGCAAACAAAAAGCCCAAGATTATTTAATGGTCGAAGGCTATATGGATGTGATTGCCTTGCAGCAATACGGCATTCATGGTGCTGTAGCGACACTCGGTACAGCCAGTAATACCGATCATTTAAACATTCTATTCCGCCAAAACAACCGCATTACCATCGCGTTTGATGGCGATGCCGCAGGTCAAAAAGCCGCACGTCGTACACTGGAAATTGCACTGCCTTTGCTCAATGATGGACGTGAACTGAAGTTCTTTGTTTTACCCAATGAGCACGACCCTGACTCACTTATTCGTCGTGAAGGCATCGAAAATTTCCGACGTTTATTAGATCAAGCACCTTTGCTATCAGATTTTGTCTTTGCGCATCTCACCCAAAACCATAATATCAGTACCCCTGAAGGCAAAAGTCAGGTCATGGGTGAACTGCGGCAGTTGACCGAACTTTTGCCCAAAACGGGTTCTTATCGCTATTTGCTGCAACAGTTTTTCCGTGAAAAGTTAGGCTTTAACCGTAAATGGCAGGCACAGACCAATAACGATGCATCTTTGAGTTTTAGCACCAAAGTCGATGCCGAAGAATATGTGATTGCGATTCTAATCAATCACCCGTATTTGTATATTCACTTTGAACCGTTACGTGCGCTGATTCCAAATGATCATCTGCTACACCAAATCTTAAATATTTTAAATACTATTTTTGATGATCTACCCGATGATCCTGAACAAGCCAAATATTATATTTTGGGTGCATGCTCAGCGTATCACTATGAATTACAGCGCATTTTACAACAAGCCAATGTCAGTGATTACACGACTTCTCCTGAACACGTCGATAAATTGGCGCAGGATTTTTCGACCAAATTGCAATACGACTGTTTACAGCAAAAAATTCGCTCCAAAAAATTCAGCAGTATTGAAGAAATGAAGCGATTGAAACATCAAATTTATGAAATTGATAAAAAAAGATCGCTGACCTTGTTAGAGGAATAAGCGATCTGGTCTGATTAGATTAAGTTTGTATCGTCAAAAATCTTTTTTGTAAATCACGTTAATCTTACTTATTTGCGACGACGTTTGGCAGTCGCTGCTAAATTTTCCTGCATAAACTCAAAACATTCAGGCTCATCACCTTTGGCTGCTTCACGCAATAAAATAGAAGTTGGATGCAGCAGTTTTTGGGTTAAACGATAGGAAAATTCTTGCATAACTTGTGCAGCATCTTCACCTTTGGCAATACGCGCCATCGCCAAATTTAATTCTTCCTGACGCAAGCTTTCGCCATGTTCACGGTAAGCATGAATGGTCGCACCTGCTTGCTGAACTTTTTGATGGGTCACCAACTCAGTCACAAGCTGATTGACCATTAGCTCTGCTTCCACAGCCGCCTGACGACGCTGCGCCAAGTTTTCATCAATCACGCTTTGCAGGTCATCGACCCCGTACAAATACACGCCATCCAAATTTTCAATTTTAGGATCAATATCACGTGGTACGGCCAAATCGACCAACAACATTTGCTGATAGCGACGTTTCTTTAACGCTGCTTTCACTTCAGGATAAGCAATCACCTGATGCAAACTACCCGTACAGCTTGAAATTACATCAGCGCGGTGTAAATTGGCCGCTAACTGATCAAATTCAATAATTTCAACTTCAACCCGATGCGCAATTTCTTGTGCCAAAGCTTCGGCACGAGCGCGGGTACGGTTACAAATTAAAATTTTAGCGACGCCCATCTCGGCCAAATGCTTCGCCACAAGGCTATTCATTTCGCCTGCAGCCACCACCATCACTGTTAGTTTTTCAGGATGGCTAAATACTTGTAACGCCAGTTGCGCTACCGCATAACCCATAGACACGGCATGGCTGCCTACGGCAGTTTCTGAACGTACCCGTTTGGCAGCATAAAACGCATATTCAAAAATTCGGTTGAGTTGTTGCGAAACCGTATGTGAGTCTTTGGCTAAAGACAGCGCAGTTTTGACCTGACCTAAAATTTGCGGCTCACCCAACATGAGTGAATCTAGCCCACTGGCTACGCGCATTAAATGCGACACCGCCTGTGCATTTTCATAACGATAAACATGACGACTCAATTGATTCGCATCAATACCATTGACGTGTGCAAGCCAATCCAACACCTGTTCTGGATGTTCAGACATGGCGTAGACTTCGGTACGGTTGCAGGTAGACACCACCACCAAATCATTCAGTTCGGGATGTTGGCTTTGCTCAGCAAGTAAGGCACTTAACTTTTCTGGGTTAAATGCAATTTGCTCGCGCAACTCTACAGAGGCGGTTTGATGGTTGACACCCAATGCAAAGAAAGACATATCAGATCATCATTTCGCTAAATTTATGCTATTGTGCAATAACGGTGTCATAAAAAGCATTACTTGGATCAAGAAAAATTGCGTCAAACAAATAGCCGACCATACGGCGCGACAATTAAGCAATATTCTACCACATTCTTACTGGTCGGTAGCATGGCTTCAGTTGCTCATCTTAGAGCATCTGAAGAAATTTATCATGCAAATTCAAATTATAATGCGGTAAAACAAACCATGGTGGCAGAATTTGCCTTGGCTTATGGTGATATTCCAACTGCATTACACAACTACACGGTCTTGGCAATTAAGAACAATTCGACTTCCATTAAACAACGCGCCCTGAATATTGCCATTGAACAAAATGACCTACGTGCCGCATTAGATATTGCAACACATTGGGTGGTACAAGAACCATCCGATGTCCCTGCACTGTTTTATTTGGCGCACATTGCACTCAAAGCGCATGAATATGACTTGGCTGCAGAAACCTTAGATAAAATTCTAAATATTGATGCCACGGCTGACTTAGAACAAATTTTGGCGGGAATTTCCCCTGAATCTGTAGAAGACCGTGAATTTCTGATTCAAGCCCTGCGCACCAGCAAAGCCAAAGACAATCCATCTATTTTGGTATTGATTGCAGGTTTAAAAGCGCAAAATGGACAATATCAAGCCGCGCTCGATACCATTAACCGAGCGCTGCGTAAACGCCCGAAAGTCACTGGCTATATTTTAATGAAAGCCAATTTGTTGAGCGTACTTGGCAATGAAGAAGAAACGGCAGCTTGGTATGCTAAATCTAGCCGTAAGCACAACAATAACTTTGAAGTCCGTTTAGCCGAAGCCAAATATCTGGTCAAAAAAAATGAAGCCACTTTGGCGCTAACAAAGCTAGAAGCTATTTTAAAAAAATGGCCTACGGAAGATGAAGCCTTATTTATTGCAGGTTTGACCAGTATTGACTTAAAACAATACGAAAAAGCCGAAAAGTATTTGGTAGAGCTACGCTATTCGGCACAATATCAAAACGAAGCCTATTTTTATTTAGCGGTCAATGCCGAACGTAAACAGCACTTTGAAACAGCCAAAGCCTATTATCGTTTGGTGGATGGTAGCCTCTATACGGTTTCACGTCGCAACATGATCAGTATTTTTGCCCAGCAAGATAAACTGAACGATGCCCTGCGCTTTTTAACGCAGGAACGGGTCAACTATCCGCAGCACGCCAGTTTTTTATATCAGGCACAGGCCGATATTTTAAAACGTATGGATAATAAAAAAGCAGCACTGCGTTTGTTAGATGAAGCCATCAAAAACCTGCCCGATGATCCTGACCTGATCTATTCAGAAGTCTTACTATTGGATGCACATCAGGAAAAAGACAAACTGGATCAACTGCTCACCAAGTTACTGGAAATTGAGCCGAACAGCCCAACCTATTTAAATGCCTACGCCTATACTCTTGCACTGCAAAATCGTCGTTTGGATGAAGCGCGTCGCTATGTAGAGCAAGCACTTGAGTTTGCACCTGAACAAGCCTCTATTTTAGATACTTTAGGTTATGTCAGCTATTTGCAAAATGACTACACTGCTTCGGCACAGGCTTTGGAAAAAGCCTACGCGCTGAGTCATAGTGCCGCGATTGGCTCACGTTATGCAAAATCGTTGTATATGCAAGGAGATATTCAAAAATTCAGCCAAGTGTTACAACAATTACAACAAAATCATCCGAATGATCCGCAATTGCAACAATTAAATTCGCTATTGTTACCGCAGCCAGTTAAAAAGAGTTAAAAGATTCATGCGTTTATTTTCAAAATTAGGATTAACCCTTTTTGCCACCAGTAGCCTTGTACTGACAGGTTGTCAGCCTTTCGTACAAAAACCAGCCAACATTTCACAGCAAGTTGAAGCCGAAAATCAATTTAACCTGCAAGGCAAAATTGGCGTGCGCACTCCGCAGCAGTCTGGCAGTGCCTTTTTTACTTGGGTGCAGCAGCAACAGCAGTTTGATATTGAACTGAGCGGTATTTTGGGTGTGGGTAAAACGCAAATTAGTGGACAACCGGGACAAGTCACCCTCAACAGTGCCAAAACAGGGTTGATTTATGCCGAAAGTCCTGAAGAACTGTTAGAACAAGCCACAGGTTGGCAAGCGCCCATCACCCACTTGGTCGATTGGGTACAAGCCCGACCTGCAACAGTGAATGCACAAATTCAAAAAGATCCCCAACAGCGCCCGACTCAATTTATTGAAGATGGCTGGACAGTCGATTTAAGCTATAACGACAGTGCCAGTTTGCCAAACCGTCTGATTTTGAAACAAGCACTTGAATCAGGGCAAGAAAACCGTATTACAATGCTCATCCAAAATCGTTAATCACTTGCCAAGTTTCGCCATGATTCGTGTACCCTCACCTGCCAAATTAAATCTGTTTTTGCACATTACTGGGCGTCGTGACAACGGCTACCATGAATTGCAGACTATTTTTCAACTGATTGATTTATACGACTGGCTAGAATTTGAAGTCAATGATACTCAAAGCATTCAAATTCAGGGTTTAAACAGTGTCAATTTAGAGCAAAACCTGATTTACAAAGCCACGCAAATTTTAAAACCCTACGCGAAACAAGTCACAGGTTTAAATATTAAAATTGAGAAGCACATCCCTATGGGTGCAGGGCTTGGCGGAGGTTCATCCAATGCCGCAACCACCTTAATTGTAGTCAATCAACTTTGGCAATGTGGCTTGGATACTCAAAAACTAGCTGAACTTGGTTTACAGCTCGGAGCAGATGTACCGATCTTTGTGCATGGTCGTAATGCATGGGCAGAAGGCATTGGTGAACAGTTAACATTCATAGACTTAGCCGCAAAACAATATATTGTGTTAAAACCTGACTGTTTTATCAGCACTCAACTACTTTTTTCACAAAAAACATTGACAAGAAACACGAAGCCCACTAAATTCTGCGGCTATCAGATAAAGCCATCTGACTTTGGAAATAATTTTGAGCCTGTGGCACGAAATTTATACCCCGAAGTTGATGAAGCAATGCGTTATTTAGACCAATTTGGTCAAGCAAAGCTTACAGGTACAGGTGCTTGTGTCTTTACTGAAGTGACTGCAGAAATGAATGTAGACGACATTTTGGCACACTCACCATGTACTGCGTACGTTGTGAACAGCTTAGATGAATCTCCATTACGACATTTCACAGTACAATAGGGGTATCGCCAAGTGGTAAGGCACCGGTTTTTGATATCGGCATCCGTTGGTTCGAATCCAGCTACCCCTGCCATCTCTTTCACCTGTAGATTACTGTATTAGGGGTATCGCCAAGTGGTAAGGCACCGGTTTTTGATATCGGCATCCGTTGGTTCGAATCCAGCTACCCCTGCCATCTTACAGTGATCAAATCTAGGGGTATCGCCAAGTGGTAAGGCACCGGTTTTTGATATCGGTATCCGTTGGTTCGAATCCAGCTACCCCTGCCATTTTCTCGCATTAGACAGAACCCCCAATATTACCGCTATCCTGTTAATTTACCTTGACAGAACGCAGTAAAAATATTAAAGTTCTGCCGCATTAGGGGTATCGCCAAGTGGTAAGGCACCGGTTTTTGATATCGGCATCCGTTGGTTCGAATCCAGCTACCCCTGCCATCTATTCCTACATACACCAACCGCCAAGGGTGCTTCATGCCCAATCTTGTCGTTTTTAGTGGAACCGCGCATCCACAATTCGCTCAAAAAGTCGTAAGCCACTTGCACATTCCTTTAGGTGCTGCATCAGTTTCTACCTTCTCTGATGGTGAGATTGCTGTAGAGATTACCGAGAATGTCCGTGGTAAAGACGTATTTATCGTACAACCTACTTGTGCGCCAACCAATGACAACCTCATGGAAATCTTGGTGATGGCTGACGCGTTGCGTCGTGCAAGTGCAGGTCGTATTACTGCCGTTATTCCTTACTTCGGTTATGCCCGCCAAGACCGTCGTCCTCGTTCTACACGTGTTCCAATTACCGCTAAAGTGGTTGCAGATATGCTCACCACTGTAGGGATTGACCGTGTAGTGATGATTGACTTGCACGCAGACCAAATTCAAGGTTTCTTCGACATCCCTGTAGACAACATTTATGGTACGCCTGCGCTATTGGCTGACCTGCGTCAACAGTCACACGACAATCTCATGGTAGTTTCACCAGACGTTGGTGGTGTGGTTCGTGCGCGCGCTGTTGCAAAACAAATGGGTGATATCGATCTTGCAATTATCGATAAACGTCGTCAAAAAGCGAATGAATCACAAGTGATGCATTTGATTGGTGATGTAAAAGATCGTGACTGTGTCATTGTAGATGACATGGTGGATACTGCAGGTACATTATGCAAAGCTGCCGATGCACTTAAAACTTTTGGTGCTCGCCGCGTTGTTGCTTATGCTACCCACCCTGTACTTTCAGGCAAAGCGATTGAAAACCTGAAAAATTCTGTAATTGATGAATTGGTTGTAACTGACACTATTCCTCTTTCAGAAGAAGCGCAAGCGCTTGGCAAAATCCGTCAAGTGTCTGTTGCGAGTATGGTTGCAGAAACAATTCGTCGTATTAACAACGAAGAATCTATTAGCGCAATGTTCGATTCTTATCTATAATAGAGCGCTGAATTTTCAAAGCCCTGCCAATTGGCAGGGTTTTCTATCACTAGATTGGTCGCAGATCTAGTTTATTTAAACTCAAAATAAGGATGTCTATCATGGCAAACTTCGTATTAAACGCTCAAGCGCGTGAAGCAGCTAACCAAGGGAAAGGTGCGAGCCGCCGCCTTCGTCACGCTGCATTAGTTCCAGCTATCATTTATGGTGGCGACGCTGAGCCAGTAGCTGTTACTTTAGAACTTCGTGAGCTTGTAAAAGCTTTAGAAAGCAACGCTTTCTTTGAAGAAGTTGTAGAAATCAAAGTAGGCGACAAAGTTGAAAGCGTTAAAATCCAAGCTTTACAACGTCACCCTGCTAAAAACACACCTATGCACGCTGACTTCAAACGCGCATAAGTGTTTACGGTGTAATTAGTGGCTAATATTTCACTGATTGTTGGTTTGGGCAACCCTGGTAAAGAGTATGCCCAAACCCGCCATAATGCAGGTTTCTGGTTTGTAGAACAGCTTGCAGATCAATATGGCATTACATTAAAAGCCGATCCTAAATTTCACGGGATCAGCGGACGTGGTAATATCGAAGGTCAAGACGTTCGTCTGTTATTACCCACAACCTTTATGAATCGTTCTGGTCAAAGTGTTGTTCCCTTCGCCAAATTCTATCAAATTGCACCTGAAGCAATGCTGATTGCTCATGATGAACTGGATATGAACCCAGGGATTATTCGCCTAAAAACGGGTGGTGGTCATGGTGGACATAATGGTTTACGTGACATCGTGCCGCACACAGGTCCAAACTTCCATCGTTTACGCATTGGTATTGGGCATCCGGGTTCAAAAGAACGCGTGTCTGGTCATGTACTGAGCAAAGCACCAAGTAGCGAGCAAACTTTAATGGATGATGCACTTGCACATGCATTAGGTCGTATCAAGTTACTGGTCAATGGCGAAGTACAACAAGCCATGAATCAAATCAATGCCTATAAACCGAACTGATGAATCCACAATTGTTGAACAATCACACTTGCCATGTCGCAATTTTCAGAGCAAAATGCGCTTTCTGCTCGGAACTGACATCCAGCAAGCAGTGTTTGAATTCAACCATAAGATAAAATCTTAGGTCCACTAAGGAGACGCTCACCATGCTATCTCGTTTATTAAAATGCAAAATCCACCGTGCTTTTGTAACTCATTCAGAACTTCACTACGAAGGTTCATGTGCAATTGACGGAACACTCATGGATTTGGCTGGCATTCGTGAATATGAAGAAATCCACGTATGGAACGTGACCAATGGTAAGCGCTTCACAACTTATGCAATTCGTGGTGAAGACAACTCAGGCATCATTTCAGTCAATGGTGGTGCTGCACACCAAGCCGATGTAGGCGATATTATTATTATTGCAACCTTTGGTGACTTCACTGAAGCAGAAGCCAATGCGCACGAACCACGTTTGGTCTATGCAAACCCAGACAATACCGTGAGCCACACTGCAAACTGTATTCCTGTACAAGTGGCTTAAGCCATTCCTGTATAAAATAAAAAACTCGCAAATTTTGCGAGTTTTTTTATGGCTCAATAAAAGTCTTTCTAGTCTTTAATCGCAAGAATTACAAATTAGTCATCGTGCAAGCTATGCAATAAGCTATGGCTAATACCATCAGCCCTTAAAAATGCAAAATCATAACTTGCGGTTGCAAGCGCCAACACGCGACGCTCAAATTCCTGCCACAAAGGTCGCACTTCTTTGTAGTGAATGCCCAAGCCACTTTCATCGGTAAAATGTCGATTTTTTTCACAAATTTTCAGTGCATGATACAACTTACGCCCTTTTGAAGCATCATCACGTAAACGCACCCGCTTAGAGCGGATAAACCCTTCGACATGACGCAGGTCAGCAAAAGGCAACATAGGCACTAAAATCTGATCGAGCTGTGCATCTAAACGACGCCAAACGGCAGTGTGTTGTTCAGACGTATAACTGTTCCATTGAATCACTTCATGGTTAAAGCGACGGCAACCTCGACAGACAGCATCACCAAACACCGTAGAACAACGACCTGCACACGGGGTTAAAGTGGCAATTTGACGATCCTTACTCAACACAACACTCCAATATTTAACAACACCTGTTGGCGCATCAACATGAACACAACATTCTTCTTTGAAACGAGTGGCATCATACCCCGTTCTGCTACATTTTTAAAATGTTGTGTCGTGCTTTAAAACCATGTACCGCACTCGGTTTTCTCGCATATTCACACAAAGCAGGTTAGAATATGCGCCTTAAATTTTTGTCTTTCATCTATTGGAGTACTCCATGAACGCTACTGTAGAACAGCTTGCACCTGTAGAACAGCCAGCGACCACGACTTGGGTTGTTGCCGCACTTTATCAATTCAAAGAAGTTGCAGATCCTGCCGATCTTCAACAACGCTTATTAGATTTGGTAAATTCAATCAACCTTTGCGGTACTCTCATTGTGGCAGGTGAAGGCATTAATGGAACTGTAGCGGGTGATCGTGCCGCGATTGATCAAGTTCACCAATTTCTGTTGGATGAAGGCTTTACCGCAATGGAATACAAAGAGTCACATAGCTCTGAAAAGCCATTCCGTAAAATGAAAATCAAGCTGAAAAAAGAAATTGTGACTTTGGGTGTAGAAGTAAAACCACGTGATTTAGTCGGTCACTACCTAGACCCGAAAGAATGGAATGAACTGATTGCTCGTGACGATGTCATTCTGATTGATACCCGTAATGACTATGAATACAAAGCAGGAACGTTTAAGGGCGCAATTGACCCGAAAACCGAAACTTTCCGTGAATTTCCAGAATATGTGAAACAAAACCTAGAACAGCATAAAGATAAAAAAATTGCGATGTTCTGCACAGGCGGGATTCGTTGTGAAAAATCGACGTCATTATTGTTGCAAGAAGGTTTTACCGAGGTTTATCACTTAAAAGGTGGCGTACTTAAATACTTAGAAGAAACACCAGCAGATGAAAGCTTATGGGAAGGTGAATGTTTCGTATTTGATGGCCGTACTGCGGTGACACATGGTATGCAAGAAGGTCAAAACACCAAATGTCATGCTTGCGGTTGGCCATTACTGCCTGAAGAAGTTGAATTACCAAGCTATGAACACGGTGTATCTTGTGTGTACTGTATTGATAAAACCAGTGAGAAACAAAAAGAAGGTTTCCGTATGCGCCAATCACAAATTGCCGCAGCTAAACGTAAACGTCTGTAATCCGTACAGGCTCATACACATCAACAAGGTCTAACAAAAGCCATGTTGATGTTGTATCGACCACTCTAATCATATTGAAAAAGTCCTCATCCAGTATGGGGATTTTTTATGTCTACATATATGCTTCACGCAAGATTACATAGAACATAAAAATACAACGCTTGTTTACCAAGCATTGCGCAATATCCCCAGATTGGGTGATAGCATTCAATCAAAATAAGCCACAAAATCTGTGGCTATATTGGTGCAGATGTTCAGCACAAACTCAACATCTCCCATAACCCAAAATTCAAGGATCGTTATGTATTCCTAAATTTATATGCCGCAATCAGGAGTGACGCTATGCCTAAAACAACAATTTCAAATTCAATGCACACACTACGTTTTACGCCTGTAAAATCTGTGACTGCTACGCATAGCGCAACAATGCAAGATGGTTTGGAACATGAATCTCATACTTTTATTGTGGCTTTAGGTGCAATTTTAGGCGGTATTATTGCGGCATTTGTTGGCTATCATCTACAAGCGCATTTCTTGAATTACGCCCTGCTCTGTGCCATTCCTATACTTGTGGCATATAGCTTAAGACGTGTATATATCTATACCCTGACCCATGCAGAGCTTGATTAAATCTAAATTGCGCAAGACTTTACTGTTCGTCCAATACTGCTTAGGATAGAAGCACTTTTCTAAAGCACAACTTGCATGAACTTAACTGAATGGATTATTTCCATTATGGAACAACTGGGCTACCTTGGTATTGCCCTGTTAATGTTTCTGGATAATGTTTTTCCACCCGTTCCTTCTGAAATTATTATGCCCTCTGCAGGCTATTCTGCATCGCAAGGGCAATTACTGCTATTGGGTGTCATCATTGCAGGCTGTATCGGCTCGTTGTTCGCAGCGGCAGTGTTATATTGGGTAGGTTATCGCTGCAAACATGAAAGTATTTACCACTGGGTCAATCGCTACGGTAAATATCTATGGATTAAAGAACAAGACGTCCGAAACTCCCTGCATTGGTTTGAACAATATGGACATCGGATTGTATTTTTTGGGCGCATGATTCCCGCTATTCGTTCTCTCATCAGTATTCCTGCAGGCATGAGCCACATGCCATTTTGGAAATTTATGTTTTATAGTGGTTTAGGCACAATAATTTGGACCACTTTTTTAGCTTGCGTGGGTTATTATTTTGGTGAAAACCAACAATTGATGCAGCAAATTTTCAGTCAGGTCAGCCATGTCATTATAGGCTTGGTGCTCTTAGTCATCGCAATTATTTTATACCGTAGGCATCGCCGTAAAATGCGTGACTAATGCTTGTGTTGCTGCGCAATTGAATCAATTTTTTGGGGAAAATCAGACATGAAACCATATTTATTATTTTTTGCTGCGGTTTACAGTATTACGCTGGTCTTACTCATTACCGTATTGATTTTTGGTCTGAACTTAGGTGGCTTGACCTTGCTCCCTGCATTAATTGCCGCAGCATTCATTAGCGCAGGACATTTTGTCAAAAAAGAACAACGCTTACCGAGCAGTGATGAAAAAATTCAACTGGTTTGGGGCTCAAGTGCGGTGGCGATTATTATTGGTAGCTTCTTTGTGTTTTTCTTGGTGCTGATGAATCCGAATGCAGAAGCCATTTTAAAAGCTGCAGATAAAGCAGGACTAGCACTGGCTGCGGTGGTGATGCTGTGTTTGATTGCGATTCATGGTGCAGTTTTTCATGTTGCCTATGGTTGGTATGCGAACCGTTATTATCAAAAAAAGTACTTATAAGCTTACCTAAAGTACGTATTTCACACTGAACCGCAACATCAAACACTTAAAATCAACATCAGGCTGATATATCACACATAAATTTACGTCTGACATGCGCTGTAACTGAAATGCATTCTGAATAGGCTATAAGCCTACATTGTAGCAGCGTAGATTAAGCCTATTCATAGCGATTTATGAATATAGGAACGCTATAACGCATACAAAGATAAAAAGGTGATTCGCATGTCAGATTTTGAACGCAATGAAAAAATTGACCGTGATGTGGTTAAGAACTTACCAAAAGAAGAACGTGATCGCTTAAATGCCGATCCAATTACAGGAGAACCTGGTGCACACCCTGTCGGTACTGGTTTAGGTGCTGTTGGCGGTGCGGCTACTGGTGCAACAGTAGGTGCGCTGGGTGGTCCAGTAGGTGCTGTGGTCGGTGGTGCTGTAGGCGCTGTAGTGGGTGGTTTGGCAGGTAAAGGTGCAGCAGAAGTTGTGAACCCTACCGAAGAAGAAGCTTACTGGCGTACCAATAGCTTAAATACAACCTACTTTACAGAAACACGCAACCATTATCATGATTTAGATTATGATCGTGACTATCAAAATGCCTATCGCATTGGTTATGAAAACCGCCCACATTATGATACGCACACACGTTTCGAAGATGTTGAGCCCGATCTAAGAAGCAAATGGGAGCAAATTAAAGGCAGTTCACGCTTAACGTGGGAACAAGCTAAATTTGCTGTCAAAGATGCTTGGGATCGTGCGACACGCTAATTGGTAACATGATCATTGAAGCGCCATAATAAAAAACGCACTGCGATTTGCGCAGTGCGTTTTTTTTATGAGGATTACATATTACACAATATGTAAACCAAGCCATTAATCAGGCGTGTGGTACATCAAATATAATTCATTCAGGTTTTCAGGAATTTCTTCTGCAATTTCGTCCATTAACTGACCATTGCGACGGAAAGATTCCATTTGTGGATCTTCTTCATCAATGCCGCTAAACACCATCATTGGCAAAGTTAAATCAACCAATTGCTCTTCAAATTCAGGCGTAAACCATGCTTCTTCGTTTAAGAACATCGCATCGACAAAGCCAACGCTCCAATCACCCAAACTTGAATCAACTTCTGCTTCTTCAATTTCAAATGGAAACTCAATGCCTTCTTCATTAGCTAAACTTTGGCGAATGCTTTCTAACCAAGCCTGAATTTGCGCAATAATTTCAGCAGGCACTTTCTTTTGGTTGCCTTCAAACAATTCATTTAACCATGGGTCAAATTGAGGTCCAACTGCAATGGCACACAAGAAACCATGTGTTGCAGCGAAGTCTAGACCATACTCGTTTTGGTCACCATCTAGATATTCACTTAACAGGTCTAAATCTAAAGCAGTCATTTCAAATCCATCGGTGTCAATTTAGGGGTGTAGCATAGCATTTTCAATGCCAGATACAGTACCTGATTTTAGTCATCTTCATCGTCAAAATCGTCGTCATCGTCAAAATCATAATCAAAATCTTTGAGCTCACGTTCCAAACGACGTTGTGCGAGTAAATCATCAATCAAACGGCGCTTTTCTAAAGATTCTTTCGCGCTTATTTTGTTTGATGCCTCATCGAAATTAACATCATCATCACCGTAGTTATCATCTAGTTCAAAATCTGTAGAAGACACTAAAACTACCTCAGAATGAAAAAATGTGAAGGGTCTAGCCGCTATTTATCTGCCTTTATAAATATTGTCAAGTTTTATTTATTTTTTTCAAAAAACTGCAACATAGACAGCTTGCAACATTGCGGCAAATTTGTGTATTTATGAACAAGTTAGTATCATTATTTGAGATTCGCCCCAATCATAAAAATATTTTGCGGGCAAAAAGGAAATTGACTTGAAAAACAGTAATGAAGCCCCATATTCCTATCACATTCTTCATTCAAACATCATTTTAAAATCATGCTTGATTGATCAATTCACCCCCTATTTAAAGCGAATTGTGCTATCATGCACGGTTTTTCACTGCCACAGATTCAACGAAGAGTAAGCAAAGATGAGCGATATGAATTCCCCTACTTCGCAAGTAGCGGCTCTGATTAGCCGAGGCAAAGAGCAAGGTTACCTAACTTACGCTGAGGTTAACGATCATCTCCCGGACTCAATCACAGAAAGCGAGCAGATTGAAGACATTATTCAAATGCTTCAAGACGTCGGTATTCCTGTGCATGAACGTGCGCCTGAATCTGATGATGCAATGTTCGAGGATAATGCGGAAGCTGCCGACGAAGTTGCTGAAGAAGAAGCTGCAGCGGTACTTGCCTCTGTAGAAAATGAGCCTGGTCGCACCACAGACCCTGTGCGTATGTATATGCGTGAAATGGGTACGGTTGAGCTGTTAACGCGTGAAGGTGAAATTAGCATTGCGAAACGTATTGAAGAAGGGATTCGCGATGTACTTCACTCGATTGCCTACTGGCCAAACGCAGTGCAAGTGGTACTGCAAGAATATAAAGATTATGAAGCAGGCGAACGTCGCCTTGCCGATATTTTATCAGGTTATTTAGACCCTGAAACCGATGAAGAAATTCCAGAAGTTTTAGAAGACGAAGCCGATTTAGACAAAGAAGAAGACACCAGCAACAAACCAACCAAAGACGTCAAACTTGATGATGACGATGAGGAAGAAGAAGCTGAAGCCGAAGAAGAATCTGAAGCAGATTCAGGTCCAGACCCAGAAATTGCAAGAATGCGTTTTGGTGAATTGGAACTGGCTTATCTTGCAAAAATTGCTGCCATTGAAAAACATGGTCGTGAAAGTGCCGAAGCTCAAGAGGCTTTAGAAGCTTTAGCGACTGTATTCATGATGTTTAAATTTACGCCACGTTTATTCGATATTATTTCGGAAATGATTCGTGGTACACATGAACAAATTCGTACTGCTGAACGTGAAGTGATGCGTTATGCGGTGCGTCGTGGTCGTATGGATCGTACTCAATTCCGTACCTCATTCCCAGGTCAGGAATCTAACTTTGCTTGGTTAGACGAGCACATTGCCAAAGCACCTGCCGACCAAAAAGGCTATTTGGAAAAAGTACGTCCAGATATTTTGGCGTTCCAACAAAAAATTGCCGACATTGAAAAAGAGTTAGGCTTAGATGTTAAAGGCATCAAAGAAATTTCTAAGCGTATGGCAGTAGGCGAAGCCAAAGCCCGTCGTGCGAAAAAAGAAATGGTTGAAGCCAACTTGCGTCTGGTTATTTCGATTGCAAAAAAATACACCAACCGTGGTTTACAATTCCTAGACTTGATTCAGGAAGGTAACATCGGCTTGATGAAAGCGGTAGACAAGTTCGAATACCGTCGTGGTTATAAGTTCTCGACTTATGCAACATGGTGGATTCGTCAGGCGATTACCCGTTCTATTGCCGACCAAGCGCGTACCATTCGTATTCCAGTACACATGATCGAAACCATTAACAAGATCAACCGTGTATCGCGTCAATTGCTTCAGGAAATGGGTCGTGAACCGACTCCAGAAGAATTAGGCGAACGCTTGGAAATGGATGAAGTTAAAGTTCGTAAAGTTCTGAAAATTGCCAAAGAGCCGATTTCTATGGAAACGCCAATTGGTGATGATGAAGATTCACATTTGGGTGACTTCATTGAGGACAGCAACATCACCTCACCTGTTGATGCGGCAACCTCTGAAGGCTTAAAAGAAGCGACCCGTGAAGTGCTTGAAAACTTGACTGAACGTGAAGCCAAAGTTCTGAAAATGCGTTTTGGTATTGATATGCCAACCGATCATACTTTGGAAGAAGTTGGGAAGCAGTTTGATGTGACCCGTGAACGTATCCGTCAGATTGAAGCCAAAGCCTTACGTAAACTTCGTCACCCTTCTCGTTCTGAACACTTACGCTCGTTCTTGGAAAATGACTAAGATTGCTGCATAAATGAGCTATTGAAATTTTTAAATTCAGCCTCATTTATTCAACAAGACAAAAAACGCCTGCCCTATGCAGGCGTTTGATATAGAGATAGAGACACACGCTTATGACGTTATTCAACCGTACCCCATCTCGTGAACTACAAGAGCATCTTTGGGTGTTTCCAATGGATTACCCAATTAAACTCATTGGTGACGCGGGTGATGAACTGCGTATTGCTGTGGTTGAAATTTTAGTGAAGCACTTCCCTGAGTTTGATGCACAAAGCATCAGCATTACCCCATCACGCACAGGCAAGTATCATTCAATTACAGCACAATTGCGTTTTGAAGAATTGGAACAAGTGCATGCCATTTATGCAGATTTGGCAGCTTGCCCACTGATTAAAACTGCATTGTAATTTTGTAGATTGATTTTCAAATAACACGCTTTCGGGCGTGTTTTTTGTTTCTGCGCTGCCAAAATCTTATTCAATCCACAAATCCCCTACAGCCGCCACATTTTCGTATAATAAAATCAATTTCTTGCTTTTATGGATAGGACTGCATCACTGTGGATACTGCACAACGGCCAAACCTGATTATTCGTCAATATCATGACCTGACTGACTATCAAGCTCGCTTTCAGGAAATGAAAGACTGGACTGAACAACGTGATGCAGACAGCCCTGACCAACTCTGGATTTTGCAACATCCGAATGTACTGACCCAAGGGCAAGCAGGCAAAGCCGAACATATTTTAATGGCGACAGATATTCCTGTGGTACAGACTGATCGTGGTGGTCAAGTCACATGGCATGGCCCAGGCCAATTGGTCGCCTACTTCATGTTTGACCTGAACCGTTTAGGCTGGAATGTCCGTACTTTGGTATCTTATGCTGAAAACTTGATGATTGAGCTGCTTAAAAAATACGGCATTGAAGCCTATGCCAAAGCAGATGCACCAGGGGTATATGTCAATGAACGAAAAATTGGCTCACTGGGTTTTAAAATTCGTAAAGGCCGTAGTTATCACGGTTTAGCCCTCAATATTGATTGTGACTTGACTGGTTTTCAAAGTATCAACCCTTGCGGCTATGCAGGTTTGGAAATGGTACGTGTGATGGATTTAGTCAATGACTATCCACATTTTGAAAACTTCTGCGCAGATATCATTGAAACTTTACAAAACAGCGGTTACTTTAATGACGTTCAAGTCATTCACGTATAAATGGCTTTCTTTTCAATAAGAAATAAAATAGAGTATTTACTCTAAATAATGATTTATAACACAGGGATTCAGCGCGTGATTTCAACTAAATCTGTGAAACCCGCTTTGCAACTGGCCTATGTCAAACTCATGATGGATGTGATTGGCAGAGGTTTAGTCATGGCAAGTCAGGTCGATGAAGAAATTAAACAGGAAGTTGCAAAATTCCCCAGCAACTTTGTGTTGTCTATGAAAGTTTTTCCGAATGGTCCAGCCTTTGTTGCCAAAGTCACTGCAGATCATCAATTAGAACTGTTACAGAATACGGCACAAAAACCCGATTTAACCATTACCTTCAAACACTTAAATCATGCATTTTTAGTGTTTTCATTTCAGGAAAGTACCGCACAGGCCTTTGCGCATGACCGCATGATTGCTGATGGTGATGTGTCTTATGCAATTCGCTTGGTACGTTGCCTGAACAAAATGGAAGCACTGATCTTGCCTAAATTACTGGCAGAACTGGCGGTAAAACAATATCCGACTGAACTCAGCTTAAAAGAAAAACTATCAGGTGCAGCCAATATCTATCTAAAAGTTGCCCAATCTTATTTCAAACGGAGTGCATAACATGGCGAAGCCTTATTACGAATTTTTTTGCCCAGTCAAAGTCATTGCAGGTCATGCCGCGCTTGAACATATTCCGTTTGAATTGGCGACACTCGGTTCGCAGCGTCCAATGATCATTACCGACAAAGGTGTGCGTTCCAACAATTTGCTTGCACCGATTGAAGCGGCTTTTGAATCTACCGATGCCGTGATTGGCTATGTTTTTGATGATGTCCCGCAAGATTCAAGTGTGGCAACAGTGCGTCGTGCGGCACAGTTGTACCGTGAAAATAACTGTGATGCCATTATCGCGGTGGGTGGCGGTTCAGTAATTGACACTTCTAAAGCCACCAATATTTTAGTCAGCGAGGGCGGTGATGACTTATTGCAATATTCAGGTGCGCATAACTTACCACGCCCACTGAAACCTTTTTTTGTGATTCCAACCACATCTGGAACAGGTTCAGAAGTGACTATGGTTGCGGTGGTATCCGACACAGAAAAGAACGTCAAAATGCCATTTGCATCGTATTACTTAATGCCACATGCAGCCATTTTAGACCCGCGTATGACGCAAACTTTGCCACCACATTTAACAGCAATGACGGCTATGGATGCCATGACGCACGCCATTGAGGCTTATAGTTGCATGGCAGCCAACCCAATTTCTGATGCTTATGCCACTGCAGCAATTAAAAAAATCAGCAATAACCTGTTCAATGTATTAGACAACCCAAGCGATGAACAAGGCCGTTTGGAACTGGCACAAGCATCGACTATGGCGGGGATTGCGTTTTCAAACTCTATGGTCGGGTTGGTGCATTCCTTAGGTCATGCCTTGGGTGCAGTTGCGCATTTGCCACATGGTCTGTGCATGAATTTATTCTTGCCATACGTGTTGGAATACAACAAAGACGTCAATGCCGATAAAATTGCCGAGCTACTATTACCGTTGGCAGGCGCAGACGTCTATGCACAAACCCCTGCACATTTACGTGCCGATAAAACCATTTCGACACTCTTAGCCATTCGTGACCGCTTATATGCACTGACTAAATTGCCACGCACTTTACAAGAAACTGGTAAAGTCAGCGAAGCACAATTAGATGAAGTCGCTGAAAAAGCCCTGAACGATGGTTCGATTATTTACAACCCGAAAGAAGCCAATTTAGAAGAACTCAAAGCTATCTTAAAAAAGGCTTGGTAATTCCTACAAAATAGGCGAACATAGCCGAAAATCTAGCCTGATGTTTTTCTAAACATCGGGCTTTTCATTGGTAGACTGCTGCGTCTGATGTTTTTTCATCAATATGGCGTTTTTTCTGCTAAAAAAGAAAGCAAAGATACTGACAAAGCGCGTCATTATGGAGTAGATTGGCGCGTTTTTACTTTTTATGTAGGGGGGATTGTTCGTCTCAAACAATCCTGAACAAACATGACTGATCCTTGATCAACGATTAAGAGGATAACGCCGTTGACAAATATCTCTGGGACTCAATCGGCAGCTAAACTGCAAAAAACGCTAGGACTCTGGCACATTATTATTATTGGTTTAGCCTACATTCAACCGATGACGTTATTCGACACTTTCGGCTTAGTATCGGAAGAAAGTCATTTTCACGTACCCACATCTTATATTTTTGCACTGGTTGCCATTCTTTTAACTTCTTTAAGTTATGGTCACATGATTCGTCGTTATCCTTCTTCTGGGTCGGCGTATACCTATGCACAAAAATCGATTCATCCCAACGTTGGTTTTATGGTGGGTTGGTCATCTTGGCTAGATTATTTACTCTCACCAATGGTCAACATCATCTTGGCGGTGATTTATCTGGAAGCCTTATTCCCTGATGTGAATCACTGGATTTGGGTGGTGGTACTCACGGCATTTATGACGGGTGTCAACTTGCGTGGCGCGCGTTTTGTCGCCAACTTTAACAGTATGATCGTTTTGGTACAGTTGGTGGTCATTGGCGTATTTACATGGATGATGTACACCAAACTTCAGGCAGGCTTCAATGCCGATGGTCCAATTACTGCCGAGCAACGTTATCAGTTATGGAGCTTAGAACCTTTCTGGAATGAACTTACTTCGGTAGGCGCATTGATTACAGGTGCAACCCTACTCTGCTTCTCATTTACAGGTTTTGACTCACTCAGCTCACTTGCAGAAGAAACCAAAGACACTGAAAAAACCTTACCGAAGGCAATGTTCTTAACTGCGCTAATTGCGGGTGTAATTTTTATTGTCAGCACCTATTTCATGCAGATTTTCTTTCCGAATGAACCAGGCAGCTACTTTAAAAATATTGCTGAAACACAGCCAGAAATTCTGCTCTTGGTCGGCGGCTCGTTGTTCCAGTCATATGTGCTTGCCTTTGCTATTGTAACGGTAATGGCATCGGGTATTTCGGCTCATGCGGGCGTATCGCGTTTAATGTACGTGATGGGTCGTGATGGCGTGATCAACAAAAAAATCTTTGGTCATATCAGCCCACGCAGCTATACACCTTCATACAATATTTTAATTGTAGGTGCTGTAGCGTTAACTGCTGGTTTTATGGACTTGGATTTTGTCATTTCATTAATCAGTTTTGGTGCCCTCACCGCATTTAGCTTTGTGAATTTATCGGTGATTTCACGTTACGCGCTACGTGATGGTCGTACCAAAGGCTTTAAAGACCTTCTCAATTTTGTGATCGTACCGTTGTGCGGCTTTATTGCAGTCTTTGCTTTATGGCTCGAAGTCGATGAAACTTCATTGAAGTATGGCTTATGGTGGGCAATGTTTGGGGTTTTATACCTCGGTTATAAAACCAAAGGCTTTAAACACCCTGCTCCGCAGCACAATGAGTTTGATGATCGCTAAGACAAATAGCATCTCAACCTCTTAAGATCAGGCGCTTTATGCGCCTTTTCTTATGCCTCAAATGGATTGCAGCGTTAAATCAGCAAAATAGCGAAAACAAAAAAGCTGAGTACAGTTTTGTCTCAGCTTTTTATCTATCAATTGTACGCATTGATGCTAAAGATCGCATTAAATTTGAAATGAATTGATGCTCAAATTAGAGCAATGCTTTAAAACCTTGCTGACGCCATGCCTCATACACAATCACAGCCGTTGCATTAGACAAGTTTAAACTGCGTGAGTTTTCTGCCATGGGTAAACGAATCCAGTGCTGCTGCGGAAACAACATGCGTACTGCTTCTGGCAAACCACGTGTTTCAGGCCCCATCAACAAGGCAACAGGTCGGTTTAAATCCGAAGTATGTGGTGTTTCTGTGCCTTTGGTGGTTAATGGATAAATCGCATCCAACCCCACGCCTTTGCTGTCTAAATTAGCCAAGCATTGCTCAAGATTGTCCCAAATTTGCATACGTGCCCATTCGTGATAATCCAAACCTGCACGTTTCAGCTTTTTATCATCCAGCTCAAAACCTAATGGCTTAATCAAATGTAATTGCGCACCTGTATTGGCACACAAACGAATGATATTTCCTGTATTGGCTGGAATTTCAGGCTCATATAAAACAACGTGGATCACAAATTTTCTCTACTTTTCACAATCCCTCCCCAGCTCCCTTTAGAAAATGTAGGAACTCCCCTCTTTTTAAAAGAGGGGTTGGGGGAGATTCATTACCATTTCAACTGTTCACGTAAATTGACCACTTCACCAATAATGGTCAAGGTAGGCGCCTGAATGTGGTGCTGTGCGACTTTACTGGCAATATCCGCCAACGTCCCCACCACCACTTTTTGTTCAGGGGTCGTGCCTTTAGAAATTAAGGCGACAGGCATATCCGCCCGTTGTCCATGTGCAATCAGTTTTTCACAAATGCTTTCTAAGCCAACCAAGCCCATATACAGCACCAAAGTCTGGTGTTCATACACCAATTCTGACCACGGCAATTCAGGCGAACCTTCTTTTAAATGCCCAGTAAGGAAACGCACACTTTGCGCATAATCTCGATGAGTCAGTGGAATACCTGCATAAGCCGAACAGCCCGAGGCTGCGGTGATGCCCGGTACGACCTGAAATGACACACCTGCTTCATACAATTCTTGAATTTCTTCACCGCCACGCCCAAAAATAAACGGATCGCCACCTTTTAAACGGCAAACTCGCTTACCTGCTTGTGCATATTTCACCAATAATGCATTGATGCCTTCTTGCGGTACAGCATGGTTAGAACGTGCTTTTCCGACATAGACTTTTTCGGCATCACGGCGACACAATTCTAAAATAGGTGCAGACACCAAACGATCATAAATCACCACATCGGCTTGCTGCATTAAACGCAAGGCTTTTAAGGTCAGTAACTCAGGATCACCTGGCCCTGCACCAACCAAATACACCTCGCCTTTCGGTGTTTGCCATTCCGCTAAAGCCTGTTGGATACTTTGGTTTGCAGCGTCAAGATTGTCGTTGAACACCTGTTCTTTAAGAGGACTGGCATATAGCTCCTCCCAAAAAATACGGCGCTCATCTGGATTTACAATTTTCTGTTTTACTGCGGCACGCCACTGACCTGAAAACTCTGCCAGTTTGCCCATACCATGCGGAATGGTACTTTCCAGTTGTGTACGAATTTGACGTGACAATACAGGCGATGTGCCATTACTCGCGACTGAAATCACCAAAGGCGAACGGTCAATGATGGCAGGCACCATAAAACGGCAATGTGGTGGATCATCAACACTATTGACCAGCACATTTTCGGCTTCGCAAGCTGCAAAAACTTGCTGATTGACCAAATTGTTATCCGTTGCAGCAATCACCAAACGATAGTGACGTAACGCAGTAGATGGACTAAAAACATCCTGTACATACTGCCCCTGACTTTGTTGCACCAGTTGCAATAAATTGACATCAATTTCAGGGGCAAGCACATCAACTTTTGCGCCCGCTTTAGCCAGTAACACCGCTTTGCGATAAGCAATATGCCCACCGCCCACAATCAGACAAGGTTGCTGCTGCAACTTTAACGAGATTGGAAAAATATCCACACTAAACCTCAATATTTAAATCTGATTGTAAGCAATTTCATCCTAAGTCGACCTGCACTCAACTTAGTCAATAAACTCTAAACCGCCCATGTACGGACGTAATACTGCAGGAATTTCAATCGAACCATCGGCACGTTGATAGTTTTCCATAACAGCTAATAAAGTACGTCCTACCGCCAAACCTGAACCGTTTAATGTATGCACAAATTCAGTTTTCTTTTGGTCGGCACGGTAGCGTGCTTTCATACGACGCGCTTGGAAATCCCCCATGTTTGAGCATGATGAAATTTCACGGTAAGTGTTTTGACTTGGCACCCAAACTTCTAAGTCATAGGTTTTGGTTGCGCCAAAGCCCATATCGCCACCACATAGAATAATTTTACGGTACGGTAAACCAAGTGCCTGCAAAATACCTTCTGCATGTCCAGTCAATTCTTCTAAAGCCTGCATTGAGGTTTCTGGTTTTACAATCTGCACCATTTCGACTTTATCAAATTGGTGTTGGCGGATTAAACCACGAGTATCGCGACCATAAGAACCTGCTTCGCTGCGGAAACAAGGGGTATGAGCGGCATATTTTAATGGCAAGCGTTCAGGATCAATGATTTCATCACGCACAAAGTTGGTTACTGGAACTTCGGCAGTTGGAATTAGATAGTATTCTTTTTCACCTTGTAGCTTGAACAAATCTTCTTCAAATTTAGGCAGCTGACCAGTACCACGCAATGAATCTGCATTGACCAAATACGGTACATACGCTTCGGTATAACCATTTTGAACAGTATGCGTATCTAACATGAACTGTGTAATCGCACGTTGTAAACGCGCCAATGGCCCTTTCAGAACGCTAAAACGAGAACCTGTTAATTTGGTTGCAGTTTCAAATTCCAAACCACCCATCATTTCGCCAAGGTGGGTATGATCTTTAATTTCAAAATCAAACTGGCGTGGTGTGCCCCATTTCAATACTTCCACATTATCAGCTTCATCTTTACCTTCAGGCACAGACTCATCTGGCAAGTTTGGAATAGACAATGATTTAGCTTCTAACTCATCTTGTAACTCTGCCAAAGCCACTTCAGCGGCTTTGATTTCATCGCCAATAGCAGCCATGCGAGCCATAATTTCAGAAGCATCACCACCTGCTTTTTTAATCTGACCGACTTGTTTTGCGCCCGAATTACGCTCTGCCTGTAATGCTTCGGTTTTAGATTGCAATTCTTTACGACGTGCTTCAAGTGCTGCCCACTCTGCCACATCTAATTGCACACCACGTTTTGCCAAGGCTAAATTTACAGCCTCAATATTATTTCTGAGTAATTTCGGGTCAATCATAGCCAATCTTGGAATAAGAAAAAAACTGGCTATAGTGTAAGCGCTTCGGGTTAAAAAATACAGTAACCCGATTCACGGCTGCACCTTATTACAGCAATCTCTGCGTATTTTTGTGCAATTTTATTGGCTAGGATACTGCGGCAAACTTGGCAAATATTCAGGCTTAATTAATTTTTCCGTCGCATAGTAAGGCAGAATCAACTCAGGCATACCTTCTGCATAAGATGCTAATTCATACAACGGATAGACAAAGACCAAACCATTAGCGCCATAATAAAAATTATCGCTCAATTTAAACTTTTCACGGGAAATATCATGTTCATTTAACCAATTATAATTATGGTTAAACAATTCTTCGGTCATTTTGGCTTCCGTATTGGGCAGCATAATATCTTGCAACGCCAAACGCTTTTTCTGTTTTAAATCAAAAGTCACAAATTCTTGGTGATGGATACCATGCGCCGCACCCGCAGGGTAACTGTAGCTTTGCAAACTAAACGTCGCTAAATTGGCATGTTGCCCGATATATCGCACATAGCTTGAACTCTGACTCAGCCGCATAGGATCAGTTTCTTCTACCTTTGGCGTTTCAGTTGATGCCACAGCTTTTGAAAATGCAATTGGGTCTGCCTTTTGCAAGCGCTGCATAAAATATTCATCAATCCACGCCACATTGGTTTTTACCGTCTGAATATCGTAAGCAGTACAACCACCTTCATCACAAATTTGCTGTTGTGGCAATTTAAGCGCCACCACTTTAGCTTGAATCACAGGAATCTCGGCTGTGACAGATGCAGGCGCAGCTTGCTCAGTTTCGGTTTTAGAAGTTGCCTCACTCTTTGGCTGACATGCAGTCAACAACAGAACCGAACTTAAAGCGACAGCACCCAAAAACACCTGTGATTTTAAATATTGCATTAAATTCCCCTTCTACCACGATTCATAAAGTCCAATGATTAGAAATGCAAACCTGCACAAATCTTGCGATAAAATTGCTTCAATTGAATTAGTCAAGACTATAGATAACTCTCGCTGTTCAATCCTAGAGCAGTTGTGTAACGGAATAATCGGTGGATAAAACTGTTTAAAATTACTACTCAAATTTTTGCGTGATTATTTTTATTTTTTCATTATAAATCAAAATATTGATAACACATCATTAGTGCAAAATGATGATCTGTGATGACTCAGTCTATATCCTGCATATTGCAAAATGTGAATTATCCCAAGATTTATCCACAGAAATTGTGGATTTCTCGGGAAGAATATTCAAATAAATTTCCGCTATGCTGAAGCTGAAAACCTTCTCCCTGTGGGAGAAGGCTAGAAAGGGACAGCAAATTATGCTTAAAAAACAACGTACGGAAGCATTCGATTATTGATCAATAATGTCCGTGCCTTTTGGTGGAGTAAAATTAAAAGTTGAGGCTGGTATCGCCGCATTGACTTTCACATTGTTAAAACGCACGTGCGTGGTTTGTCCCAATGAATCCTGCAAAATCATTAAGGTTGGCGCGTTACGTGCACCAAAACTAATGGTTAAACTTTGAAATACGCCATCATCACTTTTTGGATATAAGGTGTAATAGGTTTTTGATTTAT
This sequence comes from Acinetobacter sp. YH16053, assembly GCF_013417035.1. Lineage (NCBI taxonomy): Bacteria > Pseudomonadati > Pseudomonadota > Gammaproteobacteria > Moraxellales > Moraxellaceae > Acinetobacter > Acinetobacter sp. YH16053. The sequence continues at coordinate 304,702 of NZ_VPEP01000001.1, forward strand.
TCGGCTGGGTCACACGATACGACTGCATGATTTGATTGGTATTGCCCGAAAGCAACAACGCAGGCGTATTTGCCACTTGATCATCTAGGCTTTGGCGTACAGCTTGTTGTAAGTCTGGGTCATAAATCCATACGGTTTTACCCGTAGTCACAATTGTTTGTTTGGCTGGACTGGTGGTTTCCCAAAAGAATTTACCCGGACGCTCAACTTTCATAACCCCTTTAAAATTCTGGTTCATGTGCTGTGCCGATAAACCACGGTTTGGCAAAGCCTTGCCATTGTTGCTAACTTTTGTGGTTTGCTCAAAATTGGCGGTAAAACTTTTAATACCATTCAATTGTTTAACAAGGTTTGCTGTCGCTTGTTGCTCCGATGCTGCCACTGGCGCAGCAAACACTGTAGTACTCATGATTGGCGCTAAAGTGGTTGCACCCAATGCCACAGCACACATCGTTTTACGAAGCATATTCATAGATTCACCTTTTTATATTTGCTCAATCGCAATGTTTTGGATGTCCCATCTTAAACCAATTTCTGGCGCTAATATGATAGAAAATAAGAAGTTTTGTATGCTTATTAATATAAAATGTAGAAATTTATCCATCATGATGAAGAACTAAAAGTTATCCTTTGACCCTAATTTTCCATCATACAAGCATAAAAAAACCCACAATCACTTGTGGGTTTTTTCACTATTTCAGCTTACGCTTCAACAGATACGTAGCGACGGCCAAATTGACCTTTCACTTCGAATTTTACTACGCCGTCAGCAGTAGCAAATAAAGTATGGTCACGGCCCATACCTACGTTTGCACCAGCGTGGAATTCTGTACCACGTTGACGAACGATGATGTTACCAGCAGTTACAGTTTGACCACCGTAAACTTTAACACCTAACATCTTAGGATTCGAATCACGACCGTTCTTAGTCGATCCACCGGCTTTTTTAGTTGCCATGTCTATTTACTCCTAGTGATTAGCCTGCAATACCAGTAATTTTCAACTCGGTAAACCATTGACGGTGACCTTGTTGCTTACGGTAGTGTTTACGACGACGCATTTTAACAATACGGATTTTGTCGTGACGACCATGACCAACCACTTCTGCAGTTACTTTAGCGCCAGCAACAACTGGAGCACCGATTTGAACGTTGTCACCGTTTACAACCATTAATACGTCATCAAACGTAATAGTTGCGCCAGTTTCAGCTTTCAATAATTCAACTTTAAGGGTTTCACCCTCAACAACACGGTGCTGTTTACCACCGCTTTGGATTACTGCGTACATAATGTACTCCAAACATGCCCGTGTCGTCGTGCCGATAAAGGGATATATCGATCTTAAAACGAACGCCACTGGGGGTTATTCAAGGGCAAAGATTTTAAGCGATATTCGCACAAACAACAAGCCATTTACGGCAATTATTGCACAACAAGGTTGATTATTTAATACCCAGCCGCGTAAATGACTTTCTGCAGCCTCATCCATATTCAATGGATCAATCAATACAGACAGATTGTGTTGGCGTAAACTGCTGTGCTTGTTAAAATCATGCCCAACTTGAGCAAATAACTGAATTTACCCACAAAGTTATTGACTTCGTTTTCTAGTAGAATTAACAATTACAGCATTTGGCAGGTGCCTAACTATTGCATTCATTGCGTTATTTTCGCAGACTTAAGCAGTTTTCTTGGCTGTAACATAAGTTACAACTGATTCAACTAAGTTGTCATTCAATATTATTGAGGTTTCTCTTCACATGACCATCGACTTTAAGCAAGACATTCTCGCCCCTGTTGCTTCTGATTTTGCCGCGATGGATACATTTATTAATGAAGGGATTACCTCTAAAGTCGCGTTAGTGATGGCGGTTAGTAAGCATGTGGTCGAAGCTGGCGGTAAGCGCATGCGTCCAATTATGTGCTTACTTGCTGCCAAAGCTTGTGGTGCAGAAGATTTAGAGCGTCAACGTAAACTGGCTGCAATTATTGAAATGCTGCATACCGCAACTTTGGTGCATGATGATGTGGTGGATGAGTCTGGTTTACGTCGTGGTCGACCTACTGCTAACGCCACTTGGAATAACCAAACAGCGGTTTTAGTCGGTGACTTTTTAATCTCCCGCGCCTTTGACTTATTGGTCGATTTAAACGATTTGGTATTGCTAAAAGACTTTTCTACAGGGACTTGTGAAATTGCCGAAGGTGAAGTTTTACAATTACAGGCACAGCATCAACCTGACACTACAGAACAAATTTATTTAGACATTATTCACGGCAAAACTTCACGTTTATTTGAACTTGCCACTGAAGGTGCAGCAATTTTAACAGGCACGCCACAGTACCGTGAGCCGTTGCGTTTATTTGCAGGACACTTTGGCAATGCCTTCCAAATTATTGATGATATTTTAGATTACACATCAGACGCTGAAACATTAGGTAAAAATATTGGCGATGATTTAATGGAAGGCAAACCAACTTTGCCTTTAATCTCTGCATTAAGAAATACCACTGGCGAACAACATCAAATTATTCGTCGCAGTATTGCGACAGGTGGTACTTCTGACCTCGATCAGGTTATTGCCATTGTGCAGTCCTCTGGCGCTCTCGATTATTGCCGCCAACGTGCCACAGAAGAAACAGAAGCCGCTATTGCCGCTTTAGAAGCACTGCCAGACTCGGAGTATCGTCAGGCCTTAAAGAATTTAGCCTTATTGGCTTTACATCGCATTCAATAATTTAAGCAGCTTATGCATATAAAACTCAACGATTTATTTAGAAAAATGCAAGAACAGCTGGATACACCAAAAGCTGTTCTGGATGAAAATCTGCTGATTGAACTGGTCAATCGTATCCGTCCAAGTGACACTCAAGATTTAGAAGAAACTCATCAAAAGTTTCAAGCTTTCTTACAAGCCTTGCTGCTGACACCCGATGCCAGCTCAACCTTGCAACATTTTGTTTTACGTCTAATCAATCAATACAAACAAACCAGTTTATATGCCGACACGGGAATTTTATCGCTCGATGGTTTTTGGAATCAGTTGTTTCAGCGTTTGGGCGCGCACTTTTTACCGCTGATTAATGATGAAAGCCAACTGCAAGATTTAGTCCGTCGAGTTTTTCCACTACGTAGTGATAAATACTGGCTCGACAATATTGAAGATACCGAATGGCAGCAATTATTTACTTTACTGAATCGCGGACATGGCGGACAAACACAAAAACGCCTGATTCGCAGTGAAATTATTAAAGCTCTAACAGTGCTGTCATATCGGGTCAGCGGCATTGGTTTATATCCTGAATTTATTAGTGCCTATCCTGAACTAAGTGAATATGATTCACCTTTTTTGGCACAAAACCGCGAAATCAACGAGTTTATTCAGCTTTATAAAGTTGCCGATCAACAACACGATCAAATCAGTGCCATTCAACCACCCGATGCCTCTCAAGCTTTAGTGATGATTGACCAATGTCATGATGTCAGCAGTAAAATTCGTCGTGCTACTAAACGAACTGGCGTCAGCATCAGTCTGACCTACTTATTGTCTTTACTTGAACAATGTTTAGAGCGGATTGAACTGTTGCTGAATTTAATCGTGGCGCAAGACAAAGTCCGTTATGTTTCGGCAGGACAATTACTGGTAGATGTAACTGCGGCATTGTATAGCGAACGCAGTGTACGCTCCTTGCTTGCAGAAAACAGTGAGTTAATTGCCTTACAAGTCACTGAAAATGCCAGTAAAACGGGTGAGCATTATGTAAGTACCGACAAAGACGGCTTTTGGGGCATGTATAAAGCTGCGGCAGGTGCAGGTGTTTTAATTGCCACGATGGCGACTTTAAAAACCCTCGCCTCGCGTTTAGTGCTCGCTCCGATGATGCAGGCCATCATCAACAGCATGATTTATTCATTTGGTTTTATGCTGATTCATGTCTTGCACTTTACTGTTGCCACCAAACAACCCGCAATGACTGCTGCAGCATTGGCTTCTACGGTACAGCATCGTAAAGGCTCTAAAATGGCACAAATTGCCGAACTTGCTGCCTTAATTATTAATATTATCCGCACGCAGTTCGTCGCCATTTTGGGCAATATCTCGATTGCCATTCCAGTCGCAGCCTTAATTGCTTTTAGTTGGGATGCCATGTTGCATGAACCGTTGATGTCACATGCCAAAGCATCCAATATGCTGCACGACTTGAATCCGTTTACTTCACTTGCCATTCCACATGCCGCCATTGCAGGGGTATTTTTATTTCTGTCTGGTTTGATTGCAGGTTATTTCGATAACATGGCCGTGTATCGTAAAGTCGGGCCACGCCTAAAAGCCCATCTGCATTTAAAAAAGCTACTCGGACAAGAACGTCTCAATATATTTGCCAATTATATAGAACGAAACTTAGGGGCTTTGGCAGGTAATTTCCTGTTCGGGATTATGCTCGGCAGTACCGCTACGCTGGGTTATATTTTGGGTTTACCGATTGATATTCGCCACATTGCCTTCGCTTCTGCCAACTTTATTCAGGGTTTAATGAATATTAATGGCTCACCTGAAATTGGCCTGATTATTGTGTCCTTTTTAGGCGTGCTGCTAATTGGTTTAACCAACTTATTTGTCAGCTTTACTTTAACCATTATTGTGGCATTGCGTGCGCGTCGGGTACGTTTTGAACAGTGGAAACCTTTGGCAAAATTGGTGCTGACTCACTTCTTAACCCGTCCAAGTGATTTCTTTTGGCCACCGAAACAACCAATTACAGTGGATGACGATTCATCCTCAAATACTGAACGAAATGCTAAAATTTAGTGCACATTTACATTGCGCACAAAGTAACAAAAAAAGAAATTCTTCTCATTTACATTGGCTTGAAATAAAGTGTACTGACTAGTACACTTTATTCCATTCATCAACCGTGCTCAAATCGGTTAAACTTACAGGGATTTTTAGCATGCCTAAAATACTGCTTTATCTCGGTAGTTTACTATTTATAATAAGTGTGTTAGTGCTAAACATTCCAAGTTGGCAACAATTTGATGTTGCCAGTGTGGAGTTTTTAAGTACCCAGCGCACCGCACATTTGAATCAATTGGCAATCACACTTTCTGTATTAGGTGGCATGCCATTTGTATTATTTTTAACCTGCCTATGGTGTTTCTATTTGGCATGGTATAAAAAATACACAAAAATTGTTTTTATCAGTGTAGGACTGGTCGTAAGTATTGCGCTTTCATGGCTGCTCAAATACCTATTCGCGCGACCTCGCCCGCCTGAAGCATTGCATTTGGTGGAAACTTTTGGCGCATCATTTCCAAGCGCTCATAGTTTTTATGCTGCAACTTTAGGTTGTTTGGTGATTTACCTGAGTTTGCAACATCCAGCGCATAAAATTTTGTCTGTGTGCGCGTGGTTATGGATGTTGCTGATGGGCATTTCCCGTGTGTATCTGGGAGTGCACTATCCTTCAGATGTCCTCTCTGGTTGGAGCATAAGTTTTATTTGGATCACATTGTGGTATCTGTTTTGCGCTCAATATCTGCAAGACAAACCAATACATAAGTTTAGATAAAAATCTAATAGAGGTGAAAGAATGATGTCTGCAAAGCTTTGGGCTCCTGCCCTGACTGCTTGCGCATTAGCCACAAGTTTAGCACTTGTGGGTTGTAGCAAAGATCCAAAAGATGCACAGCAAGCAGGTGCAGCTCAGCAAATGCCACCGACTGAGGTTGGCGTACTGGTGGCACAGCCACAAAGCGTGGAACAGTCTGTAGAACTGTCTGGACGTACCACAGCCTTTGAAATTTCAGAAGTTCGCCCACAAACCAGTGGTGTGGTTCTGAAACGTTTATTTACCGAAGGCAGCTACGTGCGTGAGGGTCAGGCGCTTTATGAAATTGACTCACGTACCAACCGTGCCAGTCTAGACAGTAGCCGTGCAGCACTCACCCGCCAGCAAGCGCAATTGAATGTGTTACGCATTAAAGAAGGTCGTTACCGTCAACTGGTGGGTAGCAACGCCATTTCTAAACAAGAATATGATGACATTGTGGCCCAGGTCAAACTTGCCGAAGCCGATGTTGCTGCGACTCAAGCAGAAGTACGCAATGCTGAAATTAACTTAGGTTATTCGACTGTACGCGCACCAATTTCAGGACAAACCAACCGCTCTACCGTGACTGCAGGTGCACTGGTTACGGCGAGTCAAGCGGAACCCTTAGTGACGATTCAGCGCTTAGACCCAATTTATGTAGACATCAATCAGTCTAGCGCAGAATTACTTCGCTTACGTCAGCAACTGAGTCAGGGCAGTTTAAACAGCAGCAACAACACCAAAGTGAAGTTAAAACTTGAAGATGGTAGCTACTACCCTGTTGAGGGTCGTTTGGCTTTTTCTGATGCCAGCGTGAACCCAGAAACAGGCACCGTGACTTTACGCGCCGTGTTCCCTAATTCAAATCACTTATTGTTGCCTGGTATGTTTGCGACTGCGCAAATTGTGCAAGGTGTGATTCCTAACGCAATCTTGATTCCACAAGCTGCGATTAGCCGTACACCTACTGGTCAGGCAATGGCGATGATTGTGAATGCTAAAGGTATTGTTGAACAGCGTCCTGTGACCACAGTCGGTACGCAAGGCAGCAACTGGATTGTGACTGAAGGTCTGCAAACTGGCGATAAAGTCATTGTAGACGGTGTTGCTAAAGTAAAAGCTGATCAGCAAGTGGTTGCTAAGCCGTATCAACCTCAAGGCGCTGCTCCGCAAGCCGCACCTGCCGCACCAGCAAAATCGGGTGATGCCAAACCAGCCTCAGAAGCCCAAGCCACTGAACCAAAAGCTACTTCAAATACATAAGGAGTAGACGTTAATGGCTCACTTTTTTATTCATCGCCCCATTTTTGCATGGGTGATTTCATTGGTGATCATGTTGGCGGGGATTATTACCCTCACCAATATGCCAATTGCCCAATATCCGACCATTGCACCGCCAACGGTCACCATTGCTGCAACCTATCCGGGTGCATCTGCTGAAACTGTAGAAAACACAGTTACGCAAATCATTGAACAGCAAATGAACGGCTTAGATGGATTGCGCTATATTTCATCCAACAGTGCGGGTAATGGTTCTGCATCCATTACTTTAAACTTTGAACAAGGTATCGACCCAGATATTGCACAGGTTCAAGTACAGAATAAATTACAATCTGCTACGGCGCTGTTGCCTGATGATGTGCAACGTCAAGGCGTGAAAGTGACCAAATCAGGAGCGAGCTTCTTACAGGTTCTCGCTTTTTATTCACCTGACGAAAACCTTTCTGCCGATGATATTAAAGACTATGTTAACTCTAACATTTCTGAACCGCTGAGCCGTGTTGCTGGTGTCGGTGAAGTTCAAGTCTTTGGTGGCTCATACGCCATGCGTATTTGGATGGATCCTGCCAAAATGGCAAGTTTGCAAGTCACACCAAGTGATATTGCTCAAGCGATTCGTACCCAAAACGCACAGGTTGCGGTAGGTCAATTGGGCGGTGCACCTGCAACTCAAGGTCAAGCTTTAAATGCGACGGTAACTGCGCAAAGCTTGCTGCAAACACCTGAACAATTTAGCAATATTTTCCTAAAGAATACCGCTTCGGGCGCTCAAGTGCGCTTGGGTGATGTCGCACGAATTGAACTTGGTGCAGACAACTATCAGTTTATTTCCAAATACAACGGTAAGCCTGCAGGCGGTGTCGCGATTAGACTGTCTACAGGTGCTAACGCCCTAGATACTGCTGCTGCTGTGGAAGAACGTCTCAAACAGTTACGTCCAAACTACCCTGCGGGTTTAAAGGATGAATTGGCCTTTGATACCACACCATTCATTGAACTTTCGATTAAGAGTGTTGTTAAAACTTTAATTGAAGCGATCATTTTGGTCTTTATTGTGATGTTCCTGTTCTTGCAGAACTGGCGTGCCACAATTATTCCAACCATGGCCGTGCCTGTGGTAGTACTGGGTACTTTTGCCGTGATCAATATGTTTGGCTTCACGATTAACACTCTGACCATGTTTGCCATGGTACTGGCGATTGGTTTATTGGTCGATGACGCAATTGTCGTGGTGGAAAACGTAGAACGTGTCATGGTCGAAGAACATCTTGACCCTGTAGCGGCGACTGAAAAGTCAATGAAACAGATTTCAGGCGCACTGATCGGGATTACCTCGGTATTGTCTGCGGTATTTATACCTATGGCATTCTTTGGTGGAACAACAGGCGTTATTTATCGTCAATTCTCTATTACTCTTGTGACTGCGATGGTGTTGTCACTGGTGGTGGCGTTGACCTTTACCCCTGCCCTGTGTGCCACAATTCTCAAACAGCACGATCCAAACAAACCTGAAAGCAACGGTATTTTTGCGCGTTTCTTCCGCTGGTTTAACAGCAGTTTTGATAAGCTCTCGGTTAAGTATCAAGGCGGTGTTAACCGCATGACACATCATAAAATCTTCTCGGGGGTTTTATATGCAGTGGTACTGGGCATTATTGTGTTATTGTTCCAAAAACTACCATCATCATTCTTACCTGATGAAGATCAGGGTGTGGTGATGACATTGGTTCAACTCCCGCCAAATGCGACTCTGGAACGTACTGAAGCCACCATGACCAGCATGAGCAACTTTTTCAGAGAAAATGAAAAAGAGCATGTGGAGTCGGTATTTAGTGTTTCGGGCTTCTCTTTTACAGGGATTGGTCAAAACGCAGGTATGGCATTCATTAAGCTAAAAGACTGGAGTGAGCGTACGAGCCCCGAATCACAAGTCGGTGCAATCATCCAGCGTGGTATGGCACTGAACATGATTGTGAAAGATGCCACTTACATCATGCCATTACAGCTTCCTGCGATGCCAGAATTAGGGGTCAGCTCAGGCTTTAACTTACAACTGAAAGATGCTGCGGGCAATGGTCACGAAAAACTCACCATGGCACGTAATATTGTCTTGGGTGAAGCAGCGAAAGACCCACGCTTAATGGGGGTGCGTCCAAATGGTCAGGAAGATACGCCACAGTACCGTATTATTATTGACCAAGCGCAAGCAGGTGCGGCAGGTGTCAGCATTGCTGAAATCAACAGCACCATGAGCATGGCTTGGGGTGGTTCGTACATCAATGATTTTATTGACCGTGGTCGTGTGAAAAAAGTCTATGTTCAAGCTGAATCAGACTCACGCATGATGCCTGAAGACCTGAACAAGTGGTATGTCCGCAACAATAGTGGTGATATGGTGCCATTCTCTGCCTTTGCAACAGGTGAATGGACTTATGGTTCACCGCGTTTGGAACGCTATAACGGCGTATCTGCCAAGAACATTCAGGGTTCACCTGCGCCAGGTGTCAGCTCTGGTGAAGCCATGCAAGCAATGGAAGAAATTGTCGCAAAACTACCTTCTATGGGCTTAAACGGCTTTGATTATGAATGGACAGGTTTATCGCTTGAAGAACGTGAATCGGGCGATCAGGCACCATTCCTCTATGCACTGTCATTACTGATTGTATTCTTATGTTTGGCAGCCTTGTATGAAAGTTGGTCTATTCCATTTTCGGTGCTGTTGGTGGTACCGTTGGGTATTGTCGGAGCATTATTGCTCACCTTCAGTGGTATGATTTTGTTCAAAAACCCGAACCTATCCAACAACATTTACTTCCAAGTGGCAATTATTGCCGTGATTGGTTTATCTGCTAAAAACGCGATTTTGATTGTGGAATTTGCCAAAGAGCTACAAGAAAAAGGTGAAGACCTGTTTGAAGCCACTTTGCATGCTGCAAAAATGCGTTTACGTCCAATCATTATGACCACGTTGGCCTTTGGTTTTGGTGTATTGCCGCTTGCACTTTCATCAGGTGCGGGTGCAGGTAGCCAACACTCGGTCGGTTATGGTGTTTTAGGTGGTGTGATTAGCTCAACCTTGTTAGGTATTTTCTTTATTCCTGTATTCTATGTCTGGATTAGAAGTATCTTTAAATACAAACCAAAACAACAAAATCATCAGGAGCATGTATCGTGATGCAAAACTTATGGTCGCATACAGGCCGTGGTATTGCGGTTTCTGCCCTCGCGCTTGCTTTGACAGCTTGTCAAAGTATGCGTGGGCCAGAGCCCGTCGCTCAGGCAAGTATTCCAAGCAGCTATACTGCTGCTGCATCGGGTATTTCTGTGGCTGAACAAGGTTATAAAGATTTCTTTGCCGATCAACGCTTATTACAAGTCTTAGATATGGCATTGAACAATAACCGTGATTTACGCACAGCGACGCTGAATATCCAACGTGCCCAACAAGCCTATCAAATTACCGAAAACAACCAGTTACCTACCATTGGTGCTAGCGGTGGCGTACTACGTCAAGATCAAGGTACTGCTTTAGGAACTCACACACGCTATAACGTTGGTTTAGGTGTCACTGCCTACGAACTAGATTTTTGGGGTCGTGTACGCAGCCTAAAAGACAATGCCTTAGATAATTTCTTGGCAACTCAAAGCTCGCGTGATGCCACACAAATTGCTTTGATTGGTCAGGTCGCACAAGCATGGCTCAACTACTCGTTTGCCAATGCCAATTTGAAACTGGCAGATCAAACTTTAAAAGCTCAGCTTGAATCTTACAATCTTAACAAAAAGCGTTTTGATGTGGGTATCGACAGCGAAGTACCTGTGCGCCAAGCACAAATTTCGGTAGAAACAGCACGTAATGACGTTGCCAACTATAAAACCCAAGTCGCGCAAGCACAAAACTTGCTGAACTTGTTGGTGGGCGAACAAGTTCCAAGTGCATTATTGCCAACGCAGCGTGTAACACGTATTACTAACAATACCGCAATTGGTGCAGGCTTACCTAGTGACTTGCTAAATAACCGCCCTGATATTCGTACTGCAGAATATCGACTATCGGCTGCGGGTGCCAATATCGGCGCAGCAAAAGCTCGTTTATTCCCAAGCATTAGCCTTACGGGCAATGCAGGCTATGCATCAACTGACTTGAGCGATTTGTTTAAATCAGGCAGTTTTGTTTGGGCAGTGGGCCCGAGCATCGACTTGCCAATTTTTGATTGGGGCACACGCCAAGCCAACATCAAAATTTCTGAAACGGATCAGCAAATTGCTTTGGCAGACTATGAAAAATCAATTCAGTCTGCGTTCCGTGAAGTAAATGATGCCTTAGCAGTTCGTCAAAATATTGGTGATCGTTTAGCGGCACAAAAACGCTTGGTTGATGCGACCAATACCACTTATAAATTATCTAATGCACGCTTCCGCGCAGGCATAGATAACTATTTAACCGTGTTGGATGCACAGCGTACGTCTTATGCAGCAGAACAAGGTTTATTGTTGTTGGAACAAGCCAATTTGAACAATCAGGTGGAGTTATATAAATCTTTGGGTGGCGGTGTAAAAGCCAATACTTCAGATGCCACTTCGCAAGCTGCATCATCGGCAGAACGTAAAGCGCAATAAGCCTTTGCTTCTACCTAAATTTGCTGCTTAACAGCTCAGACACAAAGACTCAATCAGCTCACTTCGGTGGGCTTTTTTTATTGCTTTTTGCCAATACATTTCATATCTTCAATACGTCTTGTTTTAAATATTAGAATCTTATGTTGCTCAGTAATCTTGAATCTGTACCGGGTCATCGTATTTCACGGCAAATTGATGTGGTTTATGGCAGCACCGTACGCAGTAAGCATGTGGGGCGCGATTTGTTGGCTGGACTCAAAAATATTGTCGGTGGTGAATTAACGGCTTATACCGAATTACTAGAAGAATCACGCCAAGAAGCAATGGATCGTATGATTGCAAAGGCACGTGGTTTAGGTGCCAATGCTATTGTTGGGATTCGCTTTTCTACCTCAAACATTGCCCAAGGTGCTTCGGAATTATTTGTTTACGGTACAGCAGTGGTGGTCGAAGCAGATATTCCTAAACTTCCAGACCCATTTCCAGCATCACATTAAAGCAAAGATTATTGAACAGGAATAACATCACATGGATAATTTAATTCTGCAAATTGTTGTCTTTGCGATTTTATTTGCCGTAGGCTTTGGTTTTGGGCGACACAACGAACGCAAACATTTCAAATATTTAGCCGAGCAAGAACTGCGTTTAAGTTATATTCAGATTGATAATAACCGCTTCCAGACCAGTCCCAATTTTGGGCAATTGATACACAGCAATGTGGTCATTTCTCATGATTATTTTAAGTTTGTGATTGCCAATATTCAGAACTTCTTTGGCGGGCGCTTGACCAGTTATGAAAGTATTGTCGAGCGGGCGCGTCGTGAAGCCATCGTCCGTTTAAAATTAGAAGCTGAAAAAATGGGCGCAAATCATATTATGGGGCTGCGTTTAAGCACCACAGAATTGGGGATGCAAGGCGGCATGGTCGAAGTCTTTGCTTATGGAACGGCGGTTCAAAATAGCGTTAGTCAATTCTCTGCAAAACGCTGAGTACATCTTTCAGCGTTTGTAAAGAATTTAGTATAAATACTGATCTCGATAAGGCTGAGGAATTTGATATTGCCGACCATCAAATTTTAAAGTGAAACGCTGTTGAGTAGACACTCGTTTAGTTTCTTTGCAATTTTCTAAATCGCCCGACATTTCATAATGTTGAATACGATCACGTAATTGCATATCAAAATATTGTCGAGTTGTATTTCGCAAGATCATTAAAATAGCTTTGCTTTCTATTACTTTGGCATTACAACGTGTATCGGTTTCTGCCTGATAGCGCGCTACGATTAAGCCGTTTAAAATTTTCTTGTTATGTTGTAAATCATATAAATCGAGTACTTGCGCCGAAAATGGATTGGCACTTGAACGTCCTGCATAATTCCTTCTTAAACCAATTGCCCTTAAGCTTTCAGAAACTTGATACGGCGCCAAATCTAATTGGATAGAACGCAGTTCAATTGCATCTGAAGGCAAAAGCTCTTTCACGTGATAGATTGAATGAAGCTTTTGCGTTTTACTATTTACGGTTAAAAAAGTCAGCTGATAATCATCTACAGGTTGATCATCTTTTGTCTGAGTTTCAGCATAAGCAATTAAAGTTTGTTCAGGAACATTGGGGAAATCTGCACAAGCCAAAAAGTCCTCATTCACTGTGGTTGTATTTGTGTGCTGTCGTAAAATCTTTTCAATATATTCAGGTTGTTTACACAACGAATCATCGTTTGTTTGTAATTTGGCAAATGTCGTTTGAGTCATCCCTAAGAAAGCGAAAAGCCACGCGCTGATAAAAAAAAAACCTTTCATTATTAAACGCATGGCTCATCCTTCTTTTTGTTTTTATTATTTTATTTTGAAGTCACTTTGATTAAAAATTACTTCACTTTGGTTTTACGAATCATTTTATATAAAGTACTTGGCGATAAACGCGACACCAACACGCCCAGTTTTTCTTTAGCGCCCCCGACCACGATATATTCATCGCCTGCCATGAGTGCTTCAACTGTATTTTTAGCAAAAACATCAGCATCTAAACCATTTTCAATGGCTTCATCTTGATGTCCTTGTGGTTTGCCTTCACCATTTAATGCATTAAAAGACACATTGGTATTTACAAATCCTGGGAAAACAACTGAAACCTGTACGCCCTGCTCCGCTACTTCGGCACGCAAACTATTCGCCCACATGTGAATAGCACTTTTCGCTGCAGAATATGACGCGCGATATTGCGTACCCAATAATGCTGCAACACTAGATACAAAAATAATGCGACCATGTTTTTGCTGTAAAAAGGTCGGCAAGACAGTTTTGGTCAGAAAGACCTGAGAAAAATAATCCACTTCCATAATGGTGCGTTCAGTCTGCATAGTGGTATCGGCAATTAAAGCGCGCTGACTTAAACCTGCATTATTAATTAGCCAGTCAATGCGTCCTTTACGTGCCAAAACTTGTTCATACGCATGTAACACCTGACTTTCATTGGTGATGTCTGCACATACAGAAAGATGACGTTCAGGATTCAGCAAACTCACGCGTACTTTTTCAAGTTCTTCATAACGACGTGCGGTTAAAATCACTTGTGCACCTTGTAAAGCACACTCTTTTGCCAATGCCTTACCAATGCCAGAAGATGCACCTGTAATCCACACCACTTTATGTTCCAAGTTTTCCCGTTTTGCCATAACCGTTTGTCCGCGTTATTTAAAAATTTAAGTCATCAAAATTTAAGTCTTAGGTTTTACAGGATGCTGCAAAAACCCAAGAAAATGGTTTAAATATATCTCTGCACTTTCCAAATCGAATTGCGCACCCATTTTTTCTAGGCGTTTATACCCCAGTTGCGTAGTCAAATGAATCACGCCGTTTAAAGTTTTATCGACCACCAAATTAAATTTCAGCATTTTTTTCGGATCACGAATTAAATAACCCACGCCCTGATCAATAATTTGAGTAAACCCTTTAAATGCAGGCGCAATACATGCACTGTTGCCCTGCCGAATTTGCTCAATACAACCCAACGTTTCTTTCATAACAATACTATCGACAGGATAAGTCACAAAACCTTGCCCTTCCTGCTGATACATCATGCTTGCCAGATAATTCACCATAGGCGTTAAGCGTTCATTGCCAAAAAACGACACCGACCATGGCATATATTTTTGCATGGTTTGTATGACTTGCTGAATAATTTTTTCAGATTCACCATCCAGTGAATGACTAGAACGTGACAATTCACCAAAAAGTTGCTCAATAATTTCACAAGAAATATCGGTCAGTACCGCCCCCAAAGCTTTAGATAAACTTTCCGATTCACCTGCATTGAGTTGTTGATGAATGTGTTGAAATCTTTGATATGTTTCTGGTTTTAATTTTAAAGATACAGCATAAGTCATAACTGAACTTGCCTATTTTGACCGTATTGATGTGTTTTCATCTATTTTAAAATCCATTGCTTAAACCCAGTTTAAAACAGTGTTACAGGCAACGGAGAACTTGAAGTTTTTATCATACTTGTCGCCCATCATACGATGAGTTTGCCCAACTGCCAATTGCGATAAGTTTGGCTGAGTTGAATCTCGCTTAGCAGGCAATTTTTTTGCTACAATAGTTGCAATTTTTTATTCACTTTTAACCTGTTCTTACTATGACTGATTCAGCGCAAAATATTGCTACAACCTACGATCCTACCGAGATCGAGAAAAAATGGTACAAGACTTGGGAAGAAAACGGCTACTTTAAGCCGTCTGAAAAAGGCGAATCATTCTGTATCATGATTCCGCCGCCAAACGTCACAGGTAGCTTGCACATGGGTCATGGTTTTAACAACGCCATTATGGATGCCCTCACGCGCTTTAACCGTATGTCGGGTAAAAATACTTTATGGCAACCGGGTACAGACCACGCGGGTATTGCCACACAAATGGTAGTAGAGCGTCAATTGGGCGCGCAAAATATCAGCCGCCATGACTTAGGTCGTGAAAAATTCATCGAAAAAGTCTGGGAATGGAAAGAACAATCTGGCGGTAACATTACCCGTCAAATCCGCCGTTTAGGTTCTTCGGTAGATTGGTCACGTGAACGCTTCACTATGGACGAAGGCTTATCGAATGCGGTGAAAGAAGTTTTCGTGAAATTACACGAAGAAGGTTTAATTTACCGCGGCAAACGCCTTGTAAACTGGGATCCAAAATTACAAACTGCCCTTTCTGACTTAGAAGTTGAGTCGGATAAAGAAGAACAAGGTTCATTGTGGCACTTCAAATATTTCTTTGAAGATAAATCACTACGCACTCACGATGGTAAAGATCACATTGTAGTGGCAACCACTCGTCCTGAAACATTGCTGGGTGATACTGCGGTTGCGGTTGCCCTTGATGATGAGCGTTACTCGCACCTTGTTGGTCAAAACATCATCCTCCCAATTACAGGTCGTGCCGTTCCAATCGTAAAAGATGAGTATGTCGATAAAGAATTCGGTACAGGTTGTGTAAAAATTACCCCTGCACACGACTTCAATGACTATGAAGTGGGTAAACGCTGCGAATTGCCAATCATCAATATCTTCAACAAAAATGCTGAAGTATTGGCTGAGTTTGAATATATTGCGAAAGCAGGCGAACAAATTTCTAAAACCATTCCTGCACCTGCAGACTACATTGGTTTAGAGCGTTTTGAAGCACGTAAAAAATTAGTTGAACAAGCGGAAAGCGAAGGTTGGTTAGATCAAATCCAACCGTACACCTTGAAACCACCTCGCGGTGACCGTTCGGGCGTAATTGTTGAGCCATTATTGACTGACCAATGGTATGTGAAAATTGCACCGTTAGCGCAACCTGCAATTGAAGCGGTGCAAGATGGTCGCATCAAGTTCGTGCCTGAGCAATACAGCAATATGTATATGGCGTGGATGAACAACATTCAAGACTGGTGTATCTCGCGTCAATTGTGGTGGGGTCACCGTATTCCTGCTTGGTACGATGCTGAAGGCAATGTTTATGTAGGTCGTAACGAAGAAGAAGTTCGTACGAAAAATAATATCCCTGCCGATGTTCAATTAAACCAAGACGAAGACGTACTGGATACATGGTTCTCCTCTGCACTTTGGACATTCTCGACCTTAGGTTGGACGGGTGATGCCAAGAAAGATGCAGAAAACTACTTCTTAAATACCTTCCACTCCACTGATGTATTGGTGACAGGTTTTGACATCATCTTCTTCTGGGTGGCGCGTATGATCATGATGACCATGCACTTCATGAAGAATGAAGATGGCACGCCACAAGTACCGTTCAAAACAGTTTACGTTCACGGTTTGGTACGTGACAGCGAAGGTCAAAAAATGTCGAAGTCTAAGGGCAACGTGCTTGACCCATTAGACTTGATTGATGGTGTAGATCTTGAAACTTTAGTACAGAAACGTACGACGGGTTTGATGAACCCGAAACAAGCAGCGAAAATTGAAAAATCGACCCGCAAAGAATTCCCAGAAGGGATTCAGGCTTATGGCACAGACGCGGTTCGTTTTACCTTCTGCGCATTGGCAAATACAGGTCGTGACATCAAGTTTGATATGAAACGTGTGGAAGGTTATCGTAACTTTGCCAACAAAATTTGGAATGCTACCCGTTTTGTATTGATGAATGTTGAAGGTCAAACGGTTGGTCAAGAGGCACGTCAAGACCTTTGGGAATTGCCTGAACAGTGGATTGTGAGCCGTTTACAAAAGGCAGAGCAAGCTGTTCATCAAGCGTTTGCAACTTACCGTTTAGACTTGGCTGCGCAAGCGATTTATGACTTTATTTGGAATGAATACTGCGACTGGTATGTAGAGCTAACCAAACCTGTTCTGAATGATGAGTCTGTTTCTGAAGAACGCAAAGCCGAAGTTCGTCGTGTATTGCTTGCGGTGATGGAAGCTTCTTTACGTCTTGCTCATCCAATCATGCCGTACTTAACTGAAGAAATTTGGCAAACCCTTGCGCCAATGATTGGCTTGGGTGGCGAAACCATTATGTTGGCAAACTACCCTGTTGCAGATGAAGCCAAAATCAACGAACAAGCCGAAGCAGATATGCAATGGCTACAAGGTTTAATTGGTGCGGTGCGTAACATTCGTGGTGAAATGGGTCTAGGGAATGCTCGTTTATTGCCTGTTCTTCTGCAAAATACCACTGAAGCAGAAAAAGCACAAATTTCTCGTATTGAACCGTTGTTTAAAGCATTGGCAAAAGTTGAGAGCATTACCTTCTTGGCAGATGGCGAACAACCGCCATTGTCTTCTTCTTCTGTCGTTGGTCACGTGTCTGTATACGTTCCAATGAAGGGCTTAATTGACCCGAAAGCGGAATTGGGTCGCCTACAAAAAGACTTAGACAAGGTTCAAAAGCAGCATGACCAAATTGCCACTAAACTTGCAAATGAAGGGTTTGTGGCGAAAGCACCTGCGGCTGTGGTTGAAGGTGAAAAAGCGAAATTGGCTGAGTTTGCTGACCAGTTAGCGAAGATTAAAGCGAATATGGAGCAGATTGCGGCGCTTTAATGCTCTAGTTTGATTCAAAGAAATCCCCTCCTAGTGAGGGGATTTTTATTAAAATCATAATGATATTTGATAGAATTATTTGATGAAAACTTTATAAATATCTCAACATGACAAATATAGATAAATTCGCATTTTCTGCCGATAGACCAATTAAAAACATAGAACAAGACGTATTGGGTCGAGCTGATTTTGCAAAAAACTTAAGCGATGCTATTTCTCAGTGGAAGGGTGACGAAAGCTTAGTTATTGCGTTACATGGCGATTGGGGTTCAGGAAAATCATCAATTAAAAATATGGCGTTATCGTATTCAAAGCAACAAGATGACCCGCCCACAATTATAGAGTTTTCACCGTGGGAATGGTCAGCTCAAGAGAAGATTGTTCAGGCGTTTTTTGACGAGATATCAAAATCTATTGGAAGAAAGGATTCATCTAAAGAAGATCAAAATTTGGCAAATATATTTGCGAAATATGGCAATCATTTATCTACGGCACACACTTTTCTCAAGGGTGCTAATTTAGCGCTACCTCTTCTTGTAACTTCAATTTTAAGTACAGGTGTAATTAGCAGTTACTTTACTGACAATACACAATTGCCAATACTCATTGCAACGATTACCTCTTTTATAGCTTTAGTCTTACCAGCCACAGAAAAGGGGAGCGAATTGTTAGGGAAACTTTCAGAAAACTACGAAAAAAAATCTAAATTAAATGAAAAGAACTTAGCAGAAATTCGTGAGGAATTAATTACCGCTTTAAAGAATAGGACGACTCCTCTTTTAATTGTTATGGATGATATTGATCGTTTAACAACTATAGAGTTGCGAATGATCTTTCAATTAATTAAAGCAAATACTGATTTTCCTAATGTAATATTTTTACTTTTATTTCAGAAAGATATTGTAGAAAAAAAACTCACTGACAATACACAATCTGGTGAAAACTATCTAGAAAAAATTATTCAGATCCCTTTTATAATTCCACAAATTCAATTAAAACAAGTCCACGAAATTTTATTTAACCTATTAGACAATGTGATAAATAGTCACACTGATGCTGACAAAAAATTTGACCAAGAAAGATGGGCTGAGATTTATCATGAAGGTTTAAAAAACTATTTTAATAATCTAAGAAATGTTTATAGATTCAATTCTACTCTTTGCTTTAACTTCAATCTTTTTAAAAATAATGAGATTTTTGAAGCAGATCCAATAGATTTGATAGCCATTGAATGCTTAAGAGTATTTGAGCCGAATGTTTATAGCAAACTTTCCAACTCTAAAGAAGCTTTTACAACTTTGCGTTCTGTCTCAGGTAACAATCAGACGGACAAGGTAAAGTATTCACGAATTATTGAAGATATTATCAAGAGTGCTTCTGAGAAAAATAGAGAATCTGTCAAAGGTATCTTGGAAAACCTTTTTCCTACTACTCAGTGGATCATTAGCAACTATTACCATGATCATACATCTTATCAAGAATGGTTTACGCAACTCAGAGTATGCCATAAAGACCATTTTGATAAGTATTTCAAACTTAGTTTTGATAGTGAAGACTTTTCTACGTCCGACTTTATAAATTTCCTGAAACTAACTGCTAATAGAGAACAGCTAAAAGATAAAATCCTCGCCTTAGATGCAAGAAACGTGTTAGAAGATTTTTTATCTAAATTTGAAGCATATAGTAAACAAGTTCCTAAAGAAAATTTCGAATCATATCTATATGCAATGTTAGATGCGGGTGAAGAAATCAATAGTGACTCAAGCAGTGGTTTTTTCTTTACAGCACAAAGACGTTTATTCAGATTGGCATTACAGTGTTTAGAAAGTTTGCCTAATAATAAAGAAAGAGCCAAACTTCTATCTGACTATATTAATCAATATCTAAATTTCTCTATTATTAAAGATATTCTAATTGAAGAACATAAATCTAGAGATAATAATGCTGATACTCTATTAGATGATTCAGATTTTGAACAACTCAAAAAAGATTTTATTCTTAAATTAAGTCAATTTTGTATCTCAAACCCTGACTCTATAATTAAAAACCCATCATTCCGTTCATTTATGTATCTTTGGATAGAATGGGGGAACTCTTCTGATACTCTTAATTGGTTTGAATCCGAAACTCAGGATATACAAGGCATTCTAAAGATACTTAAGACAATGATCCAAAGTACTACATCTTATGGCGGTTCCTATACTAAACCTCATGTCAAAAGATATATTAAAGCTGATACTGTTATAAAGTTCTTAAACATTCCTCGCATATCAAACATAATCAACTCTGCTGATCTTTCTATTCTTTCAGAAGAGGAAAATGACTTAATCAAAATGCTCAGAAAAGGATTCGAAAATAAAGCTAATGGAAGAGATGATGATTTTGATGACTAGCCCTCACCCCCAACCCTCTCCCATAGGGAGAGGGAGCGTCATTTAATTTAATGCATACATGGATTTAGTAATGAATGTTCCCTCTCCTTCTAGGAGAGGGTTAGGGAGAGGTATTTTTTAATTCGGTGCATTTCAACCACAAATCCTCTAAAACTACATCCATCTGCCCCAACACATCATGATTCCAATACCGCACAACAGTTAAACCCAAAGCCTCTAAAAACTTGGTTCGTTCAGCATCATATTCAATTGCTTCATCTGTTCCATGCTGACTGCCATCTAACTCAACGACCAAACCAATTTCATGACAGTAAAAATCCACAATATACGGTTTAATCACATGCTGACGTCTAAATTTGAGCGCCATAAAGCGTTTGGCACGAAGTCTCTGCCACAGCAAATTTTCTGCATCTGTTGCCGCATGACGCAAAGATTTGGCAAATTGTAAGAGTTGCGGATTCATCTTCTTATTCATTATTTTTGTATTTATAGTTTTTAGCCATCATAACAAATTTTTATTTTCCTAAATCACTCAAATAATTGCAGTTCTTTACTCAAAACCACTATTTCACCCACTCAATTTAAGCATAGTATCAAGCATCAAAATAACAAAATAGATAATCTATGGATTGGTTCACCATCTTTATTCACGATACTACATGGGCATTTGTTGCCGAATTAATGATTCGGGCAGCACTCATGTTTAGCATGATTATTCTATTTTTACGCCTCACAGGGAAACGTGGAGTGCGCCAGCTTTCTATTTTTGAATTGGCTATTATTTTATCGCTCGGTTCTATTGCGGGCGACCCCATGTTCACTGAAGATTTACCTTTGGTACACGCCTTGGTGGTGATGACAGTAGTGATTGGAATGTATCGCCTGACCACATGGCTCATGATGAAATACCAACCCTTTGAAGATTTGATTGAAGGTAAATCACTGTATATTGTAGAAAATGGCGAACTGGTCTTAGAAAAAATTAAATACGGCAAAATGTCGCATGATGAATTCTTTGCCGAAATGCGTCAACAAGGTGTGGAGCATTTGGGACAAGTACGTGTCGGTTTACTAGAAACTGATGGCAAATTCAGCATGTTATTTTTTCATGACGGTGCCACACGCTATGGTTTACCCTTATTTCCTAAAGCTTGCCAACCCGTGTACCGCACAACTCCAAACACATATTATGCCTGCATGTATTGTGGGCATGTTCGTTTACTTGAACACGCCAATGAAGCCTGTCCGCGTTGTAATCACCAACAATGGACACTGGCAATCAATACTGCATATCGCAGCTAGAATATGTTGATTTTAGCTGCAACACACCTCTATGCGACTTAAATTGTCGCAGGATTGTCATAATTCAAAGTTATACTGCCTGCGCTGCCGAAGTGAAGCACTGAAAGCGCAAATAATAATTTTTGGAAATACAAAAAAGAGATCGGTATTTGCTTCAATATGGATACCTTTTATACTCCAGCGACTCTTTAAGGGTCGCTTTTATTTTTTCCACGCAATGAATTTTTTAAAATGGTTTAAGCCTGTCATTCTGTCTTGATGATCTATCTTCTTATTCGAGCGTGGATGAGTGAGCGCTTTTCGCAAGCTTTGCCCATTTCCAGATCGTGACAAGGCATAAAATCGCAACAACACAAATCAACAGCAAGTAATTCGCATAGCCTAAAGCATCGCCCAACATTCCACTCAGGGTATAGAGTACCCCGCTCACAGTCGCCATAATCGCAACCTGAAATGTAAAGTCGGTCCCTGCATATTGTTTACGGCTGTACTGCATAATCAAGGTCAGCATCACCACAAGTAACATGGCAGAACATAAATCTTCCGCAGCATTAATGCTATAAATCAGCCAATGTGCCACATCAACTTGCTGTTCATATAAGTTAGCCAAATAAGCATAGGCCGCTAAACTCAAAATTTTAAGCACAGAAAAAATGATGAGGGCATGCGCTCTAGACCACCATTTCAGCATCAACCCTGCGATGCCTGCACCCAACAAAGCGGCCATGGCTCCCAACATGGTCACGTAAATGCCAATTTGAGAAAAGCTTAAGCCTAAATCCACCATTAAAGGTTTTAATAAGGGACCAGCCAAACCATCGGCAATTTTAAAGCTGAGTAGCACCCACAACCATGCGTACAACACAGGCGTTTCAACAAAATAGCGCAGATATTCACGAATCGCAGCAAGACGTGCGTGAAATGACATTTTGCTTTGAGCTTGAACAAGCACTTGTTTAGCAGCATGTTGTGGCTCTTTAAACATTAAAATTGGCAAGGTATTTAAAAACACCAATCCCGCTAAAATCAGAAAGGTTTTTTGCCAATCTAGCCAATCCAATGCCCACAGCATTGCACCACCACCCACAATAAAGCCCAGTCGTGAACCAACCACCTGAAAGGTATTACCCCAATGTTGCTGTTTGGCTTGTAAAATATTGACCGCCAAACCATCGGTGGCAATATCTTGGGTTGCACCGACCAAGTTCATACCGAGCAAAGCCACAAAAAACACCCACAAATATATAGGATGATTTAAGGACTCAATCGGTAAAAAGGACAGCCCAATCAGCACCAAAACACTCAGCCACTGGCACGGCAAAATCCAGCTACGATAATGCCCAAAATATGAATGTCCAAAGCGATCCACCAAAGGTGCCCAAAATACTTTGATTGACCATGGCAGCATTAACAAACCGAAACCGCCAATATGTGCCAAAGACACACCTTGCGCACGTAAAATCACAGGCAAGGCATGGGTCATAAAACCAACAGGCAAGCCCTGCGCCCAATACAGAGAAAATAACAACAAATAAGTTTGGCGCAAATTGGGCATAGCATCTCAATTTAGATATGGGCAAAAGATCAAAAAAACGCAGTACTACACTAAAATTTTGAATAATGGATTGTTATTTTTCATCACTTTCACATTCAGATTTCGACTATTTTGCCAATGAATCAGACAAAGCGAAAGTCTAATATCTTGAATAGATTTAGATTCATGCGTCATGATATTGGGTCTTTCTTGTTGTTAATCACGCACGTCAGGATGACATCGCATTCATGAAAATCACCAATCCTTTTGCACGCAGTGCACGGCAATTTCCACAGTTACCCGACCAAGTGCCACAACGTGGAACAGCCAGTAGTCGTGCTTTATTTAAAAATATTTTTTTGGCGCAAGGCTGGCAAATGGTGGGCGAGTTTCCTAACTTGCCAAAAGCAGTTGCTATTATCTCACCGCATACGTCAAATATTGATGCGTGGCATGGTTTTACCGCCCTACTCGGTTTGGGTATTCAAATTACTATTTTTGGTAAGCACACTTTATTTGAAACCCCGCTCAAGCCACTTTTAAACTGGATTGGGGTCATTCCTGTGGTGCGACACTCTCCACAAGGTCATACCCAAGATATTATCGAGATTGTACGAAAAAAAGAAAAAATCTGGATTGGTATGGCGCCCGAAGGCACACGTAAACAAGCCGAAAATATTCGCAGTGGCTTTTACCATATTGCCTACGGTGCCAATATTCCAATTGTGATGTTCTCTTTTGATTATGCACATAAAACCATCCATATTTTGGGCGTGTTTGTTCCTACAGGTAATTATGCTCAAGATTTAGAGGCAATTTATACGCAATATCACGGCAAGTTTTCGGCTAAAAATCCACATTGGTTGGCAAAACCGTTACAAAAGCTTTTGAAAAAGGGCTAGTCAAAGTTTCTATTTTTTGTTCAGATGGGCGCAATATTCTTTGATCTAAATTTAGATTTGATATGCAACTGATTCGTTATTCTTTAGTGGGCGTACTAGCTCTAACTTTGGCTGGCTGCGACAAAACAACAAAAACACCGCCAAGCACCACACCTATCCAAGCACGTGAACCTGTAATTGCACTGGCGCTGGGTGGCGGTGGTGCTAAAGGTTTTGCACATATTGGCGTCATTAAAGTTTTAGAGTCTCACGGGATTAAACCAAAAATTGTCACAGGCACCAGTGCAGGCAGCTTTGTCGGCAGTTTATACGCCAGTGGTAAAAGTCCTTATCAGCTCCAACATATTGCCCTAACCTTTAAAGAATCCGACATTCGTGATTTAACCTTAAACCGTCAGGGTTTTATTGCAGGTCAAAAGTTACAAGACTTTGTCAATCAACACGTGGCAAATAAACCGATTGAGAAATTTCCAATTCGTTTTGCTGCCGTTGCCACACGTTTAGATAATGGACGTAAAGCCGACTTTATTAAAGGCAATGCTGGTCAAGCCGTACGTGCCTCTTGCAGTATTCCGAATGTTTTTGTACCTGCCACCATTGGCGGAACACAATATGTGGATGGCGGCTTGGTCAGCCCAATTCCCGTACAGACGGCTAAAGCGATGGGTGCCGACTTAGTCATTGCAGTGGATATTTCTGCACGTCCAACAGGCAATCAACCTGTCAGCATGTGGGGCTTACTCGATCAAACCCTCAATATTATGGGGCAGCAAAGCATCAATCAGGAATTGGCGCAGGCCAATATCGTGATTCAACCTAAAGTTGGACATATTGGTACTCTAGATTTAAAAGCCAGTAACCAAACCATTTTAGAAGGTGAAAAAGCCGCACAATTACAGGTCAAAGCAATTCTGCAAGCCATCAATAACTTTAAAAAATCACCTGCCGCGCTGAAACCTGCACCGCGTCCGAAATTTTAGGATTCAGTGATTTTTTTAATATTCATAAACTTATTGATCTGTTAAAGTGATGAGAGCGCATCTTTTTAAGTCGATGCGTTTCTCTAAGCAATTAGAATTAACCAATCGTAAAAAATACGCGAGTAGATGTATGGAATTCGTTCTTGAACCTTGGCACTGGTTTGTACTAGGCGTTCTGTTAATGCTTTCAGAACTGGTCTTGCCTGCGTTTGCCGCTTTATGGTTTGGCATTGGGGCAGTCATGGTCGGTATTTTATACTGGATGTTCCCCATGATGGGTACCACTACCCAATTGGTGATGTGGATTATCTTGTCGGTACTGTGTACCTTGGCGTGGTTTAAATTTATCAAACCCTTATCTACCGATAAAACCAAAGCAGGCTTGTCACGCGAAGCCACTATTGGACAAATTGGCATGGTTATTCAAACCAACTTGGAACATGATCAAATTAAAGTCCGTTTCCCGATGCCCGTACTTGGTTCAGACGAATGGAACTGCCGCACCACAAGCCCTGTGCAAGTGGGAGATCGTATTCGCGTGATTGATATTTTGGGTAATGATTTGGTGGTGCAGCCGCATCACAGCGCACATGACAACGAAAAAGTGAGAAATTAAAATGTCTGGTGGATCTATTATTGTTTTAGCGATTTTAGCCTTTGTTGGAATTACCATTTTTAAAGGCGTGCGAATTGTTCCGCAAGGTTATAAGTGGATTGTGCAACGTCTGGGTAAATACCACACCACACTTGCACCGGGACTTAACTTCGTCATTCCTTATGTCGATGAAGTGGCCTATAAAGTCACCACCAAAGATATTGTATTAGATATTCCATCTCAGGAAGTCATTACCCGTGACAACGCAGTTCTGCTCATGAATGCGGTAGCGTACATTAATCTCACGACTCCTGAAAAAGCAGTGTATGGCATTGAAAACTATACTTGGGCGATTCAAAACCTTGTTCAAACCTCATTGCGTTCTATTGTGGGTGAAATGGATTTGGATGATGCCTTGTCTTCGCGCGATCACATCAAAGCCAAACTCAAAGCAGCCATTTCTGATGATATTTCAGACTGGGGAATTACCCTTAAAACTGTAGAAATTCAGGATATTAAACCATCGCATACCATGCAGGCAGCTATGGAAGAACAAGCTGCAGCAGAACGTCAGCGTCGTGCTACCGTAACCAAAGCCGATGGTGAAAAACAAGCGGCTATTTTAGAAGCCGATGGTCGTTTGGAAGCTTCACGTCGTGATGCAGAAGCGCAAGTTGTATTGGCAGAATCTTCTCAACGTGCTATTGAAATGGTTAGCTCTGCGGTGGGTGATAAAGAAATTCCTGTGGCGTACTTATTGGGTGAGCAATATGTAAAAGCCATGCAAGATATGGCGAAATCGAACAATGCCAAAACTGTGGTCTTACCTGCAGATGTCTTGAATACTATTCGTGGTGTTATGGGTCGCAATAATCCATAAGCAAATCAGATAAACATCAAGATGATAGGCAGCTTTCAAGCTGCCTATTTTATGCCCATTCAGAAAAAAATCTGAAATATTTTTTAATGTATGGTTAAATTTCGCGTTTCTTGATGAAATCAGCACCGCAGATGAGATCTCTGCACTCACCAAATTGAGTGACTCACATCTAGCAGCGGTCTGTATTTTAATCGACTGTCCAAAACCCAAATGGATACTGTATGAGCGCACTCAACCCCACCATTATTACTTTCCTGTTTTATATTGTCGCCATGATTGTCATTGGTTTACTGGCTTATCGCGCGACTCGAAATTTCTCGGACTACATTTTAGGTGGTCGTCGTCTTGGCAGTTTTGTCACCGCACTTTCTGCAGGCGCATCCGATATGAGTGGTTGGTTGCTGATGGGCTTGCCCGGTGCCATTTATCTTTCAGGTTTGTCTGAAATGTGGATTGCCGTTGGTCTGATTATTGGCGCATGGCTAAACTGGCTTTTGGTGGCAGGTCGTTTACGAGTACACACCGAAGTACAGCACAATGCACTGACTTTGCCTGATTATTTTTCTAACCGTTTTAATGATCAAAGAAAAATTTTAAGGATTGTATCTGCCTGCGTAATTCTAATTTTCTTTGCGATTTATTGTGCTTCGGGCATGGTTGCAGGTGCGCGCTTATTTGAAAGTATGTTTGATCTGCCTTATAGCACTGCATTGTGGATTAGTGCTATTGCCACCATCAGCTATGTGTTTATTGGTGGTTTCTTGGCAGTCAGCTGGACGGACACCATTCAGGCTGGCTTGATGATTTTTGCGCTCTTGCTGACCCCTATCATTACCCTACTCAGCTTTTCTGACCTAAGCCAAGTCACACTTGCTTTAGAAGCGGCTCGTCCGCAGGCGCTGAATTTAGTCAGTGATTTAAGCTGGGTCGCGATCATTTCCCTCATGGCATGGGGCTTAGGCTATTTTGGACAGCCGCATATTTTAGTGCGTTTTATGGCGGTTGATTCAGTCAAGTCTATTCCGAATGCACGTCGTATTGGCATGACATGGATGACACTATGTTTAGGCGGTGCGGTGGCTGTGGGCTTTTTTGGTATCGCCTACTTCCAGCAACATCCTGAACTGGCAGGTGTGGTCAATGCCAACCCTGAAACAGTATTTATGGAACTGACCAAAATCCTGTTTAATCCGTGGGTGGCAGGTGTGGTACTGGCTGCAATTTTAGCTGCTGTGATGAGTACCCTAAGCTGTCAACTTTTGGTCTGTTCAAGTACTTTAACCGAAGATTTTTACAAATCGTTCCTGCGTAAAAATGCCTCACAAAATGAATTGGTCTGGGTCGGACGCGGCATGGTACTCATGATTGCGCTGCTTGCTATTTGGATGGCGGGTAATCCTGAATCCAAAGTTTTGGGATTGGTTTCTTATGCTTGGGCAGGCTTCGGTGCAGCATTTGGCCCACTGATTATTCTGTCTTTATTCTGGAAACGCATGACTTTAAACGGTGCATTGGCGGGGATGGTTGTCGGCGCACTTATGGTTATTCTCTGGAAAAACCTTTGGGCAGATACGGGTATTTATGAAATTATTCCAGGCTTTGTGTGTTCTTGGATTGCGATTGTCGTGGTGAGTTTATTGGGTAAAGCGCCAAGTCATGAAGTGACAGACCGTTTTGAACAGGCCGATCAGCAATATAAAGAATCGCACTAAGCTGTAGATTGATCTGCATAGAGATAAAAAAGCGAGACTGTAAATAAAACCAGTGCCTTGAATTGCACTGGTTTTTTTATGTCTAAAATTAGTTTTGGTGCACTCAATTCAAGTCAATGAATCGGTGGTTTTTTCTTTCTCTGCTGCGGCTTTTTTTCTTGCCTTACTAAACCGTTTGGCAGGCCAAACCATCATAAAACGTGCACCACCCAAGTTTGGACTCTGATCGACTTCAATTTTGCCACCAAACCAATAAGCAATGCGGCTTACAATAGACAAACCTAAACCATAACCACCTGAAGCACGGGTGCGGCTGTCATCTAAACGAGCAAAGGCTTCAAATACACGTTCTCGGTCTTGTTCGGGAATCCCCGGCCCATCATCTTCCACACAAACATAGGCCATGCCTTGCTCGTTAATGCCGCCACTGATCAAAACTTTATGGTCACAGTAACGGACTGCATTGCCCACCAAGTTCTGTACCACACGGTGCAAGTAACGGCGTTCAGCTTCCACTTCCAAAGTCACAGGTGGGGCAAGCAATTGAATATCTTTTTGGGTTTTCAATGCTTCTGTTTCCGTAGCCACCTGCTCTAGCACTTCAACCAAAACGATCTTTTCAATTTCTAAAGATGGCATGCCCTGTTCAAGTTTGGCATAGGTCATGATCTCATCAATCAAGGTGTTTAAAGCCTCAATATCTTTATCAATCATTTCGACTTGCTGTAAGCGATATTCGTAATCATCTTCTTCTGCCAGCATTTCCATACCAAAACGAATACGTGCCACAGGCGTGCGCAGCTCATGCGATACAGCGCGCATCAGTTCACGCTGCGCTTCAATCAAACGCTGAATATGGTCAGACATGCTGTTATAGCTAGATGCCAAACTTGCCATTTCATCTGTGCCATCTACAGGCAAACGCATGTTTAAATCACCCGATTTGGTGCGGTTTAAGGCATAGTTCACTTGGCGGATCTTACGTTGCATAGGCAAGATCAAACCATAAACCCCCAAGCTCAACATAAACATACTGAGCAAGGTAATGCCTGCTGCCAACTGGAATGGCATCCAGTTAAATAACGGCACAGGCCCTAAAACCAAGACTTCTGAGGGTGAATTTGGCATCGGTGACACAATCGAGATGGTTGTACCACGCACGGTGGCATTGTCACGATATAAAATAATGCTGTGATCGAGTCTTAAACGCCCAATCTGTTCAGAATCGAGTGGCAGTTCCTGAATATTTTTAATATTGACCGGATAAGAAAAGTGCTGCTGAATTTTGGCTAGATATTCTTTTTCCTGACCCGGGTAATACACCAAATAATCTAAAACAAAAATCGGCAAAGCTTTCATTTGCCGTTCTGTAATTTTATCTGCCTTGATATATAAATAATGATTTGGATCATCTTTCATACCCAAAATAATATAGGCAATCATATTTTCGGCATTATAGCGCACAGCCGCTTTACGTTCTTTAATCCGTCTAAGCTCTGCGCGCGACAAATCTACTTTGTCTGCCTGCACATAGTAGATGGGCAATTCCAGCAAATCGGATGCATCAGAAATCCAGTCTTTCTTTTGCTGTTCGTTTTGCTGTCGTGCAATCCCTTCACTAATAATATAAGCCATACCATCAGTTAAAGACTCACGATATTCTTGCGCACGCTGATAGTTGATGATTTGCACCAATAAGTACGCCAAAATGGCAACTACTGCAACTAAGATCACCAATCCTGCATATATGCGCAAGAATATACTGTGTTTAAGCACAAAACCCGTCCTATGTGACTTATTTTATATTTGAGCCAGTATTTGACTCAGAAAAAAGCGTATTACATGCCGTTGGTTTCTTTAACGAACAAATAACCTTTACTGCGCACAGTTTTAATACGTTTTGGATTTTCAGGATCATCGCCAATTTTTGGACGAATACGTGAAATACGCACGTCAATTGAACGGTCTTGACCATCATATTCAATGCCGCGTAGACGCTCAAAAATATCTTCACGAGATAAAATACGCCCTGCATTTGAAGCCAATAACCATAACAAGTCATATTCTGCGCTGGTGAAATCAACCAATTCACCATTTAAAGTTACAGAACGACCACCGTTATCAATCACTAAATCATCAAATTCAATGCGCTGTGCCACTTCATCTTCAGTCACTTTGTCGGTACGGCGCAATAAAGCACGAATACGCGCCAACAACACACGCGGCTGCACAGGTTTTGCAACATAGTCATCTGCACCCATTTCTAGACCTAGCACCTGATCCATATCTTCAGTACGCGCAGTCAGCATTAAAATCGGTTGATGATAATGTGGACGAACCTCACGACAAATGGTTAAACCATCGGCACCTGGTAACATCACATCTAGCACCACAAGATCGGGTTGCTCGGCAATAATACGGCGAATCGCGCGGTTGCCATCTGGTTCTACCCCAACTTCTAAACCATTGCGAATTAAGTATTCCTGCGTAAGTCGTGCAAGACGTTCATCATCTTCAACAATTAAAATTTTTGGTAACTTTTCTTCTTGACTCATAACCTGTCCCTTTATTGGATTCGACCTATCCTTTTAAAATCTGAGAGATAGGTCTTGATATAATTTGCAATATACACACGTTTACATTGTAAACAAGATACTGTTCACCAAACTGATACATCTGCGTATTATTTTGTTATATTTTTATTAAGCATTGAATTTATAGCACTTTTCTAGTTTTGGTGATTTTCAAACAGATTTGAGAAATATAAAGTTACAAAATGGGTATTTTTTGCACTAGATCAAGCCTTTTCCGCCTTTGGAAAAATTATCTCACAACTTTTAAAGTTATCCACAAGGTTATCTATAAGCAGTTTTTCCGAGCTTTGCTATGCTATGCCCTTGTCTGATAAGGCTTATAGCCGAAAGGACAAAATTCGGTATTTTTGAGATAAATTTGAATCCTAAAATAGTCAAAATTTAAAAGAAAAAGTCAATATTGATCTACCCTCAATTTTCCCGTATCTTGTGTTCAATTCAATTTTAAACCACTAAGTCTTGTGTTTATCCCTCAATCACTGCGGCCTAAGTTTTGCCCAGTTTAATGGTCCATAAACATAACAATAGATGACAATGGAGCTATGCTGACATGAGCGTAATCACCTCAACCCCTGGTCAATTACAAGTGATTAAACGCACTGGTGATGTTGCCGCTTTTGATGCTGAAAAAATTGCAGTTGCAATTGGCAAAGCGTTTTTGGCTGTAGAAGGTCAACAAAGCGCCGATTCAAGCCGCATTCATGATCGGATCGAACAACTGACTGAAATGGTGTTGAACACATTCAACCGCCGTTTACCGTCTGGCGGAACTATTCACATTGAAGAAATTCAAGACCAAGTTGAACTTGCGCTCATGCGTACAGGCGAGCAAAAAGTTGCTCGTGCTTATGTCATCTACCGTGAACAACGCTCAGAAGCGCGTAAGCAAGCAGGTGAAAACCATCACCCGACGTTACAAGTGACTGATGCAAACGGTCAGCTTAAACCACTAGATTTAGGTGCGTTAAAAGCAACCGTAAATAAAGCGGCAGAAGGTTTAGAAGGCATTGATGTAGATGCCATCATTGATGAAACCGTGAAAAACCTTTACAACGGTGTAAAAGAGTCTGACATCTCAACCACCATGATGATGGCGACTCGTACCCGTATTGAGCAAGAGCCGAACTATACCTATGTGACTGCGCGTTTATTGCGTAATGACTTGGTCGCAACAGGCTTAGAATTTTTAGGTTTAGCAACAGATACACCTGAAGGCGAAGCATTAGAAACTTTCCTGAAAAAAGGTGTAGAACTTGATTTGCTTTCTGCAGACTTACTTGAGTTTGACCTTGCCAAACTTGCTGCAGCGATTCAGCCTGAACGCTCAAACCAGTTTACCTATTTAGGTCTGCAAACTTTATTTGACCGTTATTTCATTCACTCAGATGGCGTACGTTTTGAACTTCCACAATTGTTCTTTATGCGTGTATCAATGGGTCTGGCGCTCAATGAAGATGACCGTGAAGCACGTGCAATCGAGTTCTATAACTTATTGTCTAGCTTCGACTACATGGCATCTACACCTACCCTGTTTAACTCAGGTACGCTACGCCCACAGTTATCAAGCTGTTACTTAACTACAATTTCCGATGACCTTTACAACATTTATGGCGCAATGCGTGACAACGCAATGCTGTCTAAATGGGCAGGTGGTTTAGGTAATGACTGGACGCCAGTACGTGCCTTGAACTCATATATCAAAGGAACTAACGGTAAATCTCAAGGTGTTGTTCCGTTCCTTAAAGTGGCGAACGATACTGCTGTTGCGGTCAATCAAGGTGGTAAGCGTAAAGGTGCGGTATGTGCGTACTTAGAAACTTGGCACTTAGACATCGAAGAATTCCTAGAGCTGCGTAAAAACACAGGGGATGACCGTCGTCGTACCCATGACATGAACACAGCGAACTGGGTGCCTGACTTGTTCATGCAGCGTGTCTTTGAAGATGCAGAATGGACACTGTTCACGCCATCTGAAACACCAGACTTGCACGACTTGACGGGCGAAGCTTTTGCCGAGCGTTATGCGTACTACGAAAGCATTGCCAAAGAAACCAACATGCTGCATAAGAAACTTCGTGCGAAGGACTTATGGCGCAAAATGTTGTCAATGCTGTTTGAAACCGGTCACCCGTGGATCACATTCAAAGACGTATGTAACTTACGTTCACCGCAACAACACGTTGGTGTAGTGCACTCATCTAACTTGTGTACTGAAATTACCCTCAATACTAACCAAGATGAAATCGCGGTATGTAACTTGGGTTCTATCAACCTTGTACAACACGTTCAAGGTGGTGTGTTAGACCGTGAAAAATTAGCACGTACTATTAAAACTGCAGTGCGTATGCTCGACAACGTCATCGACATTAACTACTACGCTGTACCACAAGCACGTAATTCAAACTTGAAACATCGTCCTGTAGGTATGGGCATCATGGGCTTCCAAGATGCGCTTTATGAGATGAACTTGGCTTATGGTTCAGATGCTGCAGTTGAATTTGCCGATGAATCTATGGAAGTGATCAGCTACTACGCGATTCAAACGTCTAGCGACTTGGCGGTTGAGCGTGGTACTTACGAAACATTTAAAGGTTCATTGTGGGATCAAGGCATCTTGCCAATTGACTCTTTAGACATTGTGGCGAAATCACGTCCAGAACGTATGTTTGAAGTAGACCGTACACAGCGTTTGGATTGGGACAGCTTACGTGCCAAAGTTCAAAAAGATGGTATGCGTAACTCAAACGTGATGGCGATTGCTCCGACTGCAACCATTTCAAATATTTGTGGCGTTTCTCAGTCTATTGAGCCGACATTCCAAAACTTGTATGTGAAATCGAACTTGTCTGGTGAATTTACAGTAATCAACCCTTACCTCGTTCGTGCATTGAAAGAGCGTGATTTGTGGGATTCTGTGATGGTGAATGACCTGAAACACTTTGAAGGTTCAGTACAAAAAATTTCACGTATTCCTGAAGAATTGAAAGCGATTTTTGCGACTGCGTTTGAAGTTGAACCACGCTGGATTGTAGATGCAGCATCACGTCGTCAAAAATGGATTGATCAGGCGCAATCGTTGAACTTGTATATTGCAGGTGCAAACGGTAAGAAACTTGACCTGACTTATAAAATGGCATGGTTACGTGGTCTGAAAACGACTTATTACCTACGTGCATTAGGTGCGACTTCTGCAGAGAAATCGACCATTAACACAGGTGCATTGAACGCAGTGAAACCTGCAACATTAACAGCAGCGTCTGTGGCAACTCCTGCACCAGAAGCGGCTGCAGCTGTTGATGAAGATTTTGCTCAAGCAGCACCAGTGCCAATGGCATGTAGTATTGATAATCCTGATTGTGAGGCGTGTCAATAAGCTTCACTTGACCTCCCCTAACCCCTCCTAAAAGGAGGGGGGATTCCTCGAAGCAAATGGCTGGAGTACCCCCCTTTGCAAAAGGGGGATTTAGGAGATTTAAAAAATTTAGGCAATAAAAAAGCCCTCTACAGGCCTATCAAAACTCGTAGAAGGCTTTCAATCTCGAAGTGATACCAAGATGGTCACGACGAGGCTGGCATATGAGAATGCGATAGAGATTCTAACATTGAATTATCTATTGAGCCAGTAAGAGTCATCTTGATTTTGTATCCGTGAGGTATTGAGTCATGGCTAATAAAGCTGCTCGTAGTGCAATCACAGGTCAATACGTAACTTTGGAGTATGCTAAAAAACATCCAAAAACTACTGTAATTGAAACCGTGAAGCCAACTAAATCATCTAAAAAATGACTTTAGCTGTGAATCTTAGCTTTGGCTAAGATTCACTTTATAAAACTTAAAAGGAATCCACCATGCCACACATGACCCACAACTATATGTTAGGACTCGCGGTCTTGCTGGTTTCCTTTGTAGTGTTGTTTTACGCACCAATTGCTTACTTTTGGGTACAAGCGGCAAAACAACAGCGAAAGCAAAATAAGTCGTGAGCAAATTGGTCGGAATGTACATTTTTCAGACCTAGATGAGCAAAACTTAATTTTGCTTTCACAAATTAAGCGTATATTAAGACATCTCAGCGTAGCTGGATGTCCATAAAAGATATAAAGCAACGAAGAGAGAATTGATATGTCTATCCTAAGTTGGGACGATTTCGAAGATGATTCGCAAAAACCGGCTGCTCCTGAACACAAGTCTGCGCCCGTCGAGCCGCAAAAAGCGCATGATACGCAGATGGTATCTCATGCAGAGCAACCACAGACGCCTGTGGCAGCTGCACAACCCGCTGCAGCCCCTAGAAGTAGAGCAACAGATTCAACCGATCCGTTGGCAAGAGCATCTAACGCTCTAGATCAATTGGACGTTGCACCTGGTCTTGAAGAACTGGAAATGGGTGCATCGCGCGTACAGGTTGATGATAAAGCCATGATCAACTGTCGTGCAGACTTAAACCAGCTTGTACCGTTCAAATACGAGTGGGCATGGCAAAAATATCTAGATGGTTGTGCAAACCACTGGATGCCACAAGAAGTCAACATGAACCACGATATCGCGCTGTGGAAGTCTGAAAATGGCTTAACTGAAGATGAGCGCACCATTGTTATGCGTTCACTTGGTTTCTTCTCTACTGCAGACTCATTGGTTGCAAACAACTTGGTATTGGCAATTTATCGCCACATTACCAACCCAGAATGCCGCCAGTACATTTTGCGTCAAGCCTTTGAAGAAGCGATTCACACTCACGCCTACCAATACTGCATCGAATCTTTAGGTATGGATGAAGGCGAAGTCTTCAACATGTACCGCGAAGTACCATCGGTTGCACGTAAAGCGGCATGGGGCTTGAAGTACACGCAATCTTTAAGTGATCCTACTTTCAAAACAGGTACACCTGAAAACGACCAAATTTTGCTGCGCAACTTAATCGCATTCTATTGTGTACTTGAAGGTATTTTCTTCTACTGCGGTTTCAGCCAAATCTTGTCGATGGGTCGTCGTAACAAAATGAATGGTGTTGCAGAGCAATTCCAGTACATTTTACGTGATGAATCTATGCACTTGAACTTTGGTATCGACATGATTAACCAAATCAAGATTGAGAACCCACACTTGTGGACTGCAGAATTCCAGCAAGAAGTGATTCAAATGATTCTTGAAGGCACGATGCTTGAAATTGAATATGCGCGTGACACTATGCCACGTGGTGTATTGGGTATGAACGCAGGCATGATGGAAGAATATTTGAAATTCATCTGTAACCGTCGTTTAAGTCAGCTCGGTTTACCTGAACAGTTTGTTG
This sequence comes from Acinetobacter sp. YH16053, assembly GCF_013417035.1. Taxonomy (NCBI): domain Bacteria; kingdom Pseudomonadati; phylum Pseudomonadota; class Gammaproteobacteria; order Moraxellales; family Moraxellaceae; genus Acinetobacter; species Acinetobacter sp. YH16053. The sequence continues at coordinate 340,912 of NZ_VPEP01000001.1, forward strand.
GCGTAAACAACCCGTTCCAATGGATGTCTGAAATGATGGACTTGCGTAAAGAGAAGAACTTCTTTGAAACGCGTGTGACTGATTATCAGACGGGCGGTGCGTTGAGCTGGTAATATCGTGACACATAAAATATCGTTGTGAGACACATGAGTTGTCATTGAGAAAACCGCCATTCATGGCGGTTTTTTTAAAGATACGATCGAGTATTTAATGGCTAGGTTGTGCAAATACCTAACAATTTGATTTTTTTAATTTATTTATTTTTAAAATTTCCATAAACCTTTAAAAATCGTTATCTTACAAAATATTTATACAACAATGCCGTTTTTTTACTTCTTTTGTTCATTATGAGAATAGGACAATAATCCAACAGCCCAAAAACGACAAAAAACAAAATAAAGAAAGGCGCATCGCGCGCCTTTTTTTATTCAAACCACTGAAAATTAAGCAGGAATACGTAACACTTGCCCTGGGAAAATGTCATCGGCATTTTTCAGCAATGGGCGGTTAGCTTCAAAGATTTTGTTGTACTGGTTGGCATCGCCATAAAATTCTTTAGAAATTTTAGACAAAGTATCGCCCGATTTTACTGTGTAGAACTTGCTTTCTGGCTCTGGTGTTGCAACAGTGAGTTGATCATCTACTTGTGCAACGTGGTCAATATTACCTACCGCAAGAACAATTTTTTCACGGTCTGCCTGACTATTTACCTGTCCACGCACTGTCGCTAAGTCCGTGGTTGAGTTATAACTCACCGATAAACCTGTCACAGGTAAACCTAAACTTTTCACATGCCCCAAAAGCTTATTTGCAATTTCTTGTGCTGAAGGTTCTACTGGTGTACTTGGTGCAGCTTGTGGTTCTGCAGCTGCTGTATTTTTCTTACCAATCCCTTTTACAAAATCAAAAAGACCCATGAGGTGCTCCTATTTTTTCTGCTGTTATAAATCGTCGCTCATTTACATAAGCACTTTGCGGTTCTCATTCATTTATAACCAAAAAATAAGCCGCTTCGGTTGTGATTAGACACGAGCTTGGTAACAAAGTGTAAATCACATCACACATTCAAAAAGATGCATTTTTTCATGATCGCGTGCAAATTTGCAAAAATGACAGCGCATAAAAAAGCCACCTTGCGGTGGCTTTCATTTCAGCAGAGCTGAAATCAACAATTAACCAAGTTTTTTAGTTACATAGTCGATTGCTGATTGAACTGTTGTGATTTCGTTAGAATCTTCGTCTGGGATTGTGATGTCAAAATCGTTTTCGAAAGACATTACAAGCTCTACTAAGTCTAAAGAGTCAGCACCTAAGTCATCCATAAAAGATGCTTCGTTTTTGATTTCTTCAGCTTTAAGACCAAGTTGTTCTGCAACCGCTTGTTTAACGCGTTGTTCGATATCGCTCACAGGAATTCTCCTCATTGCTTGTGGCGTTTTTAATGCCGTTAGTTTAATTGAATCTATAAAATTTTGAAAGTTTATACTTGAGCTTAGCTCATGTATAAACCACCATTTACGTGTAACACTGTACCAGTGATGTAACCAGCTTTGTCAGAAGCCAAGAAACTCACTGCATTTGCGATATCTTGTGGATCACCTAAACGGTTTAATGCCACTTGCTCACTCATTTTTTTGCGAATTTCTTCACTTAACTGATCTGTCATTTCAGTTGCAATAAAGCCCGGCGCAACCGAGTTTACTGTAATTTGACGACTGCCCATTTCTTTGGCAAGGCTTCGGCTGAATGCTTCAATACCGGCTTTTGCCGCAGAATAGTTGGCTTGTCCTGGGTTCGCAAAATGTGCCACCACAGAACTAATATTAATAATGCGTCCAAAACGTGCTTTGGTCATGCCTTTCAAGACACGTTTAGATAAACGGTAAACTGCCTTTAAGTGAATGTTGAGAATGTCATCCCAATCATCTTCTGACATACGCAGTAACAAATTATCTTTGGTGATACCCGCATTGTTGACCAATACCAAAACTGAACCATAGCTTTGTTCAATGTCAGAAACTAAGGCATCAATGGCAGCACCATCACGAACATCTAAAACTTTACCTGCACCGTTTTCTGCAAAACTTGCCGATAATTTTTCTGCGCCCGCTTCAGAAGTGGCAGTACCTACCACAAAAAAACCGTCTTGAATAAGTTGCTGAGCGATGGCTGCACCAATCCCTCGGCTTGCACCTGTGACTAATGCAACTTTACGTTCTTGTGTCATGCAATTTTCCCTTCTGCCACCAAAATGGCATTTAGCGCATCTTCCATACGACTTTGTGTGTCGAGTGGGAATGCTTTTTCGATATTCGGTAAACGCTTCGCAAGATTCGCCAATACGTTGCCTGGGCCACATTCCACGATATATTCAATACCTTGATCTTGTAGGTATTGCATAGTTTGTGTCCACTGCACCGATTGATACAATTGCGCAGTAAGTGCCTGACCTAATTGCGCAACATCTGCCGCGATTCCAGCGTTGACATTTTGTATTACAGGAATACGCGGTAGCTCAATGGCAGTTTGTTCCAAAGCTTGTGCAAACTGTTCTGCCGCAGGTTTCATCAATGAACAGTGCGAAGGTACAGATACAGGCAGTGCAATAGCTTTGCCACCATTTTCTTTAGCCAATGCCATCACAGCTTCGACTAAAGTTTTATCGCCTGCAATCACGACTTGGCCTTGCGCGTTGTAGTTGGCTGCTTCTACAGAGCCACGACCTTGCACATTAACTTGTTCGCATAGCTCTAGCACTTTGGCATCTTCAAGACCCAAAATAGCCGCCATAGCGCCTTGACCTTGTGGTACAGCGTTTTGCATTAGCTTACCGCGTAAGTTTACCAATTTGACTGCATCGCCCAAGCTTAGGCTGCCAGCTGCAACCAATGCGCTGTATTCGCCTAATGAGTGCCCTGCTAAGTATTTTGGTGCAACACCACCCAACTCTAACCACACACGCCATAATGCGATACTTGCAGTGAGTAATACCGGCTGAGTAAATTCTGTTTGGTCTAAACCTTCACCACTTTGTGCAATGTGCCATAAGTCAAAGCCAATTGCTTCAGAGGCTTCCGCAAATGTTTCGCGCACACCGCTAAACTGTTCTGCAAGCTCAGCCAACATACCGGCTTTTTGTGAGCCTTGACCAGGAAAGACAAATGCAGTTTTAGTGGCTTGAGCCGCTTGCTCGAGTCGTTTAGCAGACATAAAAAATCCTTTAATTAAGATGCGCAAATTGTAGTTTTTAGCCACTACAACCCACACCTTCTCATGTAAGCTCAGTTATGGAGCGAAAATTTAACACTTAATTTTGCTTTTAGTAATTGCCAAATACAACAAAAATCGGGCACAAAAAAAGGGAGCTTACGCTCCCATTTTTTCTACTAAGCTTGACGCTTAATACATCACCAATTATTCAGCATCTGCTGCTTTAGCGAATAATTGACGACCACGGTAGAAACCATCTTTAGTTACGTGGTGACGACGATGAGTTTCACCAGTAGCTTGGTCTACAGTTAATGCATTCTCGGTTAAAGCGTCATGTGAACGGCGCATGTCACGGCGAGAGCGACTTTTACGGTTTTGCTGAACGGCCATGATGGCTCCTTACAAAGATCGAAAAAATGGATCAGAACAAATTGAGTTGTCTTAACTGGAAATTATAACATAATTTTCAGTTAAGTTTACCTTTCAAACTTGCCAAAACATCAAACGGATTATCACGTTTTTCTTCAGCAATGTTCTGAATGGCAGGTTGATGCTTATGCTCGCAAGCATCATGCTTAGGAGATAAAGGCAACAACAATAACAATTCATCTTCTATAAGTGTCAGTAAATTAGCCGTCGCTGGCGAGTCATAATCGCCTTTGCTGGTGGCTTCACTTTCACCTAATACAATGAAATCAGCATCCTCATCCAAGCGCTCTATCAGTGACTCATCATCCACAAGAGCTAGATGAAAATCTGAAACGAGGTCTATTTCTACAGAACCCAAGCAACGCTGGCATTCCATTGGAACTTTCGTTTCAATATGACCATCTAGCCATGCAATGCGATGATACGCATCCATTGATAGCTTACAGTCTATGTTAACCAATTGATCATCAATTGATCCAACAGCTTCACGGGCGATACGAGCAAAGCGAGACAATGGCAGGTTACCTGACCATGTAAAGCCCTGTTCAGCCCATTTAAACGGCTCAATCTGTGCCGGAAAGGTATTTGCTGACATAATTAAGGCGGCAATTCTACAAATTCATCAGTACTCTGTCAAAGATTAAGATACAATTTTGTACTTATTTAGACAGACCAATTTTGGGTAACACAGTCATGCATCTGTTGCAGCCGCAAACAGAAGTGAATTTTTCATCACTTGTGAGCACACTTCCAACCACCAATTCTGACACTTCGCCCCCCCAAGTGCAACTCTCGGACTGGGCCAAACTGAATACAGAAGCGGAACAGGTGGACTGGCTCATCTTACACTTTAATCACTGGTTTTCCCACCTAAATGTGAACTTGGTCAAAGGTGACTTTGAACCTGAGTACTTTCCTGCAACAACAGGCCAACCTGCACGAATTCAATTTGCGCATGGCTTCTTTAATAGTGCACTGCATGAAATTAGCCACTGGACCATTGCAGGTGAACAACGCCGCCTATTGTCCGATTTAGGCTATTGGTATGCCCCCGATGGTCGCACTCAAGAACAACAAGCCTTGTTTGAACAAGTCGAAATAAAGCCACAGGCGATAGAATGGCTGTTTGCTCAAGCATTTGGGCGTAAATTCCGTGTGTCTTTAGACAACCTAACGGGTGAAGGTGGAGATGGCAGCACTTTTAAAGACAATGTCTTTGCACAAGTGCAGCGTTATTTTAATGGCGAAGCCAAATTACCACGCGATGCAAAACGCTTGATTGAATGTATTTGTTACTGCACCCGAGGTGGCAAAACATTACAAATTGAAGAATTTGAACGTAAAAATCTAGATTAAATGCAATAAAGCATGGGGCAATGATTGCAAGCGACATCCATCCCCTTTCATAATGAAGCGACGAACACAATTACGCACTGAGGGAATTCATATGTTGCATTTAAGAGTACATCCTGAAAATCCGCAGCCGCGTCTTATCAGCCAAGCGGTTGAACGCATACGCGCGGGCGATGTGGTGGTTTATCCAACCGATGCTGCCTATGCAATTGGTTGCCAGATTGGTAACAAAAATGCGATGGAGCGCATTTCACAAATTCGTGGTTTAGGTGCTAAACACCAGTACGCCATTATTTGTGCCGATTTATCGGATATTGCCACCTACGCCAAAGTGGACAATGCCATGTATCGTCTGCTGAAAAACAATACGCCTGCGGTCACCACATTTATTTTACCTGCGACCAGTGAAGTTCCGCGTCGCTTGATGCATCCCAATAAAAAAACCATTGGTTTGCGTATTCCAAGCAACCCCATTTGTCGCATGCTGCTTAAAGAATTAGGCGAACCTTTACTGACCAGCACCCTGATTTTACCGGGGCAAGAAGACCCTTTAGATGATCCATACGAGATTGATCTACAACTCAACAAACGTATTGATGTACTGATTGATGGTGGCTTAGGCACACTTAGCACCACCAGTATTATTGATTTATCGGGCGACAACCCGCAAATTGTGCGTCGTGGTGTGGGAGATGTGAGTGCTTTTGAATAAGCATTCACTACCTTCAAAGTGATTGACAGCACGGCAGTTTAAAAGCCTTGCTTGCATGAATTAAACCGATGACTTTATTTCAGGTATTGTTAAATTTGCAGCAGTTCTCGGATGAGATGCACATTTATGTGCAACATCCTTGGACATTAGAGTCCGATGCAATCGTATGTTCCAAAACTGCATTCACAGCAACAATGCCTGAACCTCCCGCTACTTATACTTATTTTTAGATGCAGCATTATGCAAAGCACTTTTGGCACAATCAGAAAGCCGTAATCTTTGCCTGCAAGATAGCTGCATGGCAATGATTGAATACGCATTACAGAATAAACAGAAATAAATACTTAAAGATTGAATGAGTTAATTTTTACAACTTGCCTTAAATCTCCCTCAATCCCGATTTATTTTAGGCTTTTTTTGATATTTGGTCGTAGAACAGATTTATTTCAATCACGATATCCTTTAGACTAGCCGCTATTAATTCTGAGCTATTTCTCCATCTCCTTCTTATCTGAAGCGGAAATAGCATTTGCATGCTTTTGAAAATTCGCGTGGCCCAACACTGTAATGAATCAATCCCTCCACAATGCGATGGAACCTGCCCAACACATTCGTGTGTTAGATGAGTGGCAAGAGTCGATTCCTGAGGATTTGTATATTCCTCCTGCAGCATTTGAAATTCTGTTAGAGCATTTCGAAGGACCACTCGACTTTTTAATTTACTTGATTCAAAAAAATGGCTTCGATTTACTTCAGTTAGATATTGCCCCGATTGCATCGCAATATTTGTCGTATATGGATGCCATGAAATCGCTAAATATTGAACTGACTGCCGATTATATGGTGATGGCTGCACTATTGGCCGATTTAAAATCACGGCTGTTATTGCCAAAAGCACCAAGCGCCAGTGCAATTGAGAAAGACCCGAAACAAGAGCTGATTGACCGCCTAGAAACATATTTAAGAGTCAAGCAAGCGGCGGAACGCCTTGGGCAAATGCCAGTTTTAGAACGTGATACCTTTGCCACCAATGTTGGCTTAGGACACACTGCTGTGAATAATGTCGGCTATGCGGCCGATCAATTACGTGATGCGTTGTTCTGCATTTTTAACCGTCCTGAACCTGTGACCCATCAAATTTTGCAAGAACCTGTTTTGCTCGAAGAACGAATTGCGTTTATTGAAGCTAAACTCGCCTCGGGTGAAATTCTCAGTTTTGATGCGCTACTCAAGCCAAGTCAGGGGCGAATGGGTATGGTGGTGACATTTATGGCTATTTTAGAACTGACTCGCCAGCAAAAAGTGTGCATTATCAGCAGTGGTATTGAAGCACCATTGAGTATTCAAGGGGCGCAGGCATGAACTCAGAACAGATTGTTTCAAACCTGTCTGAAGGTGAGCAACAGCATGAATTGCTAATGCAACTCGAAGCAATTATTTTTGCCAGTGACAGTGCTGTGTCTTTAGCACGTCTGAAAGAAGCGTTTCAAGATAAGTACAGCAAAGCGCAATTGCGCCAGTTTTTACAACAATTGGCCATGTTACAACATGGTCGCTCGATTGAACTGATCGAAACCGCACAAGGTTTCCGTTTTCAGGTGCGGGCAAAGTATCGTACAATTATTACACAGGTATGGCCTGAACGTCCGACCCGACTTTCACCCTCACTGCTAGAAATACTGGCGGTGATTGCCTACCACCAACCTGTGACCCGTGCAGATATTGAACAAATTCGCGGAGTATCAAACAATAGTCAAATTTTACGTACATTGTTTGATTGGAACTGGATTAAAGAATCAGGTTTCCGAGAACTCCCAGGAAGACCTGCGTTGTTGGTTACAACGCCTCAATTTTTAAATGCGTTTGGCTTGAATTCCTTAAGTCAATTGCCTCCCCTACAGGATGCCAAGGAAGCTTTCATGGCACTCGATGCATCTGCGTCTGTGTCTTGAATAGGTAAACTGTTGATGATCATTTCTAAGGTTATGCTGTCATGAGTGAAAAGTTGCAAAAGGTACTCGCACGAGTAGGCTTGGGTTCTCGCCGTTATATGGAAGAAGTCATTGCCGCTGGTCGTGTGAGTGTCAACGGCCAAGTTGCCCAAGTGGGTGAACGTATCGAACCAGGTGATGAGCTTCGCATCGATGGTCGTAAAGTTCAGTTCCAAATTGAAGATGAAATTCGTCGTCGTGTTCTGATTTACTACAAACCAGAAGGCGAAATTTGCTCACGCAACGACCCAGAACAGCGCCCAACTGTATTTGATAACCTGCCTGCAATTGCCAATGATCGTTGGGTAATGGTTGGTCGTCTGGACATTAACTCGACAGGTTTATTGCTATTCACCAACGATGGTGAATTAGCCAACCGTTTAATGCACCCATCGAACGAAATTGAACGTGAATATGCAGTTCGTGTGATGGGTGAAGTGACACCACAACTGAAAAACAACATGCTGCGCGGCGTAGTGCTAGATGATGGCCCTGCCAAGTTTGAATCTTTCTCTGAAATTGGCGGTGATGGTATTAACCGCTGGTATCAAGTGGTGGTAAAAGAAGGTCGTAACCGCGAAGTTCGTCGTATTTTTGAATCACAAGGTCTGAAAGTCAGCCGTCTATTGCGTACCCGTTACGGCACGGTAATTTTACCGCGTGAATTACGTACAGGTCGCTGGATGGAATTGGATAAAAATGACATCGATAACCTTGCCAAAGCGGTTGAGTTAAAACCACGTCAAGGCACAGGTTTGTACGGCATGGCAAAACGTCGCAATGAGCGTATGCAGGAAAAACCGTTGGCAGCACGTCGTGGTGGTTTCTTGCGTCAGCAACGTCGTGACACCGAAGAAGCTGCACAAAACACAGGTTTTGCACCGCGTGAACGTCGTCAGGACGGTAACAGTTACGGCAACCGCGAACCACGCCAAGACGGTAACAGTTACGGCAACCGTGAGCGTCGTCAAGATGGTAACAGCTATGGCAACCGCGAACGTCGCCAAGATGGCAACAGCTATGGCAACCGTGAACGTCGCCAAGATGGTAACAGCTATGGCAACCGTGAACGTCATCAAGATGGCAATAGCTACGGCAACCGAGAACCACGTCAGGATGGTAACAGCTACGGCAACCGTGAACGCCGTGACGAAAATGCACCACGCAAACCGTTTGGCAATAAAAGCTTTAAAAAATTCTAAAAGCTGAAATACGCCAAATTGATAAAAAGCCACACGTTCATGTGTGGCTTTTTTATTGGGCAAATTGGTTGGACAAAAAATAATAAAAATTAAATATTTGGCAATACAGGAATTTCAATCCACTGTGCTTTTGGAAAGCTTTTTGACAAATAATTTTTTAAATATTTGGCAGTATCCTGCGAAATTAAAGGGTCTTGTGATTCATCGTTCAAATTATATGCCAATGCATGTAAATTCAAACCACGTGTTTTTAAAGCTTCCAAACTGAGCAAAGTGTGGTTAATACTGCCCAAACGCCCAGAACTCACCAAAATAACAGGATATTGTTTTTGCTCAATATAGTCGATGGTGAGTAGGTCTGTGGTCAGCGGCACCATGAGTCCACCCGCACCTTCTAATAATACTGCATCATACTTTGCTGCCAGTTGCGCAGTCGCAGCCTCAATTTTAGCAAAGTCAATCTCACGACCATCAATTTGTGTAGCCAAATGCGGTGAAGCAGGATAGCTAAAAATTTCAGGCATGGTGAGTTTGTCATCATCTTCAGGCAACCATTCACTGCCCATAATTTTACGATGCTGCTCAATATCTTCTGAAACGTCTTGATTGCCCGTTTGAATCAGCTTTTGGGTAATGGTCTGAATACCCTGTTCATTCATGGTCTTGGCCAAATAACCTGTGGCATAGGTTTTGCCAATCCCTGTATCAATACCACTCACAAAATAGACTTGAGCTGTCATGGCATTCTCCGTGCAAGACAATAAATAGGATGATACATGAGCGTATAACTTTTTTGCTGTGAGCTATGCTGCTGACTAAACTGTTCATAGCCCCGATAAAATTCGGTTAAAGTCGTTTTGTTCCAACGCTGCCCTTGTGCTGTACCCGTGACACCTGTGGCTTTTAAATGCTGCAAAATCTGTTTGGGATGTTCAAAACTTAATGATTCAAGCTGCTCTGAACAGTGTAATACTTCAAAGCCCTGCTGTTTAAGCTGTTGTTGTAACGCATCCATACTCAAATAATGTAAGCCTTGACCTGTTAATTGCTTAATTTCAGTCAAGTTTTGAGGGCCAAACGTCGAAAAGCACAAATACCCTTGCGGCTTTAACGCTTGATTCGCCTTGCGCAATAATGCTCCAAAATCTTCCACCCATTGCAAAGCCGAACTCGAACAAATTAAATCCAAAGACTGCGGAAAATCGAGCTGTTCTATATCGCCAATTAAGCCATGAATTTGCGTACTAGTTGTTTGAGGATGATGCAGATACGCATGCAACACTTCGGCATATAAATCATTTAAAGTCAGCTGTTGAATTTGAAATTCACGCAGTAGCAAGTCGGTTAAATTCCCTGAACCACAGCCGATTTCCAAGACGTTTTCAAAGCAAAGCTGAGATTGATCTGACAACTTTTGCTGTACAACATATTGCTGCATTTTTGCCATTAACTGCTGACAAATTTGCTGCTGTACCACGGCATGCGTTTTATAACTCTGATGAGCGCGGGCAAAACGCTGTGCCACTTGTGCCTTATCTATACGCATACGCACACTCAAAGCAAATCCAGTAACTGTGTTAAATCTGCCGTTTCAAATTGCGTATTTAAACAAATCCGCAGTCGTGAGCTGCCTTGCGGTACAGTCGGCGGACGTACAGGCATCACATAAAAACCTGCAGTCTGTAACTGTTGGGCTTTGCTTACAGTTGCAGTAGAGTCGCCAATAATCACAGGTACAATTTGCGAAGTCGATGGGCAGGTAAAACCTTTGGCCTGAATCCCCTGCTGCATATATAAGCTCAAAGCAGCCAAATGCTGACGCTGTGTCTGCATGTGCACAATCTGATTCAGCATAAACTGCGTCCATGCCATACAAATAGGTGGCTGTGCGGTACTAAAAATTAGCGGGCGCATTCGATTAATCAGGTAATCGCGGATAATCGGATCACAGATCAAATATCCCCCAACTGAAGCAACAGCTTTACCAAACGTCCCGACCAGAAAATCAATGGCATCAATCACGTCATATAGTTCGGCACAGCCCAAACCTTGCTGCCCACGCACACCAATCGCATGTGCTTCATCGACATATAACATAACTTTGGCAAACTGCTGTTTCAGCGCGACCAATGCGGCTAAATCAGTTTCATCACCATCCATACTAAAAATGGATTCAGTCACCACAATAATGCGTTCATAATTGTCATCAGCATGATATTGCGTCAGCAATTGCTGCAAATGTGCCAAATCATTATGCCGATAACGCAAATATTTTGCAGATGACAAACGAATGCCATCAATCATGCTGGCATGTACCAGTTTATCGGCCAAAATTAGGGTTTTCGCATCTGCCAATGCAGGTAAAATACCAATATTCATGTGATAGCCGCTATTAAACAGCAAGGCAGCTCGCCCATGAAATAATTGCGTTAATGTGGCTTCAAGCTGTTCATAGGCAGGGAAATTTCCAGTCAGTAAACGTGATGAAGATGCACTCATTAAACGCTGTGCATTCGGTGTTTCATCAAAAAACTGTTCACGTAAGCGCAAATCAGAGGCTAAACCCAAATAATCATTGGAAGATAAATTCAGCATCTGCTGTTGCTGAATTTCAATCGTTTTACCTTGCTGTTGATTGCTGCGAAACTGACGAAAATTGCCCTGTTGGCGAAGCTGATCAAGCTGTTCTGCATAGTGATCGAGTAAACTCATGCGCTCGCTCCTTGCATGCCTGCCACCACCTCAGCCAATTGCTGCAATAAAGTATTTAGTTCTGCTGCTGTAATCACATACGGCGGCATCACATAAACCAATTTACCAAATGGACGCACCCAAATACCGCGTTGCACAAATTCTTGTTGCAAGCTTTGCATATCGACAGCATGTTTAAGTTCTACCACACCAATTGCACCTAAAACCCGCACATCCTGCACCCATGCCAAATTAGCCAATGGCGTTAAATGCTGTTCAAGTTGCTGCTGAATGCGTTGAATATTGGCTTGCCAGTCTTGTTCTAATAATAATTGGGTACTTTTTACTGCAACCGCGCAAGCCAGTGGATTTGCCATAAAGGTCGGGCCATGCATAAACACACCTGCCTCACCCTGCGAAATCATTTCTGCAACATGCTTCGTGGTCAATGTGGCAGACAAAGTCATATAACCGCCTGTCAGCCCTTTGCCGATACACATAATATCGGGTTCGACCTGAGCATGTTCCCATGCAAACAACTTGCCTGTACGCCCAAAACCTGTGGCAATTTCATCAAAAATTAACAACACATCATATTGCTCACAAAGCAATTTGGCTTGACGCAAATATTCAGGATGATAAAAGCGCATGCCGCCTGCACCTTGCACAATCGGCTCAATAATCATGGCGGCAATCTGTTGATGATGCTCGGCCAAACTTTGTGCCAATTCTGCAATATCGGCAGGATTCCACTCTTGGTCAAAACCTGTTTGTGGTGCAGATACAAAATAACGACGCGCCAAACTTGAGCCAAAAACCTGATGCATCCCTGTAACAGGATCACAAACCGACATGGCATTCCATGTATCGCCATGATAGCCAGAACGGGTGGTAATAAAATTGGTTTTTTCAGTTTTGCCTTGTGCAGTCCAGTATTGCACCGCCATTTTCAGCGCCACTTCAACGGCGACGGAGCCTGAATCTGCATAAAAAATTTTATCTAAACTCGGTGGGGTAATTTCGAGCAGCAAACGCCCTAACTCAATGGCAGGACGATGGGTCAATCCACCAAACATGATATGCGCCATACTGTCGAGTTGCTCGGTCACAGCACGGTTCAGTTTAGGATGGTTGTAGCCATGAATCGCACACCACCACGATGACATGCCATCAATCAACTGGCGACCATCTTCAAGTTCAATGGTGCTGCCAAATGCCCGCTTAACCTTAAAGGTTGTTAAGGGCTGAGTCATAGAGGTGTAAGGATGCCAAAGATGTTCACGATCAAAAGCCAAATCCATCTGTTCTGTCATCCCACCATCATCCTTGATCTTGTAAAAAACTTGATGTGCTAAATCTTAAACCTGTCTACAGATAAAATAAATTGCGAGATTTGTCACTTATGGACCTGTTGGCGGGTTTTTCTGTAAATATTGGCAGATTTTGCTAGTCAACTCATCGGCATGGAACAATGGCAGCCCATGCGAGCCTTGCAAAACATCTACGCTTAAAAACTTTGCAGCTAAATTTTGCAGTTTAGCTGCAACTTTGCAATCAACTAAAACATCCTGCTCGGCAAAAAGATGATACTGCAGACCTGTATAATTTTTAAGCTTAGTCACCAAGTTTAAGTTTTCCAATAAATCCAAACCGTGTTGAAGCAAAGATTGCGGCTGTGGCTGAACCAAACTTTGTAATTGTAATAGGTCGGTTTTACTACCAGTGACACCTTGACACACCATAAAACCAAAACGCTTTAGGGTCAGAATTGGGTCTTGTGCAAAAGATTGTTTAAACTGGGCAAACGTGGCTTGTGGCATAGCGGTATCCCAATCGGCTTGTGCAACAAAACACGGATTGGATGCAATGGTAATTAAGGTTTTATATCCTGCATATTGGCTGGCAATCGCATCGACCAGTAGCGTTGCCAATTGCCCACCCAGTGACCAGCCCATAATTACATCAAACTGACGTGCAAATTCAACCTGTTGCTGCATGACTTGAGCATCAGTAGCGTTAAAAATATTGATGAGCTCAACCCGAAAACCTTGTGCAGTTAAGGCTTGCTGTAACGGATTTAAGAGTGCAGTACCACCGCCCCAGCCTGTAATCAATAAAATCTGTTGTTGCACGTGGCTTGCTCTCAAGTTAGAAAATCACCTCAGTATAATACTGAATCGGCTCAATCGACATCTGCAAAGCACCAAGATACATCCTTAAAAAAACCAATTGATATAAAAAAGCCAATCTATAAAAACCGATCTATAAAAAAACCCGACTTATCATAAATCGGGTTTTGGTCTATTTTGCTTTGATCAGATTACATTTGCGATTGAATGTAGTTTTGTAAACCAATCAATTCAATTAAACGTAATTGTTTTTCCAACCAGTACGTATGATCTTCTTCTGTGTCGGTCATTTGCTGACGCAACATATCACGGCTGACATAATCGCCTTTTTCTTCACACAATTTTACGCCTTGCGCCAATTTTTCACGTACTTCGTATTCCAGTTTTAAATCGGCTTTTAAGCAAGACACCACATCTTCACCCACGTCGATGTCATCGCGCTGCATATTTGGAGTGCCTTCAAGGAACAATACACGACGAATTAAAGCATCGGCATGCTGCGCTTCTTCCTGCATTTCATGGTCAATGCGCTCAAAAATTTTGCTTAAACCCCAATCTTCATACATACGCGAATGAATCAGGTATTGATCGCGAGCAGCCAGTTCGCCACCAATCAACATATTTAAATAGTCTACGACTTCTGGATTGCCACGCATTTGCTGTACTCCCTTTCTTAATCCAGTCATTATGGACACATTCAGGCAAAATTGCAAAAGTTAATTATTGTAAACCCATGATTTTTATAAAATTAAAATGAGAAACATACGCATTTGCAATATAACTTAAAAATTCCCATATATAAAACAACTGCTTGGCAAAACTTAGCTTTAAAAATGACAATACAATGATTTTGCATCATTTTGTAAATATTGAAAGAAACCATACTTTGACGCTCAAGTATCGTAAAAAACGCCTAAAAAGCGGATTTTAAAACCCAGCTGCTTTATGATAGTCACGAGTTCCATCACTTTCTTAAAATAATGACAAATCTAAATACATCTGCACCCATTTTAGTCACAGGCGCAACAGGCTATATTGCCAGTTGGGTCATTAAAAACCTGCTTGAACAAGGACATACCGTACACGCGACGGTGCGTGATCTGAATAAAACCCACAGTTTTCAACATCTGACTGATATCGCGGCAAAAAGCACAGGCAACTTACAATTATTCCAAGCCAACTTACTTGAAGAAGGTGCTTTTGATGCCGCCATGCAAGGTTGTGAAATCGTGCTGCACATGGCCTCGCCTTTTGTGGTCACCAATTATAAAGATGCAGTTAAAGACATTATTGAACCTGCCGTCATAGGCACCGAAAATGTATTAAACAGCGTTAATCGTACTGCATCGGTAAAGCGTGTAGTGGTGACTTCAAGTATTGCTGCAACCTATGGCGATGCGATTGATATTTTAAATACGGCCAATAATCGCTTTGATGAAAGTCACTGGAATACTAGCAGCAGCCCTGAGCATCAGCCTTATCCTTATTCAAAAGTGGCAGCTGAACGCAAAGCTTGGGAAATGGCAAAGGCACAAAACCGCTGGGATTTGGTCTGTATCAACCCTGCTTTGGTGCTTGGCCCATCGTTGACCAAAAACACCCAATCGGGCAGCGTGGAAGTGTTATTGCAGTTTGCCAACGGTATGACCTTGGCAGGTGTCCCTGCTATGTGGAATGGCATTGTCGATGTGCGTGATGTTGCCGATGCTCACATTCAGGCCGCATTCAACCCTGCTGCTGAAGGTCGCTATATTATTAGCGGTGGCACACTCAGCTTATTGGAAATGGGCAAAATTTTAGCGCAGCACTTTGGACGTAAATACCCTTTCCCACGCAATCAGTTACCTAAATTTGCCTTTAAAGCCTTTGGCCCTCTACTTGGTTTTTCCCGTAAATTTGTGGAACTGAATATGGGCTACCCAATTTATTTTAATGCGGAAAAAAGTCAGCGTGAATTGGGTATGCACTACCGCAATATTGAAACCAGTCTAGTCGAACATTTTCAGCAACTCATTGATGATGGCATTGTGAAGAAACGTTAAACCTTCGACTTCTCTCAGTAAAAACCAAGGCACTTCATCGTTGAAGTGCCTTTGTACCTATTAGTGGATAAAATGTAGGATGATGCTTATTCAAGCACACCATATTCCTGCATCAGCTGAATAAACTCAGCTTCATTCATGACCTGCACACCCAACTTCTCGGCTTTTTCCAGCTTTGAGCCAGCTTTCTCACCCGCCACGACACATTTGGTTTTACCCGAAACACTACCACTCACCCGTGCACCCAAAGCCTGCAACAACTGAGTCGCTTCATCGCGTCCCATTTGGCTCAACGTCCCTGTAATCACCCAACTTTCACCATTCAAAGGCTGACGTGTCGGTGCAATCGGAGCATCCCAATGAATGCCTGCAGCTAATAAACGATCCAACACTTCTAAATTATGCGGCGCTTGGAAAAAGTCCAAAATCCATTCTGCCGTAATATCTCCCACATCTGGAGTTTTCTTTAACGCTTCTAAATCAGCTTCACGCAAAGCCTCTAAAGTCTGAAAAGTATTGGCAAGCATCCGCGCGGTGGTTTCGCCCACACCACGAATTCCCAAGGCATAAATAAACGCAGCCAAAGTAGTTTTTTTGCTGTTTTCAATCGAGTCAATCAAGTTTTGAACCGACTTCTCACCCATTTTTTCAATGCCGAGCAAAGTGTCGCGGTGTTCGTGTAAATGATAAATATCAGCCACATTTTGTAGCAAGTTCAGATGCAGTAATGACTCCACCCAACGATCACCCAAACCTTCAATATCCATGGCTTTACGTGACACAAAATGACGAATCGCTTCAATACGCTGTGCCGCACAATACAAACCGCCTGAACAACGCGCCAAAGCCTCACCTTCAGGCATCACCACAGGCGAATCACACACAGGGCATTGTTCAGGTAAATGCACTTCTTGCGCATCGGCAAGGCGAAATTCAGGCCAGACTTTTTCAACTTTGGGAATCACATCACCACTACGGTAAACACTGACCGTATCGCCTAAACGCACATCCAAACGGTGAATTTCACCAATATTATGCAAAGTAACATTGGATACCGTCACACCACCTACCGCAACGGGGTTTAAACGTGCCACAGGCGTCAACGTACCTGTGCGCCCCACTTGCCAATCAATATTTTCAATGGTGGTTAAAGCGGCAACTGCAGGGAATTTATAGGCAGTCGCCCAGCGCGGCTCACGACTTAAAAAGCCCAATTGCTGTTGCTGTTTCAAGTCATTGACCTTGACCACCATGCCATCAATTTCAACGCTTAAATTCGGACGCTCAAGGTTAATTTGCTCATAGGCCGCCTGAACATCTTGAATGCTCTTGCAGACAAAATGACGTTCGCCAATTTCAAAACCAAACTGCCCCAACCATGCCAAACTGTCGGACATGGTGCTTTGTCCATGAGGCGGCACACATTGCGCAATGCCATAAGCATAGAATGCTAAAGGACGTGAAGCCGCAATATTCGGGTCTAACTGACGTAAACTGCCAGCTGCTGCATTGCGTGGATTGGCAAAAGTTTTTTCACCTTTGGCTGTATTGGCAGCGTTAAGTTTTTCAAAGCCAAGTTTTGGCATCAGCACTTCGCCACGCACTTCCAAAAATTCAGGAATGGCAGTTGCATCCGCACTCAAGACTTTAGGCAAATTACGGATGGTTTTGACATTGTGGGTAATATCTTCTCCAGTTTCGCCATCACCACGGGTCACACCACGCACCAATACCCCATGCTCATACCAAAGCGAAATGGCCAGACCATCAAATTTGAGTTCAACATCGTATTCAATATTTTGGTTAGGCAAGCGCTCTTCAACACGTCTTGCAAAGGCAAATAATTCCTCCTGATTAAAAACATTGCCTAAAGACAGCATCGGTACAGTGTGGGTCACACTGGTAAATTTCGCCAAAGGCGTACCACCGACTTTATTGGTTGGGGTATCTGGCTGCACCAAATCTGGATATTGCTGTTCTAGCGCTTTGAGCTGATGGAAAAGCTGATCATATTCACTGTCTACAATTGTCGGTTGATCCATCACATAATAGGCATGATTGTGCTTGGCAAGCAGTTGAATCAATTGACGCATTTGCGCCACGACAGTTAAATCTACAGACATATTTTCCACCATAAAAAAGGGCGGTCTTGTTCCGCCCTTCTGTTTCTATGTAGCCGAGGCTACCATTTTGCTGACAGCATTATAAAAATGCCTACCACAAGTTGCAATTTATCTCAGATCACTTTGATCAATAATACTCTACGCAACTCTGCTTACACTGCGCACAAATACAGCATGTTAGCTATGACTTGCCTGACCCGCACGATAATCAATCGCTTGATGACGCCAGTGCTCACGTAATTGTGGGGTAAATTCCAAATGGTTTTGGTCATAGACCGTACCATCAATTTCACGCGCAATCAGTCCCGAAATACTAACCATGGTGTCAAAAGCATTTTGCACATCGCTATGCGGTAAAGCGAGGAAAAATGCCAAACCTTTAACCTGTTCAGTCGATAGCGTTTCTAAATCAAAGCCATCTGCACCTTCATCATTAATTTGTAGCACAGAGAATAATAGCTTAGTGCCATCTTCGTTATAACGATGGAAACACGACATTTCACCGAAACGTAAACCATATTTCATCAAGACTTTTAAGGCTTTATCGCCCGAAAGTATGCGACGTTCAGGGAAGACATTCAGCGCGATAAAAGATTCAGCGGTTGCCAAGGCACTTTCTTCATCCATGATTTTTTGTTCATACAAATGCGAATCTAAAATGCTGCTTTCTTCATTAAATTCTGAAATTTCGGCAGTTTCAATGTGTTGATTCAGGCTGTATTCAGTCGAAGCTTTGTTTTGCTCGACAGTCTGCGCATTCGGTTCAGTTTCTACAATCACTTGCTGAATTTCATCCGATAATGAATATTCTGAAGTTGTCGCTGTCGGGCTTGGCGTGTCTTGTGCAACTTCAGACTTCGATATCGTTGTGGATGGATCAAGCTCAGAATTTTCTGTATTTGCCTGCAAACTCGGTTCAACTTTGTCAGTTTCTGTGCTTGAAGAAGCCACGACATCATCCGTTAAAGCCTGTGGTTCAGACTTGGCAGGCGCATCTTGCGTAACTTCATCTACCGTTAAAGTCGGCTCCACACGCGGTGGCGTAGCGTCGCTTTGCAATTGGTCACGTACATGGCGTGGAATAATCGGTTTTTGGCTTTCTGCATTAAATTGCAGTTCCGAATCTAAGGATGGCGCTGAATCTACAGGTTTTTTTAGAATCATTTTCAAACCAAACGCCATGATCACAATAGCGATGACAATTCCAACGATTGTGGTGATTTCCATATTATGCCTCCGCGACTAGGCCGTATTCTGCGGCTTCTTCTAAATTTACGGTTACTAATTTTGAGGTTCCCGGTTCAGGCATGGTAACACCTAAGAGGTCGGTTGCCATCGTCATAGCAAGTTTATTATGTGTAATGTAAATGAATTGCACTTGTTCAGAAAGTTCTTTTACTAAATTACAAAAGCGCCCCACGTTAGCATCATCTAACGGTGCATCAACTTCATCGAGTACGCAAAATGGCGCTGGGTTTAAACGGAAGATTGCAAAAACCAAAGCCAAAGCTGTCAGTGCTTTTTCACCCCCTGAAAGTAAGGCCAAAGAACTGTTGCGCTTACCCGGTGGACGCGCCATCAATTTCACCCCAGATTGCCAGTCATCTTCCAAGCTCAGACTCGCTTCACCGCCATTAAAGACTTTAGGAAACAACTCCTGCAATTCGGTATTCACCTGATCAAAAGTATTCATAAACAGTTTACGAGTTTCCTGATCAATACTTTTCATTGCCGCCTGTAACTGCGAAACGGTATTTTCCAAGTCTTCAATTTGATGGCTTAATTCTGCAAAACGGGCAGATACTTCTTCATATTCTTCCGAAGCCGCCAAATTGACCGCACCCAATTTATCAAACTGTTGCTGCGCTTTCGCCAGTTTTTGTTGATGCGCAGCGACATCAATCTGCAAACCTGTGATGATCTCGCTGTTTAAATCTTTTAACAGTTCAGAATAATGCTGATAGTCCGACTTGGCCGACTGCCACGCCAAACGCTTTTCTTCAAGCTGTGCACGTAGCTGCTCATCTTGCTGCTGCTGTTGCTGGCGCTGTTCGGTCAATTGCTGCTGTTTGGACTGCACACTGTTCAATTCCACTTGCCATTCCTGCCAAGTTTTTTGCAGCTTTTCAGTCTGCTGCTGCTGCTCTGAAAACTGAGTTTCCAAGTCAGGCAATTCCAACTGAACAGGATCGACAAACTTTTTGGCTTGTTCCATTTGCGCCACAATTTGTTGATATTGTGCTTTTAAGAAAGTGGCATCTTTTTCTAACAGTTCAATTTGCTGCTGAGTTTGTACCGCTTGACGACGTAACAGATCCACTTCTTGTTGCTGCTGCTGAAACTGTTGCTGTGAACTATCCAGCTGCTCATTCAGCTGCTCGACCTGAAATTGCAAGATTTTATACTGCGGTAAGGCTTGCTCAAGTTTAAAAGCCAAAGCATGCAAATCAATTTCCAGATCATCTTTTTGCATGGCATCTTCTTCAAGCTGCTCATCTAATTGTGCCAATTGATGCTGTAATTGCTGTTGCTGTACTGCAAAAGCCTGTGCCGCACTTTCGGCTTTCGCCATTTGCACATCTAGCGTTTGCAAGGCTTGCTGTTGCTGTTTGAGCTGTTGCTGTTGTTGCTGCAATTGCTGCTGCAACTGTTTTACCTGTTGCTGCAATTCAGGCAGTTGCTGTTCTGCTTGCTCATATTGTGGCAGTTGCAACGCCAACGCCTGTTCAATTTCATCCAAGCGAATCCGGTGGCTTAATGCCCCTTGCCCTGCCTGTGCCGCTTCATCATAAAACAGCCCGATTACCCAGTCTGCTCCCACATGATAACCATCTAAACTAAGGATAGACTGCCCTGCTTGTAATTGCACTTGCAATGCCAAAGCCTGCGATAAACTTTCTGTAATTGCGACACTTTGCCACAAGCTACTTTGCGGTGAAGCAATCCAGTCACTTAAACATTCACAGCCAGACAATTGCATGGCCGATGTTTGGTGATCTATAACAGCATTAACTTTTAACTGACGTGCGCAGCTGTCCTGAAAGGTACTATTTAAATCGACCAGCTGTGCAGACAGCCATTTAGATAAAAACTTTTCAATCAAACTGGCATATGCTTTGGCTGTATCTGCAAGTTGTAATACTTGCATCAACTGCACTACATCGTTTGCCACTTTGGGGCTTTGCTTAATAAGCAATTGATTTAGATTTTTCTGCTCAGACTGCAAAATCTGAATTTCGGATTTCAGCGCTGCACACTGGGTTTGGTGCGCTTGATACTGTGCCTGCAAGGTACTCAGTTGCAGCGTAGTTTCCTGAATACGCTGTTCTGAAACGCCCAATTCCATCTGCAAACGCTGCTTTTCATCGTGTAATTGCTGCAGGTTGTCTTGCCCATCCTGCTGCTGAATTTGTGCAAACTGCTGTGTCAGGGTTTGTTTTTGCTGTTCAATACGGCTGATATTTTTGGCTAACTGCTCACTTTGCGCCTGCATGTGCACATGCTTTTGTTGTTGCTGTTCTACTTGCGCTTTGACTTGGGCATATTGTGCAGCTTGGGTTTGTTGCTGTGCTTTTAAATCCTGAAATTGCTGGCTCTGCTGCTGCGCCAAATGATCTTGCTGCTGTAGATTTGCCTGTTGGTTTTCTTGCTGATCGACCAAACTCTCTAGCTGCAATTCAATCAACTGCAAACGCTCTTTGGTTTGTGCTTTTTGTTGTTCAAGCTGCGATAAAGTCGCGGTATTTTGCTGAAACAAACTTTGTTTTTGTTCCAAAGTCATTTTCAGTTCAGCCAGTTCCTTTTCTGCCTGTTGCCATTCTTGCTGTAGCGGTGTCGATTGCTGAATCAAACGCTGAAACAACTCACTGGTCGCAGTTAAGTCATGTTCCAAAGTGGTCAGCTCAGAGCGCACCAATTTAAAACTTTCCCCTAACTCATTCATACTCAGGGTATATTCTTGCTGTAAACGTGCACTTTGTTCACACTGAAAAGACAACACTTCGACTTTAATGGTGCGAATTTCGCTCTCAAGCGCTTTGTATTGAATTGCTGTTTCTGACTGACGTTTTAAGGTTTTTAATTGCGATTTTAGTTCTGAAGCAATATCTTCCAAACGCGCCAAGTTCTGCGTGGTGTGATCCAAATGCAGCATGGTTTCACGACGACGCGCCTGATAACGTGACACGCCTGCCGCTTCTTCAATAAACACCCGCATTTCTTCAGGTTTGGCATCAACCAAACGATTAATCATGCCCTGTTCAATAATTGCATAAGAACGCGGGCCTAAACCTGTACCCAGAAAAATATCGGTGATGTCACGACGACGACACTTGGTTCCATTTAAAAAATATTCAGACTTACCATCACGGTTGACCTGCCGACGTACCGACAGTTCATTATAGGCGTTATAAGCACCGCCCAATTTGCCATAGGTATTGTCAAAACGCAGTTCAACACTGGCTACGCCTACAGGTTTGCGTTTGGCTGTTCCTGTAAAAATCACGTCCTGCATACTGCCGCCACGCAACTGGCGCGCACTAGATTCGCCCATCACCCAACGAATGGCGTCAATCACATTGGATTTACCACAACCATTCGGCCCCACCACAGCGGTACGGTTGGCTTTAAAATGTAAGGTCGTACTGTCGGCAAAAGATTTGAAGCCAGAAAGTTTTAAACTGCTTAAACGCATAATGTCCCAATTAACGGCGTGAACGTCTTGCCCATGCAAGCTCGATCTGTTTCATACGGGTCAGAGATTCCAACACCAAGTTGCGCAAGTGTCGGCAAAAATCTTCCATAAATAAAGTGGCTTGTTGTGATTTTCTGCTTAAAATTGCATCACTCACCAGTTTAAATAATTCAAAAGATTCTTGTAACTCCCGACGCGAAGTATTTAAGGTCAAAAAGTAACTGCGTCTTAACGATGGCAATAACTCTTGATAGAACTTCATTAAATATAAATTTCCCACCATATCAGGCTGCCGCGCCAGATATTGAAAAATTAAATCATAAAATTTTTCGGTATTGCCCAAGCGACATTGCTCTGCCAGTTGCAGCAAAAGTTGTTGTAAGGCTTCGGCTTCATGTACGCGCCACGTGTCAGCAATACGCTGCACAATATAACCCAATAACAAACTGCTACTGTCAAACAAAGCACGGACTTGCTGTGCCGACATTTCCGACACAATTGCACCACGACGTGGAAAAATTTCAATCAGATGAGTACGTTGCAATAACAACAGCGCTTCACGTACCGAACCACGACTCACGTCCAGTTCTTTGGCGATGCGCAATTCCTGAATACGCTCACCTTCAACCAAATCACCGCTAATAATCTGTTCTGCGATGTGTCGGGCAATTTGTTCCGATAAACTTTCTGATTCTTGTTGTTGCATACTGTTCCTATCTTGTTTTTATAAGATGCAGTGATGAAAATTCGGAGCTACTCTCATTTAAGACATCTCAGGATCATCCTTCGACTGCAAGCATAGCTCCGATACAAGCATCTTTCTTTTTACTGCGAAACAGATCACAACGCCATGACATTGTCCGACAATTTCATGGCGCTAGAGCCAATTTTACATGGCTTAAAACAAAGAAAATAGCGACTCAACTTAGAAAAATACTCGCATACCCTGATATACAAAATAACAGCCAACGGTGGTCAGCAAGCAGGCAAAACATTTTTTCAACATCGCTGGCGATAACAAATGTGCCACTTTCGCACCAACTTTGGCAGTAATAAAGCTCATCACACTAATGCCTATAAATGCATAAATGTGGATATAACCAATGGTATTGGGTACTGCAACTTCGGCTTGCTTACCAAACCACATAAAGCCTAATGCGCCCGCCACCGCAATTGGCAAACCACAAGCGGCTGAGGTTGCTACCGCTTTTTGCATGACCACGCCATAACGGTTTAAGTACGGCACTGTTAAACTGCCACCGCCAATCCCAAAAATTGCAGAGGCAATGCCAATCCCACCGCCCGCCATGACTTGCTTTGCAGTTGAAGGCAAATGATGTGAAGGATCAACCGCAATATTTGCGCCTCTAAACATCTTAAAAGCCACCCACAGTGCAAAACCGCCAATTAATAATTGTAAGCCTTGCCCCGAAAGGAAATCGGCAATACCTGCACCAACAAATGCACCCACAATTAAACCAGGCGCAAGATTACGAAATACAGGCCACATCACCGCACCTTTTTTATGGTGTGCCGTAACTGAGCTGATCGAAGTTACAATAATGGTTGCCAATGATGTCCCCACCGCCATGTGCATTAACACCGATGGGTCATAATTGAGTTGAGTGAACACAATATATAAAATTGGCACAATAATTAAGCCGCCGCCCACGCCAAACAGCCCTGCTGCAAATCCAGCAATTGCACCAATCAATAAATATATGATTAACTCCATAAATATATTCCACTATTTGTAAATTCGTATGGATGTAGAAACCCGACAACTGCAACAACAACTCACAGAAGCAGGACAGCTTCCAGAAGTACTCATCCTG
Source organism: Acinetobacter sp. YH16053 (assembly GCF_013417035.1). Lineage (NCBI taxonomy): Bacteria > Pseudomonadati > Pseudomonadota > Gammaproteobacteria > Moraxellales > Moraxellaceae > Acinetobacter > Acinetobacter sp. YH16053. Next base: position 365,322 of record NZ_VPEP01000001.1, read on the forward strand.
AAGCCGATTACCACTTCCACCAATGATGATGTACGGGAAATTGCACAAAAAGGTGTGCAGAGTGTCTTGGTATGCAGTACCAAACAAACGCATGGTCGAGGACAACGTCAACGGCAATGGGTATCACCCGAAGGGAACATCTATTTAAGCACATTGCTAAATTTACGAACACCTGTAAATGGGCGTTTGGCTTTAGAAATTGCGTTAAATATCTTGCAAATGCCGAGTCTACAGGCGCTGAATCTACAAGTAAAATGGCCAAATGACTTATACAGCCCGCAAGGCAAATGGGGCGGCATCTTAATTGAGCCAATTTCTGCACAGCAAGTCATTGTTGGGGTTGGGCTTAATCTTGCACCTGTCAGCTCAGCAGTTATTGATCAAAAAACCACATCTTTAACCGAACTGGGTTTGGTATCTATTGATCGTGTGCGCCTGATCGCAGAGCTTTATCTTGCCATTCAACAAGCCTGCGACTGGTTTAATCACGATTGCTATAATTTGGCATCTCGCTTCAATCATCATGCCGCATTTATGCAACAACAAGTTGAATTTGAACATTTTAAAGGTACTTGTCAGGGTACTTTTTTAGGCATTCAGGATGATGGCGCAGTGCAAATTGAAACGGCACAAGGGCTTGAAGTTTTTTATCAGGGACGTTTACGCCCTATCGATCATGCCGAGTCATCTTCATGAAAAATTTATGGCTAGATATTGGTAACACCCGCCTGAAATATTGGGTCACAGAACAAGACCGCATCATCGAACATGAAGCAGAATTGCATTTGCAATCTCCTGCCGATTTGTTGCTGGGTTTGATTCAACACTTTAAAAGTCTGAATGTGCATAAAGTAGGCGTGTCATCGGTACAAGATCAGAAGAATAATCAACGCATTCACTTGATTTTAAAAACCCTGAATGTGCCTGTGATTTATGCCAAAGTGCATGCAGATTATGCAGGTTTGCATTGTGAATATGATATTCAACAATTGGGGATAGACCGCTGGTTGCAAGTGCTTGCCGTGGCAAATGACCCACAAGAAAATTATTGTGTCATTAGTTGTGGTACGGCGCTGACTATTGATTTGGCGGATGGACTGACGCATTTAGGCGGCTATATTTTACCGAACTTATATTTGCAACGTGATGCACTGATTCAAAACACCAAAGGCATTAAAATTCCCGATGCTGCATTTGATGAACTCACCCCAGGACGCAGCACCATTGATGCTGTTCATCATGGTATTTTACTCGGCTTGCTCAGCACCATTGAGCATGTAATTCGACAGTCACCACGTAAACTGATTTTAACGGGTGGCGATGCACCGCTGTTTGCCAAATTCTTGCAGCAATATCAACCGCAAGTCGAGCAAGATTTATTGCTCAAAGGTTTGCAGCGTTATATTCAATATGCAACCCATGAAGTGCACTAAAAACCAAACATTGCTCTATCTACGCTGATAAATCTTTCGGTGTAGCTGTCATCTACGAATAAAGAACAACAAAAAAGCAGGCGCATTTTTATGCGCCTGCTTTTTTAACACTTTGATTCTAAGATGTTTTTAACAATTATTTCTTGGTTGGGTCGTTGCCACCAAACAATGGCCCCATACCGCCGCCACTGAATTGCTTTTGTAAACCGCCCAGTGAACGCATCATTTTTGCCATGCCCGATGGATTGGCAAATTTTTTCATCATTTTTGCCATTTGTGCATGTTGCTTGATCAACTTATTCACTTCTGACACATCCATACCACAACCCGCAGCAATACGTTTTTTACGGCTTGGATTCATCAGGTCTGGGTTACGACGCTCTTTGATGGTCATCGACTGGATAATCGCTTCCATCTTTTTCACTTGCTTTTCAGGATTGGCTTGCGCAATTGCATCTTGAATACCTGAGTTGCTCATGCCAGGCAACTTGTCTAAGAAGCCCATCATGCCGCCCATTTTATTCATTTGTTCAAACTGCATCAGCATATCTTCAAAGTTGAAGCTGCCGCCTTTTTGCAGTTTTTTCGCCATTTTTTCGGCTTTTTCTTTGTCGATTTTACGTTCAACTTCTTCGACCAAAGACAGCACGTCACCCATGCCCAAAATACGTTGTGCAACACGTTCTGGGTGGAATGGCTCTAGGGCATCGAGTTTTTCACCCATCCCCAAGAATTTAATTGGTTTACCCGTAATCGCACGAACTGAAAGTGCTGCACCACCGCGCGCATCACCATCAGTTTTAGTAAGGATTACACCTGTTAATGGCAAGGCATCATTAAAGGCTTTGGCTGTATTTGCCGCATCCTGACCCGTCATGGCATCGACCACGAACAAGGTTTCAGTCGGTTTAATCGCTGAATGTAATGCCTTGATTTCATCCATCATGTCATCATCGACGTGCAAACGACCTGCAGTATCGACAATTAACACATCAGCAAACTGAATTTTTGCCTGTTCGATGGCACGGTTGGCAATATCGACAGGGTTTTCATTGGCATTTGAGTCAAAGAAAATTGCGCCAACTTCGCCTGCAACCGTTTGTAGCTGTTTAATTGCCGCAGGACGGTAAACGTCGGCAGATACCATCGCTACTTTTTTCTTCTGACGTTCTTGTAAGAAACGTGCCAATTTTGCTGCAGTGGTGGTTTTACCCGCACCCTGCAAACCTGCCAGTAACACCACAACCGGTGGCTTGGCAGCAAGGTCAAGGCTTTCATTGGCCTCGCCCATCATTTTTGTGAGTTCGTCATAGACAATTTTGACAAACGCCTGACCAGGGGATAACTGAGTCATCACTTCCTGACCCAATGCCTCTTCCTTAACTTTCGCGATGAATTCACGAGTTACAGGTAACGCCACATCGGCTTCAAGAAGTGCCATACGTACTTCACGTAACGTATCTTTAATATTGTCTTCGGTTAGCTGCCCTGAGCCAGTAACATTTCTTAAACTCTGCGTGAGTCGTTCTGTTAAGGTATCAAACATTGCAAATTCCGCTTAAAATAGCCATTAGCAAAAAAATGTTTCTTTAAAATAGAAAATTTATGCACAAGATGCTATAGGATACTGTAGTTCGCATCGAATTTATATAAATGAATATTCATCATCCTGAAAAAGGTTTGACATGATCAGTCTCCCCTTGGTTTATACGATTTTAGCATTAATCGCTTATACCAGTTCTTTTTGGTATTTATTTTCACATTTAATGTCTAAACGTGCGCCAAATCACTGGTTTATTCGTTCTCTGCTCAGTTTGGGCTTATTGCTGCATGCTGCCGTGTTGTATAACGATATGTGGACGCCGATGGGTGTCAACTACAACGTGTTTAACCTAATGTCATTTACTGCGGGTTTAATGTTGTTATTGAGCTTGCTGTTCAGCAGTTACCGCCCTGTAATTGCGCTGAACCTGATTGGTATTCCTGTGGCTGCCGCAGGTTTAATCGCTGGTTTTTCATTCAGCCAACATAATTTATTTATTAACCAAAACTCGATTGGTTTAGATATTCATATTATTTTATCGCTGTCTGCTTATGCTGTATTGTTGATGGCGACCATTCATGCCGTGTTACTGTGGTTTCAAAACCGCGAACTCAAAAACAAACAAAAGCGTCGAGTTTGGGTAAATTTGCTGCCGTCTTTGCAAGATATGGAATCTTTGCTGTTTGATATGTTGATTGCAGGCTTTGCTTTACTCACAGCCGCACTAGGCTTTGGTTTCTTTACGATAGAACATTTCTTTGCACAGCATTTAGCGCATAAAACTGCCTTTAGTATAATTTCTTGGTTTGTCTATGGGGCATTGTTACTTGGACGTTATAAGTTTGGCTGGCGTGGCCAAAAAGCGATTCGCTTTACCATTATTGGTTTCTTTTTATTGGCGCTCGGTTTTATTGGTTCTAAATTTGTGTTGGAAATGATTTTGGGTAAGTAAGATATTTTTGTTTGACTTATTCAACGTGTTGGATGATCAATTATTTAAGAGCCTCGTCGAGGGGAATGAGGAGTCTAAATTAAATTGATATTTTTTTAAATTTAAAGCCCACAACAAGTGAAGTACAATCATTATTATAGTAAGTTGATATAGATAAGTTTTTTATACTCACTTATATTTTAATAGGGTCTGCTGACATTTCATAAAGGCAGCCAGAGATAAATACAAGCTTAGGAGAGTTCATGATTAACTTTGAAAGCAAATTAGAGGTATTAAGTTCAAAGCTTAAAAGTTTATCCGAATCAGAAAAGGAGTGTTTACAAGATTTAAGCTTTCCATTTATCCCTAATTTCGATGAGGACTTTAATTCATCACAAAATAGAATTTTATTGGTAGGACAAGAAACTAAAGGTTGGCAGGGTAAACTAAATAAGTTTTTAGAACCAGAGTTAGATATAAAAGGTATTATTCAAAAGAGTAAGAATCGTCATATAGAGCTTTATACAGGAACAGCAGGTCAAAGTAGTTTTCTTCAGTTTATGAAACTAATTAAAACAAACAATAACAATGAATATGTTCAGTGGCTAAACTTCTATTTATTCGATTATAAAAAGAAATCCTTTAATGAGTTTAGTAAGTTGACAAGAATAACTAATCATGCGAAAAAGTTTTTTTAGTTAACAGATGTTCACACATGCCTCGAATTGTTTCTGTACCACTTAGTTTAGAACAGCGAGAACGACTCATTTTTCTGGCCAAGC
>NZ_VPEP01000021.1:0-36619 GCF_013417035.1 Acinetobacter sp. YH16053
TGCTGGCGACCATAGCAAGAGTGAACCACCTGATCCCTTCCCGAACTCAGAAGTGAAACCTCTTCGCGCTGATGGTAGTGTGGGGTTACCCATGTGAGAGTAAGTCATCGCCAGCTCATTATTCAAAGCCCCCTTGACATAAACGTCAAGGGGGCTTTTTTATACGGAAAGGAAAAAAAATAAAACCATCCGTAGATGGTTTTAAAGAGTCAGCATGTACTTTTTAAATTCTAATGAATTTCGCGTAGTTGTCGTCGTGCATGTTTAAATGCTGTTCTTAAACCCTCTTCAAGTGTTGGATGGTAGAACGGCTTATTTAAGATATCTTCAAGTGTAAACTCTTCATCAATCATCCATGCAAGTAAGTGTGCTAGATGTTCTGCAGCATCAACAAACAGTTCAGCACCTAAGAGTTTTTGGCTGGTTTGATCAATATAAACTTCAATTGCGCCTTTATTTTTACCTAAAACTAAGGCACGTCCTTGCTTTTCATAAGAAACAAAGCCTGTCGTAAATACAATATTTTGCTCTTTCAGTTGTTTATAGTTTTGTCCTACAGATGCCATTTCAGGTGAGCTAAACACAATGCCCATGGGTGTTAATGTTTTTATATTTTCAATGTTTGGAAAGCTTAAACAATTATGCACGGCTGCACGCCCTTCATGTGCTGCTTCATGTTGAATGGGAGTATTCGTGTGTGCATCACCCACAATAAAAATAGCATGCTGTCCGAGTTGTTTGGTATGAGGATCAATTGGGAGTTGTTTGATGTTGTTGAAACTTGTATCAATATTTTCCAGATGAAGCTGATCTAAATAGCTGCGTCTACCCGTAGCAACCAATACATAATCGGCAGTTAAGCTTTGTATTTGTCCATTTTCTTGATATTCAATTTTCACGCCTTGTTCTGTTTTTTGTAGTTGTGTAGGCAAGGTTTCAAATTTGATATTCAATTCTCGACTGAGTGTATCTTGTGCAATGGTTTGTAGTTCTGGGCTGCGGAGTGAACCAACTTTACGACTACGGGCAAAAATAGTGGTATCTACCCCTAAGCGTTGCATAGCTTGAGCCAATTCGATTGCAATTACACCACTGCCAATGACGGCCAAAGATTGGGGTAAGTTCTCTAATTCAAAGATTTGATCTGATGTGATTAAGCGTTCGCCTAATTTTTCTTTCCATGCTTGCTCATAAGCAGGAGTAGAACCGACTGCAATAATAAAAGCTTTTGCCTGATATTGCTGTCCATTCACTTGAATTGTATGGGCATCTATAAAAGTCGCAAAACCTGAAATCTTATGGGATGCTTCCCAACGATCTACATCTTTTTGTGTGGCACGGGTAAAACGATCACGTAATTGGCGTACGTGCGTCATGATTTGGGATGTATCAATTTTTGCATCTACCGTGAGTGCAACTTCTTGTGCATGTTGTATGTCGTGCATGCGATTGGCACTAGAGATGAGAACTTTGCTGGGCATACAACCAACGCGGGCACAGGTGGTGTCCCATGGACCGTGATTGATGATGATTAGGTTTTGGGTGTATTTAATCGCTTCTTTATAGGCGCTAATGCCTGCGGTGCCTGCACCAATAATAATGAGGTCGTACATTTGTGAGCTACTTCAGGTAATAAATAAATTCAGGCTAACACGAGCAAAACATTTATCATGCTTTTATTTACATAAAGCAGTAACTGTGGTTACATATCTGACAATATTAATTATATGTTTGATCAACTCATAGTTTTAGAGGGATTTGGGGATTAACTCAATGAAAAAGAAAGAAATTAGTTTGAAGTTTTCGGCTGTGGCTTTAGCAGTTTTATTGGCTAGCTGTGGTGGCGGTGGAAGTGATGGTTATTATAATACGAAAGGTTCTACTACAGGTAATGCTCTGAATCCTAGTACAGGTGAAGAAGTAAAATCTGTTAATATTAGTTCTATTGAGTTGATTGATCGCAATGGTAGCTTAACTCAAGCAATCGCAGCAGAGGGTGTGATCGCTAAAGTCAAAGTAACAGATCAGTCAGGTAAAGGAATTAGTGGTGCATTGGTTACATTTACAGTGACTGGTGGTGTTGTTTTAGGTAGTTCCAATGGTGCTGTTTTAACCAATACTAGTGGTGAAGCGAGTATTTCTGTTAAACCTGAAAATTTAAATACTAATGGTGCCTATCAAATTTCTGCAGTTGCAGATTTTGATGGTGCCCAAGCGTCATCACAAGCACTTAATTTCTCACTTCAAGCAACCAATATTATTTTAGTCGATTTGATGGCAGCTAGCACTCAATTAGAGTCTGGTGGTTCAACAAATATCACATTAAAAACGCAAGATGCAAAGACGAAAGTTAATCAAAATAATGTCAACGTTGAGTTCACTGCAACTTGTGGTAAATTTGAACCAGCTACAGTTGTTTCATCAAATCAAGGAAATGTTACGACATCATACAAAGCAATTGGTATAGATGGAAAGTTGTGTACAGGGACGCATAAAATTTCAGCAAAAGGTTTAAACATCCCAGAAGTTGAAGTTGATGTCAATATTAAGGCACTTGAAGCTAACTCATTAGTATATACATCTAATCAAGTTAATTTGGGGATTAGAAAAAGTGGTTCAGCATCATCTGGTCAAATTGAATTTACTTTGTATGCAAATGGTGTACCTGTAGCAGATCAAGATGTTTTGATTGAGAAAGTACAAGCACCAGAAGATTTATCGTTCGTATCATTTGGTAATCAAAATAACAAAACTATAAAAAGTGATTCGAATGGTAAAGTGATTGTGAATCTTTATCCTGGAGATAAACCTGGACCTGTGGAGATAAGAGCAACTTTAGTTTCAGACAAAAATGTTTCGGCTGTATCTAAAAATGTATCTGTATCTATTGGTCGAGTCACTCAAGATGGATTAAGTTTATCAGTATCTAAAAATTCATTACAGAATGTAATTGATGGTGACACTGCAACTATTACAGCGAGAATGGTTGATCGTACACGGAACCCTGTTCCAGATGGTACAGTAATTAGCTTTGTTTCTGAGGGAGGGAAGGTTGAACCTAATTGTTCAACAGTCCAAGGAGTATGTTCTGTAACTCTAACAACACAAGAACCTCGTCCTTTAGATAATCGTGTGACTGTATTGGCTTATGTTGAGGGTGATAAAAGCTTTACAGATTTAGATGGCGATAATCTTTATACTAAAGGCGTAGATCGACTTCTTAGTAATATTGGTAGCTTTTTCCGTGACGATAACGAGGATAATCAATATAACAAAGATTATGGTATTGGTGAATTTCTTTATAATCGTGCGGTATTAGGAAACAAAGCGACCTGTGCTCCATCTACAATTAGACAGCCGAATATCGCAGACACATGTGACGATAATTTAGATACGGTCATCCGTCAGCAATTATTATTTGCATTTGCTGAAAATACACCAACCTTTACTAATGTAAAGGCAAGTGGAAGTTTATTGTCTTTTAATATGTATGGAAATAGCGCTCAAAGTGTGCCTATGCCAACAGGTACCACAATAAGTGTTACTCCTGAGGATAATACAAAAGCCAATAATTTATCTTGTACTGCAGAGTTAGCAACAGGAAGTTCACCTGTCGCAAATGTCTTTGATCTTTTGACACCAAGCACTTTCAAAAATAGTAATCAAAGTTACTATGGCTATCGTCTAAAAGAATGTGCGGTAGGAGATACGTTGAAAGTTTCTGTTTCTTCACCAGATGGTAAAGTATCCACGATTTATGTAGATTATCAATAGAAATTATATTTAAAAAAAACAGCGCTTCGGCGCTGTTTTTTTATGGGAATCTAATTTAAAAATTAGAGCGAAGTCCCCACATTCACACCCACCGTCGGGCGTACTTGCATAGAACTACAAGCACTCAGAGCCAAGACACACATCACCACCAATAAAACTTTATTCATGCAACAAACCTTGAGATTTTGCCTAATGAAATACCGCACTAGAACGAGCGCCACTACGACAAATCATCAGAATGGGTTTAGGAAGCTCATTATAATATTTAGCGAATTCAAGAATGTCTGTTTGAAAAATTTTACCGCTATTAACGGGCTGATAAAGCTCACTGATCTGAGATTTTTCTGCGATATTATGTAATTCACTCACCTTAATAGCATTGCCGATTTCTTGGTCAGGACGATTCACAATCACAGATTTAAAACCTCATCGCATCAACTGTGAAAATTTGGCAGCATTCATCTGACCTGCAACACTGATTTTGCTATTTAAGCCTTAGCATCGTTTTGAGCGTGACTCAGCGAGACACTGCTGCAGATCAGAACACAGCAAAATACATATTTGAGGATGGGTTTAGTCATCCAACAAATCCATTTGTTTTGCCAACTGGAATAAGTTGTTTGAGCGGTTACCCGTACGGCAGAACATCAACACAGGTTTTGGCAATTCGTTATAGTGATTGGCAAAAGTACGCACATCGACTTCAGTAATTTGACCAGACACCACAGGTTGATAGACATAATCTAAGCCTGCTGCACGTGCAGCTTCTTCAATTTGCGCACTGGTTGGTTGCTCAGCACCACCTTCCATATCTGGGCGGTTATTAATAATTGACTTAAAGCCCTTTTCTACAACTTGGCTCACATGCTCAGGACCAATTTGACCCGCAAAACCGACTTGTTCAGACATGGGAATACTCCATCATTTTATTCATGACAATATGCTTTATGATAGCATTAAGCAGATTCAAGAGCAGAATGTTCTGAAATATTTATAACGATGATAACGATAAAATAACGCAATGGAGCGCTTATGCATTCCTATACGGTCGAGCCTTTATATGTCAAAAGTGATCACGAGGTGATTGCTGCAGACTTTTATCGCCCTAAATCTATAGAAAAACCCGCGGTGATTCTGATGGCGCATGGTCTAGCAGCCTTGCGTCATTTTAAATTGGTGCAATACGCACAGCATTTTGCTCAGGCAGGCTATGCCGTGGTGTTATTCGATTATCGCTATTGGGGCGGAAGTACGGGGCGTCCACGTGAGTTGGTATCCATAGAGGCGCAGTTAGACGACTGGCGCAGCATGATTTCACATATTGCGGAACGTAAGTCGATTGATGCCAAACGCATGATTCTGTGGGGAACTTCTCTGAGTGGCGGATATGTGCTGAGTTTGGCCTCACGCTTACACAATATTGCCGCGGTCATGGTACAAGTGCCTTTTGTAGATGGTGCGGAAAGTGCCAAGTTATATCCTTTGCAGCAACTTCCGAAAGCCCTAAAAATTTCCAGTCAGGACTATATGGGAGCAAAGGTGGGGATGTCACCTAAAACACTGGCAGTAGTGGCGCAAAAAGAACTGTGTTTTTTACCGACTGCAGACAGTTATGCAGGTTATATGTCCATTGTGAACCCCGACTATTACTGGAGTGGGGAAATTCCTGCGCGGGTATTTTTTAATTTGATTCGTTATCGTCCCATTCAAGAAGTGCGGCAAATCAATATTCCTGTGTTATTTATTGCTGCGCAGCGTGACAGCCTGATTCCAATTGAGTCGAGTCGTGAAGCGGCCACCAATATTGCACCTTATGTGCAATATGAGGAGTGGGATATGCAACATTTCGATATTTATCATGGAGAATGGTTTAAAAAAGCGATTCAGACCCAATTAGAGTTTTTACAGCAACTGTTTGGAGTTCAGTAAATGATTATTGTATGCCCTGGATGTGGTGCAAAAAACCGTGTGCCTGAAGATAAATTATCTGCCAATCCTGCATGTGGGCAGTGTCATCAAGCGCTGATTCCGCTTGCACCCATTGAATTGAATGAGCAAAATTTCAGTAATTTTATCCAAAATAGCGATTTACCTATTCTGATTGATCTTTGGGCGGACTGGTGTGGTCCTTGCAAGATGATGGCACCACATTTTGCAACAGTTGCCAAGCAGAATCCGCAGGTGGTGTTTGCCAAAATTGATACCGAGGCCAATCCACGCTTAAGCAGTGCATTCCATGTGCGCAGTATTCCAACACTGGTATTGATGAATAAAAGCAATGAAATTGCTAGAATAAGCGGCGCGCTACGAGCGACTGAATTACAACAGTGGTTGGATCAGCAACTCAATGCCCAGTCTTAATGCACTGTTCGTGCTAATTTAATGCAAATGTCCGGAGTGAACGTGTCAGATTCTCATGCAAAACCAGAGGGAGTACTTTCCCTACAAACAATTGCCATGCCAGCAGATACCAACTGGAGTGGAGATGTCTTTGGAGGCTGGATCGTTTCACAGATGGATTTGGCTGGTGCGATTCATGCCGAGCGTTTTAGTAAAGGACGTTGTGCCACGATTTCCATTAACCAAATGACTTTTTTGGTGCCTGTAAAAGTGGGCGATGTGATCAGTTGCTACACCAAAATTCTAAAAGTGGGCAATACCTCTATTCAAATGCAAATTGAAGTGTGGGATAGCCATGACGATTCACGTGAAGCTGTGCGTGTTACCGAAGGGGTATTTACCTTTGTTGCGGTTGATGTCAAAGGCTCAAAACGTCAGATTCCTGAAGAAGCCAAACAGAAGTTTTTAGAAGCTCAGGCTAGTCAAGCATCATAAGTATCAAGCTAGTCAAACATCGTAATGAAAAAAATCCCAGCACAGTAGCTGGGATTTTTTCTTGGAGAGGAAACAGGCGTTAGGCTTGTTTCTGCTTTAAATGTGCTTTTGACACCCATGCCCACAACATTTCACACTGAATCGGAGCTTCGCCTGATTCATCAATCACACTGACATTGACCAGTGTTTCACCTTTGTCGGTGCTGTGCATGAGTTGTTGCTGTTCTGGGCTGAGTGTGGCAATGGCTGTCATTGCACCTTGAGTTGGACGTTTAAAGTCCACTTTCAGGCTTTTAATCAGCACAATGGCACTATCAGGCACATTCATGGCAGTTACAAAACCTGTGGCAGTTTCAGCCAACAGCGCCATAGCACAGGCATGTACCTGTCCAATATGGTTTTGCATGGCTTTATGATTGGCAAGACTGACCACCACTTGCGATGGGGTTACTTCTTGATAGCGAATTTTCGCAGTGCCCACCATCGGCACGACACGACCAAAGGCTTGACTCAAAAGGCGGCTTTGAATGCCTTTCGGCAATTTTGATGTTGCTTTGACCAGTTTGTTTAAGCGATTGGTTGGTGTCATGACATCCCCAAATTAATCTTTAAAGTTGTTAAATTGCAGTGGCAGACCAAATTGTTGCTCTTTCAAGAACGCCATTACTTGTTGCAATGTGTCGCGTTTCTTGTCGGTCACACGAATTTTGTCACCCTGAATAGAAGATTGCACTTTAATGCCACTGTCTTTAATGGCTTTGTTAATTTTTTTTGCGGTATCTGAGTCAAGACCATCTTTAAGTTTGATCACTTGAATCACATTTTTACCTGATGCGGTCATTTTTTGTGGGTCAAGCGCCTGAATGTCGACTTTACGCTTATAGAAGTGATTTTCGAGCATGGTATACACTTGCTCACATTGGAAATCACTTTCAGTGGAGATTTTAATCTCTTTGTTTTTTTCATTGAGGTCGATAGAAACATCCTGACCACGAAAATCGAAACGAGTACCGATTTCTTTTTGTGTGTTTTGAACCGCATGATTCACTTCAAAAAGTTCTAATTCAGAAACAATATCGAAAGAAGGCATAATGAAGACCTTTGCAAATGGAAACAATATCTGAGATGCTAGGGATGTTTTCTTCATTTGCCAAGTGTTGTTTTACATCAAAGGAGTGCGCAATGATCCGTAAACAAGAAATTACAACATTTGAGTTCCCAGCTGACGCGATTATCTGGGATGTACGTGATGCAAGTGCTTATGCAGAAGCTCATGTTAAAGGTGCTGTGAATCAGCCAATTAACGATCTATCAGCAGAGAGTCTTACTCAGGTGTCGGCGGATCAACCCATTTACATTTTATGTGGTGGCGGAAGTAAAGCCCCACGTGCAGCGGAAAAACTAGAAGGTTTGGACAGCTCACGTGAATATGTGGTTTTAATGGGTGGTACACGTGCTGCGCGCGACGCAGGCATGCCTTTGGAACAAGGTCACTAAGTATCATCAATATGAAGAAAGCGCCGTAAGGCGCTTTTTTGTTGGGTATCGTTTTATTTCTATTTTCTCTAAGCGAGCGTTAGCTTGAAGGTGGAGGAGCTTTAAAATAAGGCTTCTTGGTTTTCACCTTTTTCTGAAAACGTGTAGCTGCCAGTTTTTGTACTAAGTTTTTAGGTACAGGGCATGCTTCCGCTAAAACTTGTGCTGCCAGTATTTCACTGCACAACGGAGCAAATAAAAAGCCTTTAGAACCGAGTCCTGCAAAGCTGTAAATTTCCTGATCATCACGCATTTTGCCAAGTAGGGGAAAATAATCCTGACTTTGGGCGCGTAGCGAAGCACGACCTTGCCAAGTGTCTACGGGTGCTAAGTTTTCGGAATACGTAGGAAAGACACTGTGGATAAGTTCGTAGTTATGCACATGGTCTTCTACCAAGACGTCACAATCTTCCCGATTTGGATAAAACGATGCACCTAAGATCAGTTGATCGGCATTGAGCTGCATGCAATAGCCGCCATAGCTATAGGCTTGTGATAATGGCAAAGCCTGATCTGTATTATTTACCCAGCTGACTTGTCCGCGAATGGATTTAAGCACAGGGTAATGTTCAAAAAAAGCACCGCTTTGCAGCGCTGCACAGACGATGACATGATCAAATGTTCCGAGTTCAGCATCTACGCTGTGTAAGATCAGTTGCTGTGCTGTCGTGGTGATTTGTTTAATTTGAGCTTGCTGAAACTGAATGTGCGGATGCGCAAGAATTTCATCACGCAGTTGATGTGGAGAAACTGCTCCTGCTTGCAATAAGCTTAAACTGGCAAAGTCGCTTTGTGGCGTAAGTTCGGTTGCACTCTGTGCTGCTAAAATACCTTTTGGGTATTGTGCGGCTAAATCCAGCAATTCATCGGCATGTTTAAGTGCCAGTTGATGAATCTGCAACGGACGAAATGCTTTGAATGCGGCATAGTGATTTAAAGCATGTTGCCATGCCAAAGTCATTAAATGATCAGCACTTTGATGAATTGGGCAAAGTTTTGGGTTTAAGAGTGCCAAAGGATTGCCAGAACCGCCTGCAAGTGGCGCTGTTTGGTCATAGAGCGTGACTTGATGCCCTCGTTGGGAAAATGCCCACGCACAGCTTAAACCCGCAATTCCTGCGCCTATGATCGCAATATGGCGCTGTTGGTTGCTTGTTGTGGTATTTGTTGTAATTTGAGTTTCGTTCTGATCGGATATTGGCTCTATTTCAGGCGCTTGCCAGATGGCTTTCAGCATTTCCCGTTTATGCCCAAAACCGCGTGGGCGGGTGATGTGAATACCGTGTTGTTTTAAGCCACGTTTGAGTACGCCTGCCACACTAAATGAGGCAAAAGTCGTGCCATAATCGGACAGTGCTACAATCGGGTTGAGCACGGTTTCCTGCCACATATCGGGGTTACAGGCGGGTGCAAAGCCATCTAAAAACCACGCATTGACAGGAGCAGTTTTAGCAATGACAGGAAAAACTTCCTGAGCATCGCCTAGCCATAAATCTAGGCTAAAGCGTTCATCTGGAAAGTTTAAACGATGACAGCCTGCAATAGCGGCAGGGTATTGCTGAATCAGCTGTTCAGACAGATGACTGAGTTCGGGCCAAGCCGCTAAGGCACGTATAAGATCGGCTTTGCAAAGTGGAAATTTTTCGACAGAAATTGCGTGTAAATGGCTGCGATTATTGGGACGTACCTGTTGCCATAATTGCCAGAGCGCTAAAATATTTAAGCCTGTACCAAAGCCTGTTTCGCCTACACAAAAATATTCAAAATCATTCAGCGCTGCTAAACGGATGGGTAAGTCATTGCCCTGTAAAAACACATGCCGTGTTTCTAATAAACCGTTGTCTTTAGAGAAATACACATCGCCAAATTGTTTGGAAATGGGCACATCAATACCATCGACCAGTTGCCAATCCAGCTCGGCAGTTTGAATAGGCTGAAACAAAACCAGAGTACCTTAAATCAAGAGGTGAATGCTCACCTTACCATTGGCGGCGACGTTTGGTATAGACATAGCTAGCAATTAAGAAGCCGAGCAATACGCCAACCGCGAGTGTTGCAGCACCGTATAAAAACATTTGCGCACTGCGTTCACTTTGCAGTACTTGAACTTGCACGCCTAAATTATCGTTTTTAAGTTGCAGTTCCTGATTCTGTGCCAAAGCATCGAGGTTTGCCTGTTCAAGTTGTTGCAAACGTGTGCTCTGATCTTTAATCAAGGCTTTGGTTTTAGCTTCCTGAAGGGCTTTATTTTTGGCAATTTGTTCTGCAGTCAGGGGCTTATCTTGTGCAGGAGTAACCCCATTGGCTGTTGCTACAGCTGCCGTGTTGGTCACAGCAGCAGGAGCAGGTGCAGTAGGTGTGGTTGTGGCTGGCTCAACAGCATATACAGGTGAACTGAGCAGAACAGCAACAACACTGGCAACAACGAAACGCATAGCGCTTATCCTTGAGGGAATGCTTTATTGAATGGCTTAACGTCAATGTGGCTATATACGCCTTCTTTTAAGAAAGGTTCATCTTGTAGCCAAGCATCGAGTGCTTCACGACTGTCAAAATCGACAATCATGGTGCTGCCATAAAAGCCTGCTTGTGGATTGCTTGGGTCTTTTGGCATTGCCCCCGCCACAATTAAGCGACCTTCGGCATCGAGTTGTTGCAAACGTGCAAGATGTGCAGGACGGGTCGCAAGACGTTTTTCCAGTGTACCTTCACGGTCAGTACAACTCAGAACAAATAAAGGCATAGTTACTCTCGAATATCGCAGATCAGAAATTATTCAGATGTTTTAAAGTATTTGCGCAATACAATAAACTGCACAATGATAAAGGAAAACATCACAATCATGTCACCAAAAGCAGTGAATTCGCCCCAATATTTTCCGTCCATAAATAAAAATGCAAAAAATACGTGTAGGAAAGACATGACTGCAAACATGGCTGCCCAAGTATAATTCAGGTTTTTCCAGCCAGCTTCGGCCAAGTTGAACACAGGCCCAAATAAGCGTTGAATCAGTGGTTTACGGTCTTTGCTGAACCATGGTGATAGCAAAAAAGCACCTGCAAATACAATGTTTAAAATGGCAGCTTTCAGGCGAATATAAAAGTCATCGCTTAACATTAAAGTAACGCCACCAAAAATTACGGTCATAAACAGCACAATCCACTGTTGTTTATCTAAACGGAATTTTTGCATGATGAACAATGCGCCGTACACCACTAACATCGAGATGATCAGACCTGTGGTGGCCACCAAAATATGGTTGTTATCGACACCGCCTGCAGAGCCGATCAGTTGTAGTAATTGATGATTAGTATCTTTTGGATCTACAGTTTTGTATAAATAAAAGAAAATAATGAGGGGCACAAAGTCTAAAAGTGCTTTCATGTTAGAGTATCTAAATCTGATCAAATAAATGACATAGTATAAGTGATGCACGGCGTAGATTTACATACACACAGTAATATTTCTGATGGAACTTTGTCACCTGGAGAATTGGTGTCTGCGGCAATTCAGCAGGGCATTCATACCTTGGCATTGACTGATCATGACACAATGGATGGGCTGGCTTTGGCAGAGCAAGCGGCTCAGGGGCAAGATTTAAAGATTATTTCGGGAGTGGAAATTTCCAGTCAATGGTCACGTCCTGCCACTAAAAAAAGCTATAGCGTGCATGTGGTGGCGCTAAACATGCAAAATCCTGCACCTTTACAGGCGCTGCTGGAACAGCAAAAACAAATTCGTGCAGAACGTGCCAAACAAATTTGTGATTTACTCACTCCGCTGATTGGACAAGATATTTATAATGATGTACTTCTTAAAGTCGAAGGCGTAGCAGATCGGATTACCCGTACGCACATTGCCAAAACCTTACAAGAAAAAGGCATTGTAACGCGTGTGCAGCAAGCATTTGATAAATACATCAAAGAAGGCAAAAAGGCTTATGTGAAATTTGATGGCTTGAGTTTGGAAGATACGATTCGGGTAATTCATGACAGTCAGGGTTTTGCCGTGTTGGCGCATCCAACCCGTTATGATTTATCTGCGACCAATATTCGTTATTTGATTGAAATTTTTGCCAAATATGGGGGTGATGCAGTGGAATTGCCGCCTAATATTGACCCTGCATCGACCCGTCAAATGGTGGATCGCATGATTGCTGAACATGGTCTAAAAGTATCTGTCGGCAGCGATTTTCATGGTGAAAATATGCCGTGGATTAAATTGGGCAATATTCCGCGGGTGAAAGATGGTCAAATTGGGATTTGGGAGAGTTTTGTTGAGTAACTCCCTCATCCCAACCTTCTCATATAAGCAGATGTGATATCCATTATTAAAATTTAGAAAGGATAAAAACTCCTTCTCCCTCTGGGAGAAGGTTGGGAAGAGGGTCTAAAGCAAATTATTGTCCTGTGCCTGAATTGGTGGTGGCGTTGGTTTACCCAACGTACCCAATAATTCAATTTCAATGGTTCTTACCATGGCATCTAAAGGTAAGTCATTGCTTTGCGTGCCAAAAGGTTCTTCAATTTCAGAACTGAGCGCATCCAGACCTAAAAAAGTATAAGCCAAAATACCGACCAAAAGCGGAGTCGCCAATCCGAGTGTAGACCCTAAACTAAAGGGCAACATAAAACAGAAAAAGTACACTGTTCGGTTAAGTAGGACTGAATACGCAAAAGGGAGCGGTGTGGTAGCAATACGGTCACAACCCGTGAGTACCAAACTCAGCTCTGTGACGTGTTGATTCATTTGTGTGTAAATAATATCGGAAATTTCGCCCTCTTTAAGTGCTTGCATTAACTCCCATTGAATCAAACTGAGCGTGTATTGCGGCGCATTGGCTTGTTGATACAGTTGGGTAATTGCTTGCTGACTCATGCCACTGGTTTGAATTAACTCGGTTGGATTGGCAGTTTGATGACGCAGGCGGTCGCGCAAGACATTGGCAAATACAATGACGTGCTGAATGACGCGTTCACGTCGTGCTTGACTAAGTATACGGCAGTCGCGGTCAAAGTGGCGCGCGTTGGCAATCAGCATGCCCCAAAGTTTACGTGCCTCCCACCAACGGTCATAACAGGCAGAGTTTTTAAAGCCCAAAAAAATCGACAGCACCACCCCAATTAAAGTAAAGCCAACCAAAGGCAATTCTGGAAAATGAAAATAACCAATATAAGACAAACCGCCAATAATGGTGGAGATCAACATCACCACGCCCAAAGGCGGTAAGACCTTCGGTAAAATCGTGCCCCGCCAAGAAAACAGTAAGTTAAATACACTGGGTTGATCGACTATCATTTTATTAGAATCATCACAATTTTTTGATGATCTTCTGTGCTTGTGCAGGCTTTGTCAATATGCAAATTTTAAGTGTGCTCAAATTTAAGCAGTTGTTGTTCGGCAAAGGAAAAATTACCTTCACTTGAGATGATACAGTGATCGATCAAACGCAGCTCTAGCAACTGACAGGCTTGCTGAATCTGCTGCGTCAGGATTAAATCTGCACGTGAGGGATGTGGCAATCCGAAAGGATGATTGTGTGCAATCACAATCGCCGTAGCGTGTTGGCTAATTGCAAAACGCAGCAATTGATTAATAGAAATTTCACACGAATTCACTGCGCCATAAAATAACTTTTTAAAGCTGATTTTGCGTAAACAGGCATCTAGACAAAGTACCGCAAACACTTCTTGGGTTTCGCCCAAAAGTTCAAAACGCAAATACTCCATCAAACGTTTGGAGTTGCTAAGCTCTAGTGCATCTTGTTTTAAATGTTCAGCCACATAACGCCGTCCGAGTTCTTTAACTGCCATGAGCTGTGAATATTTACTGTTACCCATGCCGTGAAATTGACACAACTCGGCAATGGGTGCATCGAGTAAAGTAGTGAGATTGCCAAAATGCTGAATTAGCAATCGTGCCAACTCCACCGCAGAATGTTGTTGCGAGCCTGAGCGCAGGAAAATAGCCAGTAGTTCGGCATCGGACAAACTTGCAGCACCATTTTGAATCAGACGCTCACGTGGCCGTTCTTGTTCAGGCCAATGTTTAATAGATAAATGCATTGTTATTTGACTTTTTTATTCTAAATTTGAAACTTAAATCCCAACAGATCTCTTGGGAATGACATTATTTAATGCTATTGTGAGCGCCACTGCAACAAAAAGGTGGCTTATTTGTGAGCTTCGATTTAAGCGTCCTCCCTCATAAAAACATTATTTTAGCTGTGACAGGCGGCATTGCGGCCTATAAAAGTGCGATTTTAGTGCGTCGTTTAAAGGATGCGGGGTTTAGTGTTCGCGTGGTCATGACCAAGGGGGCACAAGCTTTTATTACACCGCTGACCTTTCAAGCACTGTCAGGCAATCCAGTACATACCGAATTATTAGATACCGAAGCCGAAGCAGGCATGGGGCATATTGAATTGGCACGGTGGGCCGATTTAATTTTGGTTGCGCCCGCCAGTTGCGACACCTTAGCCAAATTTGCTGCAGGTCTGGCCGATGATTTGCTCAGTACTTTATATTTAGCCACCACTGCACCAGTTTGGGTTGCACCTGCCATGAATCAGCAAATGTGGGCAGCCAAAGCCACACAGCGTAACTTAACCACTTTGGTGGAAGATGGCGTGCATGTAATTATGCCCGATGCGGGCGAACAAGCCTGTGGAGATGTTGGTTTAGGGCGTATGCCAGAACCTGAAGATTTGGCGCATCAGGTGACGCAGTATTTTCATCAGGCACAGCGTGCTTTGGTGGAAAAATTTGGCATGTTGGCAGGCAAAAATGTCACCATTACAGCAGGCCCAACCCGCGAAGCTTTAGACCCTGTGCGTTATATTTCTAACCATAGTACAGGCAAAATGGGTTTTTCTTTGGCTGCAGCCTGTTATGCAGCAGGGGCAAAAGTCACGCTTATTGCAGGCCCAGTTAGTTTAGATACGCCAAATGGGGTACAGCGAATTAATGTGTCTTCTGCAATTCAAATGCTAGATACCAGTTTGCAGATGCTTGAACAAGGCTGTGATATTTTCATCGCTACAGCCGCGGTGGCAGATTACCGCGTGGCAGAAATTGCGGAACACAAAATTAAAAAATTAGGCGATGAGCTGAATGTGGCGTTGGTCAAAAACCCTGATATTGTTGCGACCATTGCGCAACAGGAAAAACGTCCGTTTATGGTTGGCTTTGCTGCAGAAACCCGCAATGTAGAAGAGTATGCAGCAGGCAAGTTGGTGGCGAAAAAACTGGATATGATTGCCTGCAATGACGTTTCCCGTGCCGATATTGGTTTTGCTTCCGATGAAAATGCCATGACGGTATTTTTTGCCGAAAGCTACCGTATGGAAAAACGCGATTTGGAAAAAGCCTCGAAACAGGAAATTGCGCAGCAATTGGTCGAAGCGATTCATGATGCCTTGTATCGAGATCCATCTCAGGATGATGATTTTTAATTTTGATCGTCCATCAGCAAACGGATGACATAAAAAACCGCTGAAATTTCAGCGGTTTTTTTATATCCAATCGCGAATTAAGCTTGACCTTCAGCTGCAGCGGCTTGAGCACGTTGCATATTGGCTTCAAACTCGGCATCGAAGTTGATTGGCGTTAACAATAATTGTGGGAAGCTGCCTTTGGTAACCATATCATTCACTGCTTCACGCAAGAATGGGAACAAAATGTTCGGGCAGTATGCGCCAAGAATGTACGGTAAACGCTCTTCTTCAACGCCATCAATCAGGAAAATACCAGCTTGGGTAACATCAACAATAAATGCAGTATCGCCTGCGTTGTTGGCTTGAACCACAACTTTTAATGCTACTTCAAAGTGGGTTGGATCAATTTTTTCTGCAGAAGATGACAGGTTGATGTTCAATTCAGGCTGCCATTCTTTGGTAAATACTTGTGCCCCAGGAACTTCAAAAGAAATGTCTTTGGTATAAATACGCTCTAATGCCAATTGTGGTTGAGCTTGTTGTTCTTCACTCATGTTAAATCCTTAAGAGTTGGTTATCGTGTTATGTTTATGCCAATAATTGATCGAGCTTGCCTTCGCGATCTAACGCATATAATTGGTCAAAGCCGCCAATAAACTGGTCATTGATGAAAATTTGTGGAACGGTACGATGATTGGTGCGTTGCATTAATTCAACACGTACTTCAGGCGCTTCATTCGACAAATTAATTTCTTTATAGGCAACGCCTTTACGCTCAAGGAGTTGTTTTGCACGAATGCAGTATGGACATACAGTCGT
Organism: Acinetobacter sp. YH16053; assembly: GCF_013417035.1. Lineage (NCBI taxonomy): Bacteria > Pseudomonadati > Pseudomonadota > Gammaproteobacteria > Moraxellales > Moraxellaceae > Acinetobacter > Acinetobacter sp. YH16053. Next base: position 16,400 of record NZ_VPEP01000021.1, read on the forward strand.
TGAATAAATAGTGACTTCAGCCATGATTGTTCTCCTTGCGAAAAATATTGGGTAAAACTATTTGCTTTTTACTAAAGGTAAACCTTGTGCTTTCCAGTTGCTAATACCGCCATCTAAACGATAGGCATCGGTATGTGCGACCTGTTGTAAAGCACTGCCTGCAACCTGACCCAAGTTACAGATAAAGACCAATGGGCGATCTGAGGTTTTTAACTCTTCAACATGCTTGGTAATTTGGCTATAGGGAATATTGCGGCTACCACTGATATGACCTTCACGGAAATCTTTGGCATCACGTAAATCAATCAACATGGCATTTTTAGCTTTGACTAAAATACCCAAAGATTGTGGGGAAATTTTGCGACCATTGCGTTGACCTTCTAACACAAAGAACAACACTACCAATACAGCCAGCGTCCCAAATAAGAAGGGATGATTCCCCATAAATTCGAACCAACGTTCCACAAGTCACCTAATTACAATGTCAAAATTGTTCAAGAGTATAGCGTATAAATATGGCGATCAAAAACACCGCTTCAAGGGCAGCGCCATAATAAAATTAATTTTTTTGTTGCGCTTCGGCAATTTCATCACACAGTCTTAAATAACTGTCTAAACGACGCGATAATATTTCACCTTCTGCAGCAGCCAGTCGCAGCGCACATTGCTTTTCATGTTTATGGGTACAGTTGCGGAATTGGCAATGCCCCAGCAGGTTTTCAATTTCAGGAAAACCATTTTGAATTTTATCTTGGCTTAAGTGCCATAAACCAAATTCACGAATCCCCGGTGAGTCAATTAAGGCTGCACCATCTCCAAAGCCAATTAAGCGGGTAGAGGTTGTGGTGTGTTGTCCAAGTGCTGAGTTTTCTGAAATGATATTGGTCTTTTGCGCCGCTTCAGGCACGATGGCATTAATCAGCGAGCTTTTCCCCACACCCGATTGTCCAACAAAAGCCACCGTTTCACCTGCCAAACGTGCCGCCAAATGCTCTAAATTCGCATCGGACTGGGTTTGCATGACTTCATACCCCAAGTCTTGATATTCCTTAAGCAAGTCTAAAATCGGGTCGTTTTCTTTGAGCAAATCAGATTTGTTTAAGACCAATAAGGCGGGAATATCGGCATCGGCACAAGCAACCAAATAGCGGTCAATCAAGCCCGGTGCAGGTTCAGGCAAAGGCGCAAAAACAATCACAATCAAACTGATATTGGCGGCAACAGGTTTAACTTTGTGATAACGATCAGGTCGGGTCAATAAAGATTGGCGTGGATGAATCGCGGTAATAATCCCTAAACCTGTATTCGGATCGGCTTGCCATTTGACCCGATCTCCCGTCACCAATAATTCTAAATTGGTGCGAGTATGACAACGCCAAATGCTGCCTATTTCGATAGGTTTCCAAAACGGTTCAGGCTCACCTGCGTGCACCACAGGTTTTTCAGGATGAATTTCAGGAACAGATAAAGCCTGCACTTCTAATTGACGACCATAGTGTTGTACCACCAAGCCTTCTAAATCATGTGAAGTGTCAATGTCTGCCTGACGTGACTTGTGTTGTTTTTCAATTCGACGTTGCTGTTGTTCAGTCAATCGACGTTTACGAATTAAAGCCATTCATATCCTAAAAAACCATGAGCTCAGGATGGCAAAAATAGCATGAAGCGGGGGCACAGTTACAGCCAAGAAGCAAGAAATTTGCTACTATGTTGTTTTTAAGCCGAATAAGATTGCACATTTATGAGCAGCACGCCTGATACTCGCCTGATTTGGATTGATTTGGAAATGACCGGTCTAGATACCGACAATGACCAGATTATTGAAGTGGCCACCATTGTGACCGATGATCATTTGAATATTTTGGCAGAAGGGCCTGTGCTTGCAGTGCATCAACCTGACCGCATTTTAAATGCTATGGATGAGTGGAATACGCGTCAGCATGGGCAGTCAGGTTTAATTGAACGTGTACGCCGTAGCAAACTCACTGCGCAGGATGCAGAACAGCAAACTATCGAGTTTTTAAAGAAATGGGTCAATCCTAAAACATCCCCAATGTGTGGTAACTCTATTTGCCAAGACCGCCGTTTCTTACACCGTTTAATGCCTGAATTGGAACAGTACTTCCATTATCGTAATTTGGATGTTTCATCAGTGAAAGAGTTGGCAAAGCGCTGGCGTCCAGAAATTATGAGCGGTTTGAAAAAGAATGCGTCGCATTTGGCGATGGATGATATTCGTGATTCGATTGCCGAGCTGAAATATTATCGCCAATACTTTTTTATTATGAATCAGGACTAAAACCTTTTTCTGCGTAGGAGATGGAGCTGTAACAGCGATCTCTTACGCTTAAACTGTGTTGGTCACTCATAAATAAGAAATAATAAGATATGACGCAGCATTGCCTTATGCCTTACTTTATATAAAGATATTAGAGGCAAGTTTGTATAAAGCTAAGCAATGCTTAGGTGTTCATTGGTTAAAAGCCAAGCAAAACCAAAAGCTTTATTTTCCTGCCTGCCAAAATGCTTCACCTGCCTGAATTGGGTCGCCTGTTTGCGCCAAAGTCTCAAGCCAGACATCATATTGCGCGATGATTGGATGTTGGCTAGGGTGAAAGTCAGGTTTAAACCAATCACGATATTGTGATTGCATTTTGCGTAATTTCCCTTGTTTGCCAAACAGCCATTGCAAGCCACGTACATTCATTTTAAGGCGCTGGGTACGATTAAACCCATCGCATCTCAGCATGACATTGGCGCGGTACAGGGTAAATCCGAACATTAAACCTGTGGTCAGCACCAACGCCATTTTTCGGGTCACTTCAGGCACATTGCCTACCTGCTGCATTACATCAAACGCCACATCACGATGTTCCATTTCTTCAATCGCATGCCATGCAAATAAGGCGCGGACATACGGATGTGCATCTTGTAACGTTTCTTTTTCGCCATAAAAAGTTTCTGCCATGAGTGCAGTTAAATGTTCTGCAGCCGCTGTCATGGCGATATTGTATTGGGGCGAGCGATATTTGAGTTCAAACTTAAACACTTTGTTTAGACGATGGATAAATTGATCTACAGGCATGCCTTGATCTTTCATAACCTGATTCATTTTGTCATGTGCAATGCCGTGCTGAGCTTCTTGCCGAATAAAATCGGCAACACGCTGTTTTAAGTCTGGGTCTTGAATTTGATCACGGAACAAACGTACCGATTGAATGAAATAACGCTCGCCATCAGGAAAAGTCAGGCTTAAAGCGTCAAACATGCGGGTCAGAAACGGATCACCCGCAAACCAGTAACGCGGCACATCGGCTAATTTAAAATCGAGATTGCTGCGTACTATTGGCGTAGCATGATATTGGACAAGTGCATTCATTTTATTTTATTTCACTCTGGTCAATCCTGTTTGCAGTATGACGGGCTTGGGCAGATTTGTTTTGACAGTATTTGCCAGTTTTTATACATTAAACGACAAAAGAAAATGATGCATGTCAAGATGAGCAAGCACATGAGCGAAATTCAAATTCCAAATGGCTATTATCAACTTTGGTTACGCTATTTATCTGTACAGGGTAAGATTCCTGAGCAGCTTGGATTTTCGCCTGCACAATTGCAGCAGTTACAACATGTGTTGGCATTGCCTATGGATACCCAATCGTCTTATCAGTTTTTTAACGAGATCATCCAACACAGTATTCAGTTTTTAGATTGTCCAACGCTCGTTTTTGAATTGGCACGTTATATTCAGCCTGAACATTTTGGCGTGCTTGGCTATATGGCATCGCGTAGTAACAGTGTTGCAGAAGCCATTCAATATATGATGCGTTTTAGTCGTTTGGTGGTAGATGGTACGGCAGCAGTACCGATGCGGCTGGAAGAACAATTGGATGCCTTATATTTATCATGGCCATTGGTGGATGAAAAATATAGCCTGGTTCATGAAATGACTTTTGCGTGTATGACTCAATTGGCGATGCAAATTTTTAATTTTCAACACTCTCCGATACGGGAAATTCATTTTGCCCACGCACCGCGTATGGCGATGATGCATTATGAAAAATTCTATGCTTGTAAGGTTTTATTTAAACAACCGGAATATCAAATTGTTTTAAATTTAGAAAGTCTTGGTTTAAAACCACAGCAGGCCGATCCCTCTTTAATTCATTTACTCACCAAACAAGCCGAAGATGCGATTGCGTTAAAACCACAATTAGAAACCGTGCGGCAACAAGTCCAAGAGCTGGTGGCGCATTATTTACGTTATGAACAGCAACTACCGAATATTGAATGGGTGGCACAGCGTTTATTTCGTTCAGGGCGGACGTTACAGCGTCAGCTTAAACAGGAAGGTACGGGTTTTAAACAGATTCTGGAAATAGAACGGATGCAGCGCTGTGAAAACTTACTACAACAAAATGTGAGCCTAAGCGATATTGCACAGTTGTTGGGTTATTCAGACCAATCGGCTTTGGCGCGTGCCTATAAAGCCTGCACAGGACAGACCTTGCTAAAACGTAAACAGCAGTTGCAGCAAGCTGAGGATGCGCTTTCTCTACAGCAAAATACGCCATAAATAGTATGGATTGGCTCATTATCAACAGGTGATTTCGCGCTAAGAGATTGAAAATAAGCTGTGTGTAGCCATGACCGAATCAGCTTTTGCAAGGTTGATAAAGCCTAAGATAAAACCTGAAGTTGTTTATTTTTATCAATATTTTTAAATTTAAAAGCACGATTGAGCAAGTTTCAAAAACCGATAAGCAGGCAAAATTAGGCATCTTTGATCATTGAGAAAAAAGCGCAAATATCAGTAAATGTAGCCTCGCGGTTGTTCTGAATAAATCGTTTTGCAAACAGAAATGCAGCAACCCATGCCTGTGCGCTATTCATTGAGTAAAAAATAGCGTTACAATGGGTCAATTTGTATTTCTACAATAGCAAATGTCTCAGTTTTAATCATTCAAGGAAAATACAACCCTATGTCACGTTTAGCCACACGATTTGCACAGCTTGAATCTCAACAGCGTAAGGCCTTGGTTTCTTATGTTATGGCAGGTGACCCTCATCCAGAAGTCACAGTTCCGTTGTTACATCAAATGGTCGAGGCAGGGGTAGATGTCGTTGAATTAGGTTTGCCGTTTTCAGACCCAATGGCTGATGGTCCAGTAATTGCCCTCGCTGCAGAGCGAGCGTTGGCAGGTGGAACCAATACGCTAGATGCTTTAAACATGGTCAAAGAGTTCCGTCAAAAAGATCAGGAAACTCCTGTGGTATTGATGGGATATTTAAACCCTGTAGAAGTCATTGGTTATGAAAAGTTTGTTGAATATGCACATGACTGTGGTGTCGATGGTGTACTTCTGGTCGATTTACCACCTGAAGAAGCCCAAGAATTTGATGAAGTCCTGAATAAATATGGGATGAATCAAATTTTCTTGTTAGCGCCAACTTCTACACCAGAGCGTATTCAATTTGTTGCAAACCAAGCCAGTGGCTTTATTTATTATGTTTCTTTGAAAGGCGTGACGGGTGCAGCAACACTTGATGTTGCAGAAGCAGCAACCCGCATTCAACAGATTAAAGCTGTAACCAACGTGCCTGTGGGTGTGGGTTTTGGCATCAGTGATGCTGCATCTGCCAAAGCAATGGGCGCGGCTGCCGACGCAGTCATTGTCGGAAGTGCTTTTGTAAAACAATTTGCGAGCTTAGCACCAGAACAAGCCGTCATTGCAACGGTTAATAAAGTGAAGGAGCTTCGAGCTGCGCTCGATGAGTTAGTATGAGTCAAGAAGTGAAAACAGGGAAAATTCTAAGCCCATCGACGCCGTGGACTGCACGTGGTGTACCTGGTATTGAAACACCAGATGAGCAACAAGCGTTAAAAGCGATCTTTACTGAACCAACGATTGAATGTCCAGAATGTCATGCCTTGGTGACACGTACGGCAATGTCGTTCAACGCTTATGTATGCCCACAATGTGATGAACATTTACGTATGAAAGCGCGTGAGCGTTTAACTTGGTTCTTTGATCAAGTGCAAAACGAATTAGGTCGAGAATTCTCTGCCAAAGACCCACTCAAATTTGTAGACAGCAAAGCTTATCCTGAGCGTATGACTGAAGCGCAAAAGAAAACGGGTGAAACCGAAGCTTTAGTGGTGATGCAGGGCTTATTAAAAGATATGCCAGTCATTGCTTGTGCATTTGAGTTTGATTTTATGGGCGGCTCAATGGGTACCGTAGTGGGTGACCGTTTTGTGCAAGCTGCTGAACGTGCGATTCAGCAAAAACAACCGTTAATTTGCTTCGCAGCATCGGGCGGTGCGCGTATGCAAGAAGGCATGTTGTCATTAATGCAAATGGCGCGTACTTCTGCAGCAATTCAACGTATGAAAGAAGCAGGCTTACCTTACATCGTAGTATTAACACATCCTGTATATGGTGGTGTAACTGCATCATTGGCGATGCTGGGTGATGTGCACATTGCAGAACCTAAAGCGATGATTGGTTTTGCGGGTAAACGTGTCATTGAGCAAACTGTACGTGAAAAACTGGAAGAACCGTTCCAACGTGCAGAATACTTGCTTGATCATGGTGTGGTCGATCAAATTGTCCATCGTCATGCATTACGTGATACAGTTTATCGTATTCTTGCGAAACTGATGAACTTGCCTTGAAAACAGCACCTCTTGCAACCGATGATTTAAACACATGGCTCAATTATTGGAGCCATGTTCACGTTACGGGTATTGATTTAGGTTTGGAACGGGTCATTCCCGTTGCAGAAAAATTGGGTGTAACCCATCCTAAAGCTAAAGTCATTACGGTTGCGGGAACCAATGGCAAAGGCTCAACCACAACCACTTTAGCGGCTATTTTAAATGCGCAGGGCTATCGGGTTGGGTTGTACCAATCGCCGCATATTTACCGTTTTAATGAACGAGTCAAATTAGCAGGCGTCGAAATCGATGACCAAAGTTTGATTGATGCTTTTGTGCAAGTCGATCAAGCACGACGTGATTGCGATCTGAGTTTATCTTTCTTTGAAGCCACGACTTTGGCAGCCTTTGTGATTTTTAAAGCACGTGACTGCGATGTGTGGGTGCTTGAAGTCGGTTTAGGCGGACGCTTAGATGTGGTCAATGTCGTTAATCCAGATGTGGCGGTTATTACCAATATCGGTTTAGACCATGTCGATTGGTTAGGCGATAGCATCGAAAAAATTGCCTATGAAAAAGCAGGCATTATTCGTCCTAACATTCCTGTCATTTTTGCAGGTCAGCAAGATTTGCCTCAAGCTATTCAAGATAAGGCAGCAGCTTGTAATGCACCATTGTTTACCCTGAATCGTGATTATTTTTATCGGGACATGCAAGATGGTGAGTCGTGGATGTTTGCTGCATCGGGCTGCACCTTAAAACTTCCCGCAGGCAGCTTGGCACTTGATAATATTTCAACGGCTGTGGCAGCAGTCTTGCACAGTGGTTTAGAAATCACCCAAGATGCAATTGCACAAGGTATTCAAACGGCCAAATTGGCGGGACGTTTTGAAATTCGTCAAATTCAGGGCAAAACCGTGATTTTTGATGCAGGACATAACCCGCATGGCGTTGAATTTTTGTTAAAGCAATTGCGCAATTTCTTAAATTACAATAAACAGTACACTGAAGTAATCAGTGTTTTTTCAATGCTTGCAGATAAAGATATAAATTCTGTGGTTGAGTTATTGAAAGATAGTGTCGTAATGTGGAAAATTGCCACATTAAATGTGCCTCGTGCGGCAGAGATCACAATTTTGGATCAAGCTTTGCAAGGCGAAACAATACAACACTTCGACAGTATACAATTGGCTTTTAAATCAGCACTGGATGAAACTAAAAATAATCAGCTGATTTTGGTATGTGGATCATTTCATACCTTAGAAGCGGTATGGGAGTATTTGGAAGAATGTCAATGAATAACAAACAACGCTGGATGGGTGGCGTTGTTTTATTAGGTGGTGGTGTTTTATTGGCAGCATTGCTTTTAAAAGGGCAAGAAGAAATACATCAAAATAATGTGAAAACCCCAAGCCAAGCCGAACAAGTTCAACATAAAAATGCCAATCAGGCAGAAATGGTGCAATTGCAACCTTTAACTGTCGATGTGCAAACCGAGCAGCGTCTGCTTGAAGAGCAGCGCCGTGCGCGTGAAAAAGCAGTAGCGGAGCAAGAAGCACGTGCAGCTGAGTTTTTAGCGATGCAACAACAGGCAGAAGCTGAAGCAGCGCGTAAAGCTGCAGAAGAATATGCTGCCTTAAATGCATTGCGTTCTGGTCAGCAGCAAAGTTCTGACAATATTCCACCGGAATTGGTCGAAGATGAACAAGCCAAGCAAAAGCGTTTGGCTGAAGAAAAAGCTGCCCAGCAAAAGAAGTTAGAGCAGCAAAAGGCAACGGATGCCAAGAAAGCTGCTGAGTTAAAAGCCGCGCAAGAGCGTAGTGCTGCAGAGAAAAAAACAGCAGATGAAAAGCGTTTAGCGGAAGAAAAACGTATTGCAGAAGAGAAGCGCAAAGCGGAAGAACAACGCCAAGCCGATGCAAAACGTAAAGCTGAACAAGAGCGCAAAGCAGCAGAAGCGAAAAAAGAAGCAGAACGTAAGGCTGCCGAAGAAAAACGTAAAGCTGAGGAAAAACGCAAAGCTGAAGAAGCTGCCAAGAAAAAGGCTGAAGCTGAAAAAGCACGTAAGTTATTGGAAGAAGGCGATAAGCAGTGGATGGTACAAGTGGCTTTGGCTGCTAACCAAGCCAATGCCGATGCTTTGGCGGCAAAACTGAAAGCCAAAGGTTATAAAGTCACCCAAAGTCCAACGTCTAAAGGGGTTCGGATTATGGTTGGGCCATCTAAAGACCGTGATGCTGCCGATGCAACCCGTAAGAACATTACCGCAGACCCAAGTTTGAATATGAAATCTGCATGGGTGATTGATTGGGTGCCGTTAGATAAACGTGACTAGATCATTCGATCAAGATGTTTATTAAAAAAGGATTTAATCTTTCAGGTTAAATCCTTTTTTATTTAGGCTTTTGGTATTTGATATTGCGCTAAGGCAATTGGATCATGTGCGCAAATAATCTCAACTTGTGGTGCAGTTTGAGCCAAATGCTGAATATTCGCTAAAGTCTTTAAACGCATTAAATTATTTTCTGCAAACAAATACTCAACTGTATGTAGTGCTGGGAAGCATTGTTTACGGTCTAGCTGTGCTTGCGCATAATAAGCATCGCCACAGAAAAATAACCAGCCCTGTGCCTGCCGAATGGCAATGCCACAATGACCAGCGGAGTGTCCAGGCAAAGGAATCAGTAAAATTTCATCCTTAAAAATTGTTAAACCTTGCACACGATTAAAATTAAACCAAGCTTCACCTCGTGTTGGTTCTAAAAAATCCCAATGAGTATGTTGCTGAAATTGCTTAGGTTTATAACGCATGCGATTTTTTAAAGACTTTAAATTGCAGGCTGCCTTGTATTCACTCGCGAGGATATGCACAGTCGCGTTTGGAAAATCAGCAATCCCACCCGCATGATCAAAGTCCAAATGCGATACCAAAATATGTTGCACATCACTGGCCTGATAACCAAGTTGCTGGATTTGCTTGAGTGCGGTCTGGCTTAAGTCGTGTTGAATCCGAGCGGTATGGGTCAGTAATGTGCCTAAACGCTGTTTGGGATGTAAATAATCCTCAACGCCTAAGCCTGTATCGACCAAGACCAAGCCTTGATCTGTTTCTAATAATAGACAATGGCAGACCAATTTTGCCTGCCAACCTTGTTGTCCAAATAAAGGCGCACAGATAGGGCAAAACGTGCCGCAATGTAAATGATGAATGTTGTAGATCACAAAATGACGTTTTTTTATGAATGTTATTTTGCTTATACCTGATCTGTTGTGTGTCGCCAATCACAATCGGATTAACGGAATTGGAGCATAAAAAAGCCTATCCGAAGATAGGCTTGCTCATGTAACACTTAATTAAGTGCGGTTCGGTTGTTTGGTCAAACGTAAATAAGGCTTGATGGCTTTATATCCACTTGGGAAGCGTTCTTTAAGCTCTGCTTCGTCCTGAATGGCAGGCACAATGACCACATCTTCACCATCTTGCCAGTTGGCAGGCGTTGCAACCTTGTAATTGTCAGTCAGTTGTAGTGAATCAATGACACGTAAAATTTCATGGAAATTACGTCCTGTAGAAGCAGGATAAGTAATGATCAAGCGTACTTTTTTATTTGGATCAATAATGATTAATGAGCGGACAGTCAGTGTTTCGCTGGCATTCGGGTGAATAAAATCGTACAGGGTAGACACTTTACGATCTTGGTCAGCAAGAATTGGGAAATTAACCGTTGTATCTTGAGTTTCGTTAATATCTTGAATCCAGCCTTTATGAGATTCAGCATCATCTACAGAAAGTGCAATCGCTTTGACATTGCGCTTGCTGAATTCATCTTTCAGTTTTGCGGTATAGCCTAGCTCGGTGGTGCAGACAGGTGTGTAATCGGCAGGATGCGAAAATAGAATGCCCCAGCTGTCACCTAAAAATTCATAAAAATCAATTGGGCCTTCATTTGAATCTTGTGTGAAGTTGGGTGCGATGTCACCTAAGCGAATAGTCATTGTGTACCTCTGTCTTGTTTTGTTGTGTGATGTATGCGTACTACTATGCGCCATTCCTTTTGCAGAATTAAATAGTGTTTTTGTATGTGCTTATGAATAATTTGAATATGCTGTGTCATTTTTATTGCATTTTCAAAATAGATTGATGTGTGATTGCTATATATCGTCCGCTCGAAATTTGTTACATTAACTGCTACTTAGCAGCGAGAAATGGCAAGTAGAGATTGGAATTTTTAATAGGTTTTTGTGCAAAACCCTTGTACTTCAAATTTCTAGCACCATAATAACCACTAAGAAAAACCTATTTATTTGACAAGCAAGATTTAGAGAGTTTATTCATGTTGGCAAGTCTGATCGGAGGAATCTTCGGTACTAAAAATGAGCGCGAACTCAAACGCATGCGTAAAATCGTAGACAAGATTAATGCGCTCGAGCCGACGATATCTGCCTTAAGCGATGCAGACTTATCTGCAAAAACCGAAGAATTCAAACAACGTTATAACAAAGGCGAAAGTTTAGATAAATTATTACCAGAAGCATTTGCAGTATGTCGTGAAGCCGCCAAACGTGTCATGAGCATGCGTCACTATGACGTGCAGTTGATTGGTGGTATTACCTTGCATGAAGGTAAAATTGCAGAAATGCGTACAGGTGAAGGTAAAACCCTAATGGGAACTTTGGCCTGTTATTTAAATGCTTTAAGCAGTCAGGGCGTGCACGTCATTACTGTGAACGACTACTTGGCACAGCGTGATGCCGAACTCAACCGCCCTTTATTTGAGTTTTTAGGTTTAAGCATTGGCATTATCTATTCCATGCAAGACCCGACTGAAAAAGCACAGGCTTATCGCGCAGACATTACCTACGGTACCAATAACGAATTTGGTTTCGACTACTTGCGTGACAACATGGTGTTCTCGCTGAGTGAGAAAAAACAGCGTGGCCTGACGTATGCCATTATTGATGAAGTGGACTCGATCTTAATTGATGAAGCACGTACCCCATTAATCATTTCTGGTCAAAGTGATGACTCATCGCAGTTATATGCAGCAATCAACACCATTCCGCCAAAATTGCATGCACAAAAAGAAGAAAAAGTAGCCGATGGTGGACATTTCTGGATTGATGAAAAACAACGTACTGTAGAAATGACCGAAATTGGTTATGAAACGGTAGAAAATGAATTAATTCAAATGGGTTTATTGGCAGAAGGCGAAAGTCTGTATTCTGCATCTAACCTGAATTTGGTGCATCACGTATCTGCAGCTATTCGTGCGCACTTCTTGTATCAACGCAACGTGCATTACATCATTCATGATGGTGAAGTGATTATTGTCGATGAAAATACAGGTCGTACCATGCCGGGTCGTCGCTGGTCAGAAGGCTTGCACCAAGCGGTAGAAGCCAAAGAAGGCTTAGAAATTCAGCCTGAAAACCAAACTTTAGCGACTACAACTTTCCAGAACTATTTCCGTTTATACAAAAAATTATCGGGTATGACGGGTACTGCAGATACTGAAGCTGCAGAAATGAAAGAAATTTATGGTTTGGATGTGGTGATTATTCCAACCCACCGCCCAATGATTCGTAATGACCAGAACGATTTAATTTATTTAAACCGTGCAGGCAAGTACAACGCAATTATTCAAGAAATTCAGCGTGTGCATGAAGCGGGTGTAGCGCCAATTTTGATTGGTACCGCAACCATTGAAGCTTCAGAAATTTTATCGGATAAACTGCGTGAAGCAGGTATTCAGCACGAAGTATTGAATGCGAAGCAACACGAACGCGAAGCTGACATCATTGCGCAAGCAGGCTCACCACGTGCGGTGACTATTGCCACGAACATGGCGGGTCGTGGTACAGATATTTTGCTAGGTGGTAACTGGAAAGCTTTGCTAGCCAAAATTGAAAACCCAACTCCTGAAGATGAAGCGCGTTTAAAGGCAGAGTGGGAACAAAACCATGACATGGTGTTAAGTTCAGGTGGCTTACACATTATTGGTTCAGAACGTCACGAATCGCGTCGTATTGACAACCAGTTGCGTGGTCGTGCAGGTCGTCAGGGTGACCCAGGCGTGTCACGTTTCTATCTGTCACTCGAAGATGACTTAATGCGTATTTTCGCAGGTGATCGTGTTGTAGCAATGATGCGTGCTATGGGCTTGCAGGAAGATGAAGCGATTGAACACAAAATGGTGTCACGCTCTATCGAAAATGCACAGCGTAAAGTTGAGGCACGTAACTTCGACATCCGTAAAAACTTGTTGAAATACGATGACGTAAACAACGAACAACGTAAGATCATTTATTCACAGCGTGATGATATTCTGGCAGAAAGCACGCTGCAAGACTATATTGAAGAAATGCACCGTGAAGTGGTCACAGGTATGATCGCCAATTATATTCCACCAGAATCAATTCATGACCAATGGGATATTGATGGTTTAGAGCGTGCCTTGCGTGATGATTTGGGCGTCGAATTACCAATTAACCAATGGCTCGAAGATGATCGTCGCCTAGATGAAGAAGCTTTGGTTGAACGTATTGCCGATGAAATTGTGACACGTTACCGTGCACGTCGTGAGCAAATGGGTGATGAATCTGCTGCGATGCTAGAACGCCACTTTATGCTCAGTTCACTTGATCGTCACTGGAAAGATCACTTGGCGGCGATGGACTATTTGCGTCAAGGTATTCATTTACGTGGTTATGCACAAAAGAATCCTGAGCAAGAGTACAAAAAAGAAGCCTTTAACTTGTTTGTGAATATGTTGGGCGTGATTAAAGCCGATGTTGTTACCGATCTTTCGCGTGTGCATGTCCCAACACCTGAAGAATTGGCAGCGATGGAAGCACAGCAGCAAGCGCAAGCAGAAGCGATGCAGCTTAATCTTTCACATGCTGATGTAGATGGTTTAACGGGCGAAACCTTTGAATCAGAACCACAGTACAGTGCTGCTGAGCAAACGGTTGTTCCACCTGCAAGCCGTAACTCGCCATGCCCATGTGGTTCAGGACTGAAATATAAACAGTGTCACGGTAAAATCTAAACCTGACTTGTTACAACTTAAGCAGAACTTTGGCTCTGCTTTTTTGTATTTTGGGGCGCAAAATCTTTGTGGTAATAGTTTTGCAAGATGTGTATAGCATTTGCAGATTTTGGAATTAAATGCTATTTAGTTGCACATGCAATATCCATGTGTGGAACAAAAAATGAAAAAAGTATTACAACCTTTAATGATTGTTGCCTTGAGCTTGCCTACTTTCGCATTTGCAAATGCGGCAACAACGACAACTCCTGCAAAAGTTCAAGCTGCTGTGGGTGCGACCACTGCACAGGTACAAGTGGATAATGGTCACGTGACTGTGGCAAGCCCACGCACAGGTATTCGTTATACCTTTGCCAATCCAGATCAGCGTCCAATCGTGTTGCATACTGCAGCGATTGCACCTGCGAATGCTGCCAATGTAAATCGTATTGTGGCTGCAAATCCTGCTTTATCTGCAGCAAGTCAAGAACGTGCAAAACAGGCTTTATTGGGTGAAACCGTGGTTGCGACTACGCCATAATCCAAATAGGCTCAATCAGTATAATTTTAGTTGCTGATGCATTATATTGAAGATTAAAACCAGTCCATACGGGCTGGTTTTTTATATATGACCTTGTGTATTAACAAAAGTTGAATCAAGCAGGGTGGATGCTCGATTTTTTCTTCAATTTCCACTAAGCTGTGACATTCTCAAATTTGTACTGGAAATTTCAAAATGGCAGTTGGTGACGTCTCTATGCCACACATGCATGTGGTCAAAGGTGTAAAAATTGGTTCAGCAGAGGCTTATGTGCGTTATCAGAACCGACGTGACCTGGTTATTTTTGAATTTGCAGCAGGCTCAAATGTGGCGGGTGTCTTTACTCAAAACGCATTTTGCGCTGCACCTGTGTATGTGTCCAAAGCACATTTAGCTCAGGGCAATCCGCGTTATTTGGTCATTAATACAGGTAATGCCAATGCGGGTACAGGCAAATTGGGTATGCAAAATGCAGAAATCACCTGTGCCAAATTGGCTGAATTGGCAGGTGTATCTACCCAAGAAGTTTTGCCATTTTCTACAGGTGTGATTGGTGAGCAATTGCCGATTGAACGCTTGGTTGCTGGTTTAGCACCTGCGCTGGCATCGTTACGTGAGGATGCTTGGCATGATGCTGCGACAGGTATTATGACCACAGATACCACACCCAAAGGTGCATCTGAGCAGTTTGATTTAGATGGCATTACTTATAGTATGACAGGCATTTCTAAAGGCGCAGGTATGATTCGCCCAAATATGGCGACCATGCTTAGCTATGTTGCAACCGATGCACCAATTCAACGTGACATCTTGCAGCAATTGCTCAAACGCAGCGTAGAACAATCATTTAACCGTATTACTGTAGATGGCGATACCTCGACCAATGATTCATGTATCTTGGTGGCGACAGGTCAGGCGGGTGGCACTGAAATTTGCAGTGAAAATGACCCGCGTTATGCTGTGGTATTAGATGTTTTGAATCGTGTGATGTTGCGTTTGGCACAACTGATTATCCGTGATGGTGAAGGTGCAACAAAATTCATCACGGTACGTGTTGAAGATGGTGACAATACCCAAGAATGTTGTGATATTGCGTACAGCATTGCACATTCACCATTGGTAAAAACGGCCATTTTTGCCTCAGATCCAAACTGGGGGCGTATTCTTGCTGCAATTGGTTATGCAGGCGTGCCAAATTTAGACGTTGAAAAAATTCAGGTTTGGTTGGATGATGTGCAAATTTGCAAAGATGGCGGTGCTGCTGCCGACTATACCGAAGCAGCGGGCGCGCGAGTCATGGCACAAACCGAAATGACCATTCGTGTAAATTTAGGACGTGGTCAAGCGACAGATACAGTCTATACTTGTGACTTGTCTTACGATTATGTCAAGATCAACGCGGATTACCGTTCGTAAAAATTCAAATTGAGTGATAAAGCCTCCGTTGTGAGGCTTTTTTAGCATTCAATCGGCAAAGGGCTGGTGAATGAGTAAATTGCCCCCATATCATCAGTGACTTGAGTAAGCTTGTGTTCGGGCAAGCATGAAGATAGAGAAGACGTTGTTATGAATGATGCGACCAATTTAATTGCCAATGAAGCCAAATCAATTGTGCAGGCGCATTTAGATCGCTTGGGTGAAACCAAAGAACATCATTTGAGTGAGCAAGCCAAGCAGGAAAAATTTGCGCAAATTAAAGCAGAACTCGAAAAGCACAATGCTGTCTTGGTTGCCCATTATTACTGCGATCCTGAAGTACAGGAACTGGCTGAATTAACAGGTGGCTGTGTTTCGGATTCACTGGAAATGGCACGTTTTGGTCGTGATCATGCGGCAACCACGTTGGTCGTAGCTGGTGTAAAATTTATGGGCGAAACTGCCAAAATTTTATCGCCAGAAAAAACCATTCTTATGCCAACTTTAGAAGCAACTTGCTCACTGGACTTGGGTTGTCCTGTCGATGAGTTTAGCCGCTTCTGTGATGCTCATCCTGATCATACAGTCGTGGTTTATGCCAATACATCGGCTGCGGTAAAAGCACGTGCAGATTGGGTCGTTACCTCAAGCTGTGCGGTAGAAATTATTGAACACCTCGATAGCTTAGGTGAAAAAATCATTTGGGCGCCAGATCAGCATTTAGGACGCTATATTCAAAAGAAAACTGGCGCAGACATGCTGCTTTGGGATGGCTCGTGTATTGTGCATGAAGAATTCCGTTCACGCGGTATAGCCAATATGAAAGCCATGTATCCAGATGCAGCAGTCTTGGTGCATCCAGAATCACCAGAATCAGTTGTTGATGTAGCTGATGCAGTGGGCAGTACATCGCAGCTTATTCAAGCAGCCAAAACTTTGCCACACGAGCGTTTAATTGTGGCAACTGACCGCGGTATTTTCTATAAGATGCAGCAAGCTGTACCTAATAAAATTCTAATTGAAGCGCCAACTGCAGGTGAGGGTGCAACCTGTCGTTCATGCGCACACTGCCCGTGGATGGCGATGAATGAATTGGATGGAATTTTGCATGTATTGCAAACGGGTGATCAAGAAGTATTCGTTGAACCTGCCATGGCAGAACGTGCTAAATTACCACTAGATCGTATGTTGAATTTCAGTGCGAGCTTAAAACGCTAAAATTGATTGAAAAATATCAAAAATGTTTGATAAATATACGGTTGAAGCTTTTTTTTAATTTTTTTTAAATATAGGTGTTGACGTCTTCGGGCGTCGCGCCTAGAATGCACACCGTACCGCACGATGTGCGATACACAAAAAGCTGAGATGAATCGGAGCATAGCACAGCCTGGTAGTGCACCTGGTTTGGGACCAGGGGGTCGTAGGTTCGAATCCTACTGCTCCGACCAATTCTTCAAGGCAACGTATCGCATGATATTATGTATCATCGGTCATGCGCCTGTAGCTCAGTTGGATAGAGCATCCGCCTTCTAAGCGGATGGTCACAGGTTCGAATCCTGTCAGGCGCGCCATTTTTTGGTAGCTTGGTATAAAAGAACCAAACATGATGGTGGATGTAGCTCAGTTGGTAGAGCCCTGGATTGTGATTCCAGTTGTCGCGGGTTCGAATCCCGTCATTCACCCCAATCTCTTTGAGAGATAAACGGAGCATAGCACAGCCTGGTAGTGCACCTGGTTTGGGACCAGGGGGTCGTAGGTTCGAATCCTACTGCTCCGACCATTTTCTAAATAGAACAGATACTAAGTAGAAATGGTTAAGTCAATAAAGATACCGCGTTAAGCGGTTTTTTTATGCCTGAAATTTGTGAAAGCCTTGTTAGGTTTAAAATTGATTTCGTATTAGTTATTGGTCAGCATAAAAAAGCCTCAAGAATGAGGCTCAATATAAGAAAAATTTTAGTGTCTTTTTTATTAAGGCACAATCGTCACATTGACGCGTCGGTTGGTGGCACGATTTGCTGGTGTGTCATTGCTTACCATTGGTTGTGTTGCACCACGTCCAATCACCTGAATATTTTTTCTTTCAAAACCCTGATCTAAAAAGATCTGAGCCACATTTTGGGCGCGTTTTTCCGATAGGGTTTGATTGTAGCTGGCTAAACCTACGTTGTCTGTGTGACCAATAAACTTGAGTTTATCCAAGTCATATTTATGCAGCTGTTGTGCCAATTGGTTGAGGCGTTCTTTTTGGCTATTTTGAATGGCGTATTCATCAAAACCAAATAACAAGCGTTCAGGCAGGGCTAAGGTCCAGCCATCATCACTTAAAATAAAGCCTTCTTGTTTTAGCATGCGCGCCTGCTTATAGCTGACATTCCCCAAACTCATGCAAGCACTGAGTGAAACCATAACAAGAATAAGTGTGCCGATCAGAACTTTTTTAAGCATAAGGAACCTGTTTATTGTTTGATTGAGGTGAAATATACCATTTTGATTGATCACGTTTGGCTTTGAGCATTGCGCGATCGACATCGGCAATTAAATTTTCAGGAGTTTTTGCATATTCAATCAATGCTGCGCCAATACTGACATTTAAGGAAACTTGTTGCTGTTCATACTTAAATGTAGAGGTATAGCAAGCATGAATCTTTTGACAATAATCCTCTAATTCTGCAGTGGAGTGTGAGCCAGTTAAGATTACTGCAAACTCATCGCCACCTAAACGCGCAACAAACGCATGTGAGGGCAAAATCTGAATTAGACAATGTGATGAATCACGTAAAATATTATCGCCCGTCAAATGCCCAAATTGGTTATTGATTTGGTTAAAGTTATTAATGTCTAAAAAAAATACTGCAGCCGTAGCAGAAGGCTGGGTAAATAGCTTAAACAGTGTTTCATAAAAATAATTACGATTTGGCAACTGCGTTAAATTGTCGTATTGCGACTGAAATTGCAGTTTATGATTTTCAACCAATAAATTCTTATGGGATTGTTCAATCTCATTGAGTAAGCCATTAAAGGCATAACTCAGTTCATGAAGTTCTTGAATATCTGAACTTGAAACGCGCAGCTTATAATTTTTTTGTGCACTGATCTCCTGTGCCGAGCTGACAATAGAACTTAAAGATTGCATGAGATATTGATAAATTGAATTAATTGACCAAAACACAGCAATTAAAAGCAAAATAAAACCGAAAATTAAACCTAAAACGATTTTATAAAAGAAACTAACCAAGTCACTAGAGTTTCCATACACCACCAGTTCGCCATAGTTTTGCTGATCATGGTCAATACTCAGCCGAACAGGATGATTAAAAAACAGATAGTCCAATAAAGCCTGAATTGAAAAATGCTCTAGACCTTGCTGTTCAATAAAAGCAATACGCGTTTGTTTGGGTGATAGTACTTCAATCGACCGAATAGAATAACGCTGCGTATGTTCAGAGAGAATTTTGTTGAGCGTCATTTGATCATTAAAAACCACTGCAGGCTGAATGCGCTCATTTAACGCAGCAGATAAGTTTTGCAGACTATTTTTGGCATAAGCATTCATGGTGTAGGTTGAGATCACCAAAAAAATACCAGAGCAAATTGTAAAAGTTAAAACAAAAATAGTGAGTTGTGCGCGTGTGAATAATTGATGCAAAGTAATAGGGGAGTATAACTGCTTCATGAGTTAGGCTCCGTGGTTTTGGCAAGCAATAACACCCGCGGATCAATATGTACTTTAGACTGGGTTAAACTTTCCATATTCACTTTAAACGCATAATTCTGATTTTTCTTATAGATGCAGAATGCGCTGCCTGTTTCACAATCTAGATTGTTCAAACTAATAGATAGGGCTGGAAATTGTACTTGAGTATTTAGGGTGTGTTGTTCTTGTGCTGCAGAAAGCGTGGAAAAAATTAAGATTTGGCAGTCACTTTGAGCAATATTTTTGAGTGAAATAGCGTGAATACTGTAGTTATGATGTGAGTGCATGGCATTTTTGAATTGTTGTGCCATCGCATGATTGTCTATGACGCAGAGCTTGGGCGTGTCATGTACCCATTTTGCGTAAGATAAAATAGAGAATGTAGTGCTATAAAGATTTGATGCGGGTGCAGCATACAAAAAAGTAGGCGTTTGCATTGCTACAAATGACAGCAAGGTTATTATTTTTAAATTTTGAGTCATTTCAACACAACACGAATGAACATAAAAATAGTGTAGCTAAAATTTGAAAATAAGCATACTGCTAATTTTGAGCAAGAATGATACAGATTTAAAATATTTTGCCGAATAAATAACCGTTCGGACTAAAAAACTGATAAAACTTAAAAAGAGGGGTTGCAAGGCGAAATATTTCACCTATAATGCACATCCATCGGCGGTGATGAAGATTAAAACTTCTGATAAAACAATGACCTGGTTAAGAATGATTGAGTTGGGTTTTAGAAAGAAGGTTTAAAATAATTTAAATTACCAGTTGACACTTTAGAAATAAAGCGTAATATAGCCGACCTAGCTTGATGCTGACGAAGCATCGAGAAGATCATTAAGAGATTATGAAGAACAACTTGTGTGGATTT
>NZ_VPEP01000022.1:0-32077 GCF_013417035.1 Acinetobacter sp. YH16053
TCATTCGAGTCTAGACAAAATGACACCAAATGAGTTTTACTATGATCAGCTACCCCAACAAAACAAGGTGGCTTAACTAGAGCGGAATATCACTTATAAATACGCTTTTAGTTGTTCAAACAAGTGGAACCACCTCTTACTTCAAGAAAATCATCTATTAAATTGAGTAAATCTAGACTTTTACATTTAGAAAAAAATACCTTATTTACAATGTTATCTTTGTATTCAAAAAAATGATCTTCATATAAAAACCAAGTAAAATAAATAGTATTATTATTCCTTGCTGCCCTTTTACTGAAATCATCAAAGGTTTCTTCTAAAGTGATTCTGTAATTCTCAGATAATAAACCTTTAGGATAGAAAAATTTTTTACAATTTTCATCATTTATCACATTGCTATAATAGTAATTATCATTTAGTAAGTTTTTTAGTGAATTTATAAAGCTAGTCACATAAGTAGGAGAGTCTAAAGTTCCTAGATACTCCCCCTCAATACATAAACGCAATGGGATGAAATTACTATTCTGATAATTTCCATCAAACTCTATAAAAACTTGATCGTTTCCAATTCTATTCATTTGCTATCTACCATTTTTATCAAGTCAGAAGGGACATCAGAAATCTTGATATTTCGTTCCTTTCCTGAGGACGTAATACCTTTTGTCGAACCATTCCAATGGAAATTGCCATTACCATCATCTTGAAACCTATGATAAATGACCTTCCCATCTTTATTTTCAATTGCCCATCTATTTTTTGGATCACTATCAATTTTTACACTGTTTTCCCATAATTTTACATGATTGTCAGGAATTATTGCTTTAGTAGAGTTATAAGGCATATTTCCATCTTTCAAGTCATGATGTCCTGGATTTTCATAATATTGTGTTTCAACATTAATAACTTTATCTTTAGTTGATGGCTTGGTGCCTTCGACTATGTAATTACCAATAGTATTATTACTTTCGTCCTTATGTATGCCTAAAATCAGCAAAAAATCTATTTTTTAAATTCAGTAATATTAATAGGCTGATCTTTGACTAACTCAAGTACTCCTTCACCACCTTTAAAATGAATAGATACACCATCATCATTGCTCAGTAAAATACCGCTACCAGATACAGCACGTTTTAAATGATAAACTGTGTCTGAATTATCTACCATTTCTGCAGTTTCAAAATTATCTGAAGATTTTAATTCAATGGTTAAATCTTGTGGGCCATTAAAATAAATAACTTGTGTTTCTGCAGGTGCATTACTTTGTACTTTTTCTTGGCTCACTTCATTATTTAAATTTGAGTTACATCCCATTAAACCGAATGCAAGTAATGTTGCCCCTAAAATATATTTCATTTTTGTACCTCTTCTAAAAAATTGAAGCAAACTTATACTAATGACTTTAACTTTTGATAAAAAGATGGAATTACACTTTTATACTAAATTTTACTGAAAGTAATGAAGCTAAAGTTGACTAAATAAATCAGGAATTGTCTTCTTTAAAAATTAATGCAAAAAAATATAGCAATATATGTTTCTTTAAATAAAACCTACATACACTCACATTCCTTGATCTTGAATTATTGTACGCTCATGTCATCTTAATTTTTGAATTTCAGCTATGAGTAAAAATAAAATGTACGATGCTCAGGTTTTACAGCAACAATATGAGCAATGGCATGATTTACATCGACAGATGCGAGAAGCGCAGCAAAAATGGCAAGCTGCAGAAAAGCTCTGGCAAGAATTACAGGCCTATTATCAAAGTGAACAATGGCTTGAGGACTATGAAAATGCGCCTGAACTTAGCTGCCGCGAAGGGGAATATTCTATATTATCGCAAGATACGCTATGGAATGCTTTAGAAGAGCGTCGCCAACAGGCAATTGATTGGATGAAACTGAGTTTAAGTGTGATTGAGAATTAAACTTAATCCAAACTTACATCTAATTTATTTTGATCAATAAAACTATCATCACAGTTTTATTCAGTAAATTTACTGCATATTTAATCAGTTATGTTATTTTGAGTTGGTTTGAAGAAATTAAAAACGAGTATCAACATGAAAAAGTTATATAGTGTTTTGGCTGTTTTAAGTGTGGCAACTTTAGCTGCGTGTAGTAATCAGCCTATCAATGAACAAACTCAGGTGCCACAGACCATGCAAAATTGTGTCCCAGAATCTGCTGCGCAGTTAGTTGGTAAAACAGGTTTGACTGAAACACAAATTAAAGCGCTTACCCGAGCTGAAATTGTGAGAATGGTTACACCAGGTCAGCCTGTAACAATGGATTATCGTATGAATCGAGTCACTGTGGTGGTCGATCCGAAAACTAAAATTATTATACAAGCTTCTTGCGGCTAAAAATTTTAAGAAATTTTCTCAATATTACCCTGAAAATTTGCTCTGATTTTCAGGGTTTTGCGTTTTAATCAGCCAATCACTCAAAATTAAAGGACTACAGTGTTAATATATCGGTTGTCATAAAATTTTAGATCAGGTCAGATAATGCACTTATTTATGTGTTTGAAAAATCAAGGAAATACACATTGATGCAAGCCTTGAATATATCGACACGCTTAGGTGGATTCTACTTTTTCTATAAAACCATTGTGGAAAGTTTATTTTTATAAAACCAATAAAAACAAATCGTTATGTTGGTACTTTGCAGGTTTTATAGTGTCACTTTTTTACTTGTAGATTATTTGTAGACTGTTGAGAAACATGCTTAAATCAGTACTGTCTAAGGTATCTGGTATTAAATATGAAACTCAACAAGTCCAATGTTGATGCTATTCCATTGACGACATCAGGTCAAAAAATTTATCGGGATAGTGAGTTAATTGGCTTTGCTGTTCGGGCTACCACCAAATCAAAATCCTATATCATTGAAAGACGAAATGCAGGGGAACTGTACAGGGTGGTACTAGGTAAAACTAATGAAATTTCTACCTTGCCTGCTCGTGCAAAAGCACAAACCATTTTGGCTAAAATTGCCAATGGTGAGTATGTAAAGCCATCTAAAAAACAAGTTGTTAATAACCCACTTGATATTACAGTACAAGAAGCATTGGATATTTATCTAAGCAAAAATGACTTCAAGCCAAAAACAGTCAAACAATACAATAAGTACTTCAATTTGTATTTGCGCTGGTCTAATAGAAAATTATTTGAAATCACGAAGAGTGAAGTTCTAGATAAATTTATTGAGGTAACAAAGTTAAGCCCCTCATGTGCGAATGGTGCTGTATCGCTACTGGGTACGTTGTGGAAATATATGCATGTGCTGTACTCAAGTGATGAGGATCCAATCCTGCGCACAAATCCTGTTGATGTTATTGCTGTAACCAAAGGCTGGAATAAAATTGAGCGTCGTGAAAGGCACTTGGATAAAGATGTTATTCACAAATATTATAATGCCGTTTTGAATTATAAAGATGAGCTGAATTTAGAAAATACTGCTCGATCTAATACGCACCGTGATATTCTTTTATTTGCAATGTATACAGGTTGCCGACGTCAAGAAGTCTGTAAGCTGAAATGGACTGATATCAATTTTAAAGATGGAACAGTTGTATTTAAGGATACAAAAAACGGTGGTGACCATTGGTTTCCAATAGGTGAACACCTATTATCAATTCTGAAAGACCGTTATTTATTGCGTGAGAACGATTGGGTTTTTCCTGCGACAAAAATACCAACGTCTGCAAACATCCATGCCACCTGTGTTGATCGGATTCTAAGAGTTATAGGCGATCAGGTGGATTTCTATGTTTCAATGCACGATTTTAGACGAACTTTTGCCACGATTTGCAATTTACTTCGATTCAATATTTACGTGACCAAGCGATTACTGAATCATACTGCTAGGCCACGTGTTGATGTGACTGGTGGATATGTGCAAATTCCAATGGAAGAACTCAGGGCTTCAATGAACATGGTTGAAGCTGTTTATCAGGGCAAAATTGACTGTTTTAATTATGAAAGTGTTTGGGATGAGCGATTAAAACAAATTAAGGCAGGATAGACCTGCCTTATACATACTGAGCCGTGCACGTTGTTGTGCGGCTTTTTTCGTAGGCCAGTACATCACGTTTTTTATAGGCGATGCGTCGTCCAATTTTTGTATATGGTAACTCAGAACCATCGCAGCGCATTCGTGCCAGTGTCCAAGGGGAGCAACCCAAATATAGCGCCACCACTTCTTGACCAAAATTTTGATCATTTGGAGCGGCTATAAAACTTTCAAGTAATTGCTGTTTTTTACATTCAGCAACTGAATCCAAGTTTTTTAATGCCATCACGACACCTCTCCCAAAGCTTTAACCACACCATACTGGTCATGCTTATTAATATATAAAGCAAGCATGTTGTAGAGCGGATGCACAAAGTGTTTTTGCACACGGATAATGATTCCAGTACCATCAACCTTTCTACTCTTTGTGACCTTGATAACCCATTCAACAAAATCAGAATTTAAATGACGCATATCAACCGCTATTTCATAAAGAGCGCCTGTTTCACCTGGATCTAACACCAAGTCAAAGGGCAACATCTTGTGCAACTCACCAGCAATGAAATTCGCCACGCCGACGTTCGTTTGTTGAATTTCAGTCATTGGCTTGCTCCATTTCAATATCTTCATCGGTAAATTCACGAGATCCTGGAGTCGCAAACTTTTCTGTTGTTCCATATTCTTCCTGCAGATAAGCATTAAAGAATTCAGATTTATCCATCACACGAAAGCCTTCAGGTAGAGCATCTTGAGCTTGCTTAAAGATAGACTCTAATGTTGTTCGAGTAGGATATTGGCCCAAAGGAAGCGACATGGTTACAACTGCTTGCTGCCCAGACTCTTCTTCAACCGCATAAACCTTCATTTCAATTTTAATTGGTGCATTCATTTTCATTTGGCTGACTCCTGTGCTTCAATTGCTATCCAGTGCGTAACATCAACAGGCTCTGTGTATTCATGCCCTGTATCTGGCTCAAAGTATCCTTGCAGAAATTCACCACCCTTAAACACACAATGCTTAATAGCATCAAAAGCAATTACATCTTGACCGTCGCTCGGCAACTCATCTTCGACCGAAATCCATTTCGGCACCGCTTGGGCTTTAGCCGACAACCACATCGCCCAGCCGTAATTTAACTGTGCTGCAAGTTCTTTTGAGCTTTCGTCAAATAATGAAAGTGCTACATATTCACCATCTTTGAATTTCGCACCACGCAGCAATCTGATATTTTCAGCAATTGCCTCAAACGCTTCACGATTACTATCTTTTTCAATATCCATCACGCCACCTCTTCTTGAGAAAGATGCACACCCACTAAACGGCTACCTTCAACACAAAAATTGACTGTGTTTAAACCGAATACACTTGATAAAAGCTCACTCAGTTGGTCTTGCTGTAGAGTCAATTCGCTTTTACGTGTGACCACTGTTTTAATCTGGTCTTTTAGTAAAGCGATGGCATCAGGCTCACTAGGCTGTGGATCCTGAGCTGGTGTTTCAACAACAGGCTGCACACTAATCACATTTTCTTCAGCAGCTGGTGCCGCAATAACTTCAGTATTCATTTCTTGGCCATTAGTTTTTAATTGGTATTTGTAGCTGCCGAATTTACCAGCACGGATAATTGCACCATCTTTATTGAGCTTATAAATGCTATTGGTGAATTGCTTATCATTCAATTTCAAAGCAGCCATCAGTTCAGGCTTTGTTAAACCTGCAGGAAAGTCATGCAAATATTGCAAAATTGCATCATGAGCCTTTACCTGCACTACTGTTGTGACTTGTTCTGCTTGTGGTTCAGTTGAAATTTTTGCTCTAGCCACACCTGACAGAAAATAAACACCATGCTCTTCTTGCACATCGATCGTTGCTAGGATGTTTTTCACCGTCTTAATACTAAGGCGGCAAACAGTCATTAATTGGTTTGCAGATAAGCCAAGCGGGTCATTCTTTAAAGCATCAATTACTTTGTCTTTTGCTTTTTGTAGAGCTGTCTGCTCATGAAAGCGTCTCATATCAGCAGCTGAATTCATTATTCTCTCCAGTTCGCTTCTTTGAATTTTGCGTCAAGAATTAGGCTGTCAATTTCACCTAAACTCACGTTGTTAAATATGTGCGTCATCTTGATCCCGAACACTGTTAGTGTTCGGGTGATGGTTGAATATGAAAAACTCATGGTGTTAGAGCTGCTTCTTGAGCTTCATACGCTGAATTAATTTGAGCAATTTGCTGTTCAGTCATTTTTGCTGTAAATGGTTCAAAACGGGTCGCCATGACTGTATTCAACGTATCCAAGTCGCTTGCATTGTTGATTTCATCAATCACAGCGGTCACAGATTCAGCAGGGAACATTTGAGCTTCTTTAAGCTCTTTATGTTTGGCTTTGTATGCCTCCCCAATTTCAGATTTGGCAGGCTCGCCCAAATTAAGTGCGGCAATATCAGCACCGATCTGCTTCAAATCATCAAGTGACGTTGCATTATCAATGCGCTGGTAATATGGAGTAAGGTCAATTTCAGTAGCAACAGACTCAACCGCCTGCTTCTTGGCCATACGTGCTTTTAATGCTGATGAACCACTATTTGCTTTTGCTGTGCTTGTTTCAGGTGTAACCGCAGCAGGGGTAATATCAATTTCCTTGTCCTTTTCTTCCTCAGCAATCGCCATACCTTTGAGCACATCAGGGAAGACATCACGTAAAGCATAAGAGCGTGCACGTAATTTCATCATGCGCTTTGGATACTGTGTCCAAGGTCCTTGCTTACCTGATAAGCCAGCTTTTTTGGCATCTTCCATGCTGAACTCAGAAACGGTTGGCTCTTCGCCTTTGCGTTTTACTGTGCAAATTGCCTTGGTACCATCTTCTGAAAGTTCTTCACGGATGAAGTCAAGTAAGCCTGAGCTGCGCACCAACGCAAGCATTGCATCACCCCAGATAGAAGGGCGACCATTAATTACAGCAATGTTTTGCATTGCTTGAAGTGGCTGCAATCCGATTTCAGCACCCCATTGCATAGCAACAAGAATGTTGCCAGGCTTACGCTGATAATCCTTTGGCACAATGTCAGAACCCGCCAAAAGGTCAGCAATCTGCATTGCTTCTTGTAGTGATGTTGGAGTTAAAAAGTTAACCGCAGTGTTTTGAGTTGTTGTAATGTTGCTCATGGTTCTGTCCTTTCAATATGGGTTAAGCCACACGCAAAACGCGAGTGCTAGAGGTCTTTAAAAACTGTTCGTAAATATCAGGATGTGCAGCCTTTAATGCTTTGCTGTCTAAGGTGTTGCGTTCCTGATACTTGAATGTGGCCAAACGCTTTTCTTCAGCAATAATCATTTCTGCATCTTCCATACGTGTGCAGATCTGCAGCTTGAGTTGGTCAAGCTCGGCTGTAGCTTCCTTGATGTTGCTGTTGAGTTCTTTGTATTCGGTGATGATCTGCGCCAGCTCGCTATCAGCTTCCACAGCCTGATCAGGATTGTGTTTTGCCCAACGATGCAAGACATCATCAAATGTGGTTGGCGCTGGTGGTACGTCTTCCAACACATGCTCATGCCAAAACTCAGAACATTGCTCGACAAGCATTTCAAACAATTCAGGGTCGAAAGCAATTTGGTAGGTACGGAACTTTTGACCACCGATCAGCACACCTAAACCGCAAAGTGATGCACCTGTAATACCCATGTACCACTGGCATTGAGTCAGGTAATAGTCAGGTACCGATTCGGTTTGCTCATCACCCCAAAGTTTTGCCAAGTATTGGTTTGCAGTCTTGCACTCAAGGATTCGGTCTGTGGTTAGCTTTCCATTTTTGATGCGCACATTACCTGCTATTTCAGGATTAATGATTGCACGGTCGATATTGGCACGCATCCAGTTTTGTTCAGGGTGAGCGATCGTTGCATTAACACGCTGCACCTTAACGCCATTCCGTTTGGCATACTCTTTGGCCACAATGTCTTCTAAAGTGTTGCCCCAGTAAGCAGCCTCGGATTGAGAATCTTCAAGTTCAGACCGTGAAGTTTTATCAAGCCACAATTGATACGGTGATTTGTACTTGCTCAAACCAAGGATTGCCGCCACATCTGAACCACCAATGCCTAAACGACGAGACTCAAGCCATGCTTGGCGAGCGTTTTCAGCACTTTGTAAATTAACTGCAGTATTCATATTTAGTCCCCTTGATATGCGCCACAAACGCTTTTACGTGGGTAAATTTCAGAACGCACAAAGCCACAAGTTATTTGTGCAGGCATTTGGTTGATAGGGGTTAACCACATCGGGAAATAAGAGTTCAAATCCACCCACTGACCACCATCAAATTTTTGATTCGAGTCTTTGCGGTAATACTCAAGCGCTTCACCATTCACTAAAGCGTGATGTGTTGCGCCAGCTGGAGGTGCTACTTTCGGAGTGAAGATACTCATCAAACACCCCCTACAATCGCAGCATTAATTTTTTGAATTTCGTAGCGATCTATTTCAGCGTTTACTGACTCGTTGAAGCGAATCACGTTGATAACTTCCATTTCTGCAACAGATGCGTCATCAAGTTTGTATTCAACATAAACGTCAGCATCATCAGCCTTGATACGTGCCGTGCAATATTCATCAGCGCAGAAGCTGTTTTGCATTTGGTATGAGCTGCTATAAAAATGCTCAGTAGGTTGCTCTTTGGCAGGCTGTACCGCATACGCTGCGAACATCCCTGAGCCAACAAGTAGTGCGAATAACGCAGCCTTGAATGATTTTTGAAGTTTTGCCATAATGACCTCGTTGTATTCGAGCCCGCTAGATTTCCAGTCCCTGCGGGCTTTTTGTTGTTTACGAGGTAAAGCATACTTTACTAATTGCAAGTTGTAAAGAGTGCTTTACTTATTATTTTTAAGCAAACTTTACTTTTATTTTCTATAGGCAATAAAAAACCCGCTCAAGGCGGGCATTTGGGTTATTTGTTTTTATAAATCCAACTCCCTATAAAAATAAAAATTCTTATGAAAATTGGATTAAACCACGTCATTAAAACACCTAAGGCTATGAGATAAGGATAGGATGCATAAAACCCATCGTATTTAAATTCGGGTGGTCGCTCAAATACAGTGAAAAAGTAGTATTTGACTCCCTCATAAAACCAGTAATTAACTTTTACTGAATATGCGAAAGATAGGATCAACCCAAGTAATATAATTAATAAGCCAATCCTTTGAACTGGTTTGTAAGTTCCATAGTTCCAAAATTTTTTAAGCATTCGGCCCCCTTATAACTCCCTGGTAAATCTAACAACTACACCTAGAACTTTAATGTCATGTTTTTGAGAATCTAGAACAGGAAAATCATTGTTGTGAGGTATGAGCTCAAATTGTGCCTCACCATCATCATCATATCCTGTTACTCGATATCTCCTAAAAACCACAGTATTTCCTTCACAGAGGGCTAACACGTAGCCGCCTGGGTTGGGTAATTTATAAGGATCAATAATCAATCTATCCCCAACCTCAAAGATAGGCGACATGCTCTGATCTACTACTTTAACTATAAAGACAGATTCGCTATCTAAACCCTCATAGTTAGTAGCAATATATTCTTCAGGGGTAATCTGACCATTAATATATTCACGCCATTTCTGTGTTTGATCCATGCTCAGCACTGGTGCATCAATACTATTTGATTTAATTGTTATAGAAAGCTTAGAAGGATTAGCAGTCAGCATAGGTGCATTACCACCAGCAAGCCATTTGTGATTTACGCCTAAAAATTCTGCGGCTCTTGAAAGGTTGGCACCTTCCAAATTTTTGGTGGGACCATTAAACCATTGACCAATACTGGCTTTGCTCACTTTGCAATATTCAGCCATTTCGGTGTTTTTTAATTTCTTACCGAAAGCGCTTTCGTAATGCTGCCGCGCCAAAGCCATTCGATCCTGAAGATTAGCCATCCGATTGCCCTCGCTCTAAGTAAAGCTAGCTTAACTTTTTAAAAGTAAAGTGTGCTTGCGTATAGTTAGTAAAGTGTGCTTTACTATTAGAAAGCGTACTTTACGGAGTTATGTCATGCATATCGTTATGAAAACTTCCGATGCTCTTGCAATTTTCAAAACCAAAGTTCGAATCGCCCAAGAAATCGGAATTACCAAACAGGCTGTAAGTCAATGGGGTGAAACAGTCCCAGACGAATCAGCGTTAAAGCTCCTAAGAAAGAAGCCAGAAATTCCACACCGGGAAGTAAGTGAGAAAATTCCCGCCTAAAGAGGTGTTTTTATGAGTCTTGAAAAGAAATCCACGCATGTTCGTTTGTCTCCGGAGATTCATGAGCGAGCTAAAACACTCGCCATGATCAAGGGTAAAGATCTTGCCCAATACCTAGCGTTTCTTCTTGAAAAAGAAATCGTTGGTGAGTGGCATGTTCTTAATGTACAGGCGAAATCTTTTGAGCGCTTGGGATTAGCAGCTTTGGTGCGGGATATCTCATCCGAGATTAGTTTTGTAGAGGGATTTGAAGGGAATTCAGATCATCTAGAAGAAGAAAAAGCCTGATGGTTGAGATCAGGCTTTTGGTATTCAAAACTTAGAGGGCATTGAATGAACACAAATTTAGCACATGAACCACCACTACCTCAAGGGCAAGTAGTTCATTTCCCAAAAAATGAGCGCAAAGCTATGTCGAATAAAGAAGAGCGCTACACCAAGATGCCTAACATGTTAATTGATAGTCGGATTATGGCTCAGTTAAACGATAAGGCATTTAAGTGTTTAATGTTTGTCATGCGCCAAACCATAGGGTTTGATCGCGCATCACATCCAATTGCTATTACTCAATTTCAAAAGTATTGCGGAATTAAAAAACGCGACACGGTTATGTCATGTATTCGCGATCTGGAAGAACTTGGTTTGATCAAAGTTGAGAGAACAACAGGCTGTCTAAATGAATATTTATTCACTCCTGACCAGTACCGAGAAAAGGGGCTAGTACCAAATGAGGGTAGTACCCTTAAAGGTGACGGGACTAGTACCACCAAACGGGACGGGACTAGTACTGCGAAAGGTGACGGGACTAGTACCACCAAACGGGACGGGACTAGTACCGCGAAAGGTGACGGGACTAGTACCGTTGAACGGGGCACTATTAAAGAAACACTTAAAGAAACATTTAAAGAAAACTTTAAAGAGAGAAACACCCAGCAAAATCCAGTAGATCAGGTATTGAATCTCTGGACACCAGATTTGCATTCTTTGAATTCTTGGTTGCAGCGATCAGGTGAAATGCCAATGACACAAGATCAAGTGAATCAGGTTTTGCTGGAGGTCAATGCGCATTACGAGCAAAAGTTTAAATCTGGGCTGATTACAGAAACTCAGATGTATTCAAATTTTGTGAAATGGATTAAGCGAAAGTTTTCACGCAATACAAATACCCACCAACACAAACAAAGCCAAGTTAGCACTTCACGAAACGTCAACGACGCATGGGGCGATGTAACTCAGTATGCGCCTTGCTCAACTGACGATATCGATTTGGGGGACCTTGTATGAACTCAATTGCAGCACTAGCAGGATTTAATTTCCAAGTGAGTAGTGACATTTGTCCCATCCACGGTGAACTCAAAATCAAAGCGGGCAGTAGTTTGGTTTGTGGAACCTGTGCAAAAGAAAATGTGATTCAAAGCAACCTTGAACACCAAAAAGCAGTTGATGCCATGGTGCGTAAAAAACACTTTGAAGGTGCCAAACTCCCAAGCCGACACGCCAAAAGTGGATTCAACGAGTACATCACTCAAAACGATGGCCAAAGAAATGCCAAAGAGCTTTGCGTGAAATACACCAAGGATTTTATTACGGGCCTTACACGTAATTTGATCATGGTTGGGCGTACTGGCGCAGGTAAAACGCATCTGTCTTGCGCCGTGGCTCGAAACGCTTTGGACAAGGGCAAATTTGCAAGATACATCACATCTGAAGACATGGCGGCAGAAATTGCCAATGCATGGACTAAGCCCGATGACAACGAAGCTCAAGCGGTTTACCGATTCACTGAGTATGACTTACTGATTTTGGATGAATACGGTTTGCATGATCGGCATGAGAACAGACTGCAGCTGGTGCATAAGGTGCTGTATGCACGTTATGACGATGGCAAGCCAACAATGCTCATTTCAAATTTTACGTTAGAAGAATTGCGCAAAGATTTGGGTGATCGACTGTGGTCCCGTTTTCAGCATGACGGTTTGGATGTTGTGGAATGCAACTGGGAAGATCAGCGAATAGGGGGTGCAGTGTGAAGCATCCTAAAGATTTTTCAACAATGGATTTGGTTGGGAGTAAGGGTATATCGCAGTTAACACGCGGTATCGCAGTTCTAATTTTTATTAAAAACACCAAAGTGGCATCAGCTGACGTGATTCGAGCGCAAGTATTGCCAGGCATGTCAAAGAGATCGGTGCAGCGATATTTAACAAACTTGGAAAGCATGGGTTTAGTGCGTCGCATTGGCTATGTAAACACTGGTTATCGCTATTACTTGTCAGGTATGGCCAAAGAATTATTTGAGGTAAAGGCGTGACAACTGAAAAGCAAATGTATTTGTTGGTTTCGATCATTATTGCGGTGGCGTTTGCTGCGGCAACTGGTGATAGCACAGGTTTTGCATATAGCCGAATTATTTGGAGCGAGTGATGGATTACAAAATTGGGGACAAGGTTGTTTTTGAAAAGTTTGCCGATACAGGTCTCTATCGAGTGATTGGTTGGAGAATTACTGACGACTTGATCTGTATTGAGTGCCTCAAGGGGTTTACGCGTAAGGTGCATGAAGATCATTTGCGCCACGCCACGTTAGGTGAAATCCGTGCTGGTCACCGTATTGATACAAATACCGATTATGTGAGTGACATCAAAAATCACATTTCACCGATGACGATTGTGCGGGGTGATTTATGAGTTTGAAAGTTATTTATCTAATCGTATTCATTGGGTTTGCGGTGGATGCATATCTCAATTCTAGCTCGACAAATTTATTAATCGCTGGGATTGGTTTGGGTGCAATTGCACGGGATTTGTTTGTCTCATTTTTTGGGGATTGAGAATGAAAGCAAATGAGTTTGTGAAGAAGTTTGGATTTGAACATGCCAAGTATTTATTAGAGGACACAACACTAGAATATTTTGCAGTTCATAGTCAGTGTGCGGGTAAATATTTTGAAGATACGGTTTGTGTTAATGATCTAAAACGCCTTGTAGAGTCGCATGAGTTGGTTGAATCGTTTGGTGGTTTGGATGCGGCAAAAAAAGAATTAAATCGCCTTTCAGTTTTGCGCTGGATTAATCCTGAGACAGAAAAGTTGCGTGCAGCCATTGCAGATGTGGAGAGCTGCCAATGAACGACTTCAAAGAATGGCTGAAAACAACGCCTGAATATCAAACATTAGTTTTCCAACACGGTGAGCGTCTATTCATCCAGCGTGATGGCGAGTTTGAAATTTTGACAGTGCGCTTGGCGTATCGGGTTTGGTGTGAAAAGCAAGTGCGGATTGATGAACTTAAAACCCAACTCACCAACATGGAGCAGTGCTATATCCAGCTCAAGCAAGAACACAATGGGCTAATCGCATTCAACACTGTGCAGGATCGTAAGCAGAAAGCTGCGGAAAAAGTCGCTGAGAAATATAAGCGAAAAGTTTTAATGATTGCTGATCTTTTACGTGATTCCACTGACAAGGATATGACATTGAAAGCCATTCAAACAGTCATAGAACGGGTAGGTGAACATGTGTAAATTCTGTGGCCGCTTAAAAGGCGGTTTGGTTTGTGGGTACTGTGGCTGGGTGCCAAGTCGTGTGATGTATGCATTGCGAGGTGCCAGTGACTAGCATCTCGCTTGCTGAATACAGAAAACTTTATGGCGGTGGTCGTAAGACTGCCACCAAGCGTAAAAACAAAGTCAAAGGCGTAAAGGTGGAAAGTGTGGGTGAGGCAGCATTAATCCAGCAGCTCAGAGCGTTAAAAATCGAATTTGTGCAGGAATTTAAATTTCACAACAAACGTAAATGGAGGGCTGATTTTCATATCTCGAATACAAAGCTTTTGATCGAAGTTGAAGGGGGTATCTGGTCAGGTGGCAGGCATACACGGGGCAAGGGCTACATAGGGGACATGGAAAAATACAACGCAGCAACAATGATGGGATTTCAGGTTTTACGGTTCAGTACAGAGCAAGTGACAAGCGGATTTGCAATTAAACAGATTGAAGGGTTGGTGAAGGGATGAATGCGGCAGTGAAAACACAAGTGATGGATTGGTCAAAACACACAATTGAAGAATGGTTAAAGCAATATGGTGCATACATCCAAATATGCCGAATGAAGTCTGGGAATATGCCTGATAATTTGGGCATTAATCAGATTTACTGGCTGATCTGCGAAAACAACAAAGACTACGGTAGTCGTAAAAACCAAATTGTGTGCAGCATTTCGGATGATGAAGCTGAAGAAATACGAAAGTTGATTATTGATATTCAATTCTCGAATCGGATTTGTCAGTCAGCAAAGGTAGCGGTGAAGTTGTTTATTGAGAAGAATGTGCGAGGGTTGTCACTTGATCAGATGGTGCGTGAATTTACTTTGAGTCGAAGCTCAATTAACAACATGGTTTATGCAGGAAAGTTTTATTTAGCAGGGCATGATAAAAGACTGAGAATTGATTAAATAACTTGCATTTAAATGCGAATATGCTATTTTGTGTTAAGTGGTCGAAGTGTTAGTTAAGCACTTGATCGGAAAGAAGCTCATCAAAAAGTGGGCTTTTTTCATAATAAATATTGGTCAATATTTTATTTATATAATAGAATTGTAAACTATTGTAATTAAACTGAATTGACATAATTATGTTAAAAATAGTCTTTGCTTTATTAATGATAGGTTTTTTTTCCGCGAAAGCGAATGCAGAATGGGAAAGTGTAGGTTCTACAAATGAACACATTTACCTTATAGACCCTGATAAAATTCGAACAGCATCTGAGTATGGAAAGTCTTATTTAAAAGTTTGGGTTAAACTGGTCATTTATAATGATATTACCAAGGATGGACTTTCTGTAGGTGATTATCAAATTGATTTAATGCATATAGATTGCAATGCATTAACTTCGGGATTGAAGTCTTATTCAAAGTATAAAAAGAATGGCAACTTGGTAAATTCTCGTCAGCTAACCTATGTAGAGATGAGAGATGTTATTCCAAATTCAGCTGGAGAAGGTATCTTAGAAAAAGCATGTCAATATCAGTAAATGAAGAAGTAAATGTTAGAAGCTCATCGAAAGGTGGGCTTTTTTAATGCATTGAGAAATGTTCTGTGAAAGCAATATCAAGGCACCCAATGGCGGTTCCTATTAATTTCTAGTGGTTTTTAAATTGATTACCGCCACCCAAATTCAGGAGAGCAAAATGCTCCAATTCTTAAAACGATTGTTTTGTATTCATTCATACGACTATGAGTCGGATATTTTCGTGCAAATTGAATGCAGAAAGTGCGGTAAAGCAAAGTAACCCTTGCCGCTTCGGTGGCATTTTGCCGAACGGATTACGGCACTCAACCCCGCTACATACTAGATATTGGCGGGGTTTTTCTTTTTTATTGGTGATTACATGACAGACAAAGTACAAGCGAAACAAGACTTAGAATTTTGCAGTGCTGAGCTGTCTAAGCATCAGAATCTCAGTAGATCGGGATTGACGCGGGCAGAGATGCTAGCGATAGACGGCATCATGCGCCGCTTGAAAGATCGTATTAGAAATTTACGGAATGTATTGCTGTGAAACGACCAATGCCGCCTCAAAGCTTACTTGATCTTGACCCTGAAGAACCAGTGGGGTTTGAGCCTGCACAGGAGCTAAAGGCATGGATTTTAAAAACATTCATTGATGAGGATGGTGAGCTACACAACCCTGATCACATGCATATATCGCCGTGGGATGATGATTTATTCATGGTGCTATGGGCATCAAGTGGATTTAAAAAGTCTGAAAAAATTGTTCTGGGTCAGACTGAAAAGTTTGCACCGATGGCGGGCGGCTGGCGAAAGTTGCGTCAAGAAAAACAGATGATTGATTGGTTTGGTTGTGTGCCGAATTTCATCATCACAATTGATGCTTGGTTTGCACACAAAGCCAATGATACTGATTTTTGTGCATTGATCGAACATGAGCTGTATCACGTGGGTGCTAAAAAAGATGAAGATGGTAATTACCAAATCAGCCCGTCTACAGGCGAGTATAAATATTATTTGCGACCGCATGATGTAGAAGAATTTCACGGTGTCGTTCAGCGTTACGGTGCATCACCAGACGTTCAAAAAATGGTGGATATTGCAAATGATGGCCCAACAATCGGCAAGGCAAAAATTGCTCATGCATGTGGTACGTGTTTATTGAAGTTGGCTTAAATTTTTTTGCCTGCTTTGTTATACGTTGTTATACGAAGGGGTGTTTATGGCAACACTTAAAGAGCCTGTAAAAATTTTTATAGTTCAGTCTCTTGCTTGTCGTGATACGCCCCAAGAAGTTGCTGAGCTCGTTAAACAAGAATTTAAAATTTCCATAGATCGTGTTCAGGTCGCTTCGTATGACCCAACCAAAGCGGCAGGCAAAAACCTATCAAAAAAATTCGTCGAGCTATTTCATAAAACCCGCGCCGACTTTGATGCTGGCTTAATTGATATCCCGATTGCAAACAAGCATTACCGCTTAAAGCAGTATCAGAAGCAATTAGAGCGCAATGTAAAGAACACAGTGATGTCACTCAAGATTCTTGAACAGGCTGCTAAAGACTGCGGTGGGCAGTTTACAAATAAACAAGAAATCACTGGTAAGGATGGTGGCCCTATTCAACAAGAAGAGATAAATGCGCCACCGAAATACACGCCAGATGAGTTGGCAAAAATGTCCCCACAAGAGCTTTCACGATTAGTAATTAACGGTAAGTTATGACGTACGCTCTGGAAGAAATTGCGCCACTTATTAAAGAGTGGACGATCAATACACGCTTGCCTGAAGTTGTTGCTGAAATGACGCGCCGTTACTACTACAAGGCTATGATTGAACAAAGTGATCTCAGCATTCAGGCTGAAATCTATAAATGTAGGAATGATCCCGCTCACTGGTTTAATCATTGGGTGTGGACGTATGACCCGCGTGGCATGCCGTTTGGTATGCCTGCCAATATCCCTTTTGTGCTTCGACCTAAGCAGGTTGAATTGGTGGATTGGTTGCTTGAGCGTGAGAGCACTCAAACACATGGCCTGATTGAAAAGAGCCGTGACGAAGGGATGAGTTATGTGGTCCTGGGCTTTTACCTGCATCGCTGGTTATTCGTGGAAGGCTTTGCTGGTGGGGTGGGGAGTCGTAAAGAGGAACTGGTCGATAAGAAGGGTGATCCAAAAACGTTACTGCACAAGTTCCGAGATATGTTCTCCAAGATGCCAGACTGGATGAAGCCGAAAGGTTTTGTCGAGAAAGTGCATGACAACTACATGCGGATCATTAACCCGGACAACGGCGCAACCGTTACGGGTGAGGCTGGTGACAACATTGGCCGTGGTGGTCGTACCACGATGTATTTTCTGGATGAATGGGCATTCGTAGAGCGTCAGGAAGCTGTAGACGCTGCAATTTCTCAGAACACCAACGTGCATATTAAGGGATCAACTCCTAATGGTATTGGAGATAAGTTTCACCAGGATCGTTTTAGTGGACGTTACGCCGTCTTTACCATGCCTTGGCGTGCTAATCCAGATAAGAACTGGCAAGTCGAACTACGTGGCAAGCTGATTTATCCGTGGTACGAAAAGCAATTGGCTACGCTGGATGAAGTCGTATTGGCTCAAGAGGTAGATATCAACTATGCGGCATCGGTCGAAGGTGTTCTGATTCCTTCTGCATGGGTGCAAGCTGCTATCGATGCACATAAAAAACTGAATATTCAGCCTACTGGTGACCGGATCGCAGGTCTAGACGTTGCCGACGAAGGTAAGGATAAAAACTCCATTGCAGATCGCCACGGCGTTGTACTGAAGTATTTGGATACTTGGTCAGGTAAAGGTGATGACATCTTTGGGACGACTCAAAAAGCTATGGACCATTGTCAGGATAGAGGCATCAATACGATGTTTTATGATGCTGATGGACTTGGTGCTGGTGTACGCGGTGATGCCCGTGTCATCAATGAGAAGAATTTAGAAACAGGACAGCGAGAAATTATTGTTGAGCCATTCCGTGGTTCAGGCGCCGTCCATGATCCTGAAGGTGAAATTGTTGAGAAACGCCAAAACAAGGACTTCTTTGCCAATCTTAAAGCTCAGTCATGGTGGTGGCTGCGTTTACGCTTCCAGGAGACATTCCGAGCATTAGAAGGCCGTGATTATGATCCTGAGTTCATTATCTCGCTATCCAGTGAAGATATAGACCCAAAGGAGTTGGCATTGCTCACTACTGAACTATCACAGCCGACTTATACCAAAAACGGCTCTGGCAAGATTCTGGTAAATAAACAACCCGACGGCGCTTCATCTCCAAACCGTGCTGATAGCGTCATGATCTGTTTTAACCCGCAAGTGGCTAATCTCAATGTATGGGATAAGCTTTAAGAGAAAATTATGGGAATATTTAAATTTACGGCCGATAGTTTTCAAAACTTTGCGGCTCGTGTTGGTTTGGGTGCTGGCAGTCAAAACGATCAGTCTAGTTATGGCTTTAACCTCACTAGTCGTAACCGCCTAAAGCTTGAAGCGATGTACCGCTCAAGTTGGGTGGTAGGTCAAGTGGTTGATGTTGTTGCTGAGGATATGACGCGAGAAGGTATCTCATTACAGGGCTTTGATGATCCGCAGCATGGTGAAGTGATTAACGATACGTTAGACACTTTGCAAGTTTGGGATAAGTTGAGTGATACCATTAAGTGGGGTCGCTTATATGGTGGCGCAATCGCTGTCATGCTGATTGATGGTCAAAATGTATCCACACCATTGAACACCAAAACCATTGGCAAGGACCAGTTTAAAGGTCTGATGGTTTTAGACCGCTGGATGGTACAGCCTACGCTTGAAGATCTGGTCACTGAATATGGTCCAGACTATGGCAGGCCTAAATACTACGATGTATTCCAAGACGCAGCTGGTCTATGTGGTCAGCGTATCCATTACTCACGCGTCATTCGTATCGACGGCGTAAACCTTCCTTACTGGCAGGCAATGACTGAAAACCTTTGGGGTCAATCAGTTGTTGAGCGCTTAGAGGATCGACTCACTGTATTTGATAGCGCCACCATGGGCGCAGGTCAATTGGTCTATAAGGCGCATTTACGTACATATAAGGTAGATGGTCTGCGTGACATTATCGCTACCGGTGGTCGTGCTTTTGAAGGTTTGGTAAAGCAAATCAACCATATTCGCTTATGGCAGTCTAATGAAGGTCTAACCTTGATGGATGCTAAAGACCAGTTTGAAACGCACTCTTACACATTCTCTGGGCTTGATACTTTGTTGCTACAGTTTGGTCAGCAAATTTCAGGTGCTACGCAAATTCCATTGGTGCGTTTGTTTGGTCAATCGCCTGCAGGCCTAAACTCAACGGGTGAATCTGACTTATCCAATTACTACGACAATATCAACCAGCAGCAAGAACGTCGTCTACGCACGCCATTGCACAAGCTTTTAGAAATTGTGTCGCTGTCTACACTTGGAAAGCCTTTGCCCGATTCATTTAAGTTTGATTTCACTAGCCTGTGGCAGATGAGTGAAGAACAGAAATCAAATGTGGCGGAGAAGACAACCAATGCCATTTTGAAGGCTGAAGAACAGGGTGTGATTAGTCGTCATACGGCATTGAAAGAATTACGTCAGGCCAGCAGCTCGACCGGTATTTTCTCTACTATCACGGATGAAGATATCAACGACGCTGAGAATGATCCACCACCACCGATGAGTGAACATGATGAACCACTTCGATCCGAAACGGATGCGACGGATGGAGATCGAGTACAGCCGTCAGCTGCGTAAAATTTCAGGCTATATCGATACGATTGTGAAAGGGTTTGATGTTTATGACCCTCGATCATGGCCTTTAATCCAAGCATCATTAAATCAGTACGCGGATACCTTGCATCATTGGGCTAACAACACGGCTGGACGGATTATGACTGATATCGCCTTACGCGATGAAAAGACATGGCTGATCTATGCGAAAGACCTGTCCTACGGCGTACGTGAGCAGATCAGGAATAGTGATGTTGGTGCTGTTTACCAACAACTGTTATCCGACCAAGTGCGATTGATTAAGTCTCTGCCATTAGATGCAGCTCAACGTGTGCATGATCTATCGACCAGAATGCTGATTGAAGGCGGACGGTCGAAAGAGCTTGCAGGTTTAATCATGGCGAGTGGTCAGGTTTCCATGAGTCGAGCTAATACCATCGCAAGAACAGAGATTAGCCGGGCTGCATCGGCATTTGTTCAATCACGTGCTGAGAATCTTGGCTCTGAAGGATACACCTGGCGAACTTCTGGTGATGTTGATGTTAGGCCAAGTCATAAAGAAATGAATGGCAAGTTTGTGTATTGGAATAAGCCTCCGACATTAGACCGGATGACAGGACATGCAGGCTGTCTTCCTAACTGTCGATGCTATCCAGATCCTGTAATACCACTCGATTGAGTGGTTTTTTATTGCCTGAATTTAGGTGAACTATGCTTAAAAAGAAACTGAAAAAGCCTGCGCCGTCTGCCACGAAAGACCGTTCAAATATCTATACGACAGGTCAGATTGGACGAACACGTGAAACTACGCCAGAAGGCTATCTGCTTTGTCGTGATGTGCCTGTGGCGCGTATCGGCACATTAATGTATGGCGATGGCGAAGTGCCTGTAAAAGCGGATAGTACCGGACTGATTTTGATTCAGCGTGGTGAAGAAGATCTATTTGATCCAAAGACCATGGCTAGTTTTGAAGGCAAGGCGGTCACCAATGACCATCCAGAAGACTGGGTTAGTCCGAGTAACTGGAAAGAGTTGGCGGTAGGTACTGCACACAGCGTTCGACGTGGAGAAGGTGCAGAAGCAGATTTTCTGATAGCTGACTTATTAATTACTGATCAAGATGCGATTGATTCAGTGATGAGTGAAAAAGTAGAAATTTCTCTTGGCTACGATGCTGATTATGTTGAGATCAGTCCGGGCAAAGGGGTACAGCGCAACATTTTTGGTAATCACGTTGCATTAGTAGACAAAGGGCGTTGCGGTTCCCGCTGCTCGATAGGAGATAGTTTTATGTCTGGTAAGACAAATAAAAAACCTTGGTATCAAGCATTGCTTGGCGCCAAACGAACAATTGACGAAGCTTTGGAAGAGGCTAAGGAAACTCAGGACACCGATGAGGAGACTGAGGATGAAGATGAAGAGCAGGATGGTAAAACATCTGATGCTGCTGTGAATCGTCAGATCCTTAAAATGCTCAAAACCATGGATTCTCGAATTGGTGCTTTGGAGAAAAAAACCAAAGATTCGGACGAAAAAACCGAAGATGAAGACGATAAGGAGAAAACCGAGGATTCAGATGAAGAAGAGTCTGAAACCAAAGATGACATTCTTGAAGCTGAATCTGCTGAAAAGATGGACACAGGTGTAACTCATACTGGTGACTCACTTAAAGAAGTGATGGTTCGTGCTGAGATCCTGTCGCCTGGTATTAAGTTGCCTCCAACGATTGACAGTGCAA
Organism: Acinetobacter sp. YH16053; assembly: GCF_013417035.1. Taxonomy (NCBI): domain Bacteria; kingdom Pseudomonadati; phylum Pseudomonadota; class Gammaproteobacteria; order Moraxellales; family Moraxellaceae; genus Acinetobacter; species Acinetobacter sp. YH16053. The sequence goes on from NZ_VPEP01000022.1 coordinate 21,761, forward strand.
ACAACGGTAAAGCGGTTGTGCTTGCCAAACGTCAGGCGTTAAAAGCTGCGATGCAGACGACTGATGGTCAAAAAGCTGTAGCGCCGTTTATTGGTGCGAATGCCAATATTGATACCCTATCAATTCAAACACTTGATGCAGCATTCATTGGCGCATCAGAGTTAATCAAACAGCAAAACAATTTGAAAGGCGTGCGCTCAGGTATCACTACTCGTGATTTTGGTCGTGCTGCCCCAACGATTGATCAGATTAATCAGCGTAACCGCGATTTTTGGAACAAAGGAAAGTAAAACATGGCTGCTTATACATATCGTATGCCTTCTGGCATTCCGGGTGATGTGTCTCGTAAATCACATTCAACAATCGAATCACACAATATGCAGACACCAGTGGCTGCCTTTGGTGTATTTGCCAAAATGGACGCTACGGGTAACTTGGCTGCATTAGGTTCATCTGATACGGCTGACGCGGTTTATGGCTTGATTGTACGTTCATATCCAACAACTTCCGCCACCAATGATCTAGGGCAAGCAGCACCACCTAAAGGTATTACTGATGTGCTGGTGCGTGGATACATGACTGTGAAGTGTAATGCTGGTACAGCGAAGAAAGGTGGTGCTGTCTATGTGCGCATTGGTTCCGAGGCAACTGGTAAGCCAATTGGAGGTATTGAGGCAGCAGCAGACGGTGCAAATACCATCGCTGTGAAAGCGCGCTTCATGCATGACGCTGACGCATCTGGCAACGTAGAAATCGCATACAACATCTAAAAATTTAAAAGGCATAAGGATCGGCGCTATAGGCGTCTTTTTTTATGTCTAGGGAAAATAAACATGAAGAAATTACTTCTCGGTAGTGCAGTTACAGCAGGCATGGCGACGATTCGCGCCCAAACTCGTGACAGCTTTCAGACTTTTGATGCGCGTACCATCGACAGCACTGGCGCTTTCCTGGTTGGTGAGCTTGAGCGCTTAGATCCGCGTCTCAATGAGCCATTAGCAAGTTATACCTGGTCACGCGATATTGACCTGCGCTCAGACGTTTCAATCGCTGATGAAACATCATCCTTCACTAACTCTACTTTTGCTGCTGCAGGTGGTGCTTCACCAAATGGCAAATCGTGGGTAGGTAAGAATGCTGATGCTATCCAAGGTATCGCGCTGGATATCGGCAAGACAGCATTGCCATTAACACTTTGGGCGCAACAGATCGGTTTCACAATTCCTGAACTGGAATCTGCGAAACAGGTAGGTCGTCCGATTGATGCTCAAAAGTTTGCTGGCTTGCAAATGAAGTACCAGATGGATGTGGACGAGCAAGTCTATATTGGCGATAGCATGATTGGTGTAGAGGGTCTATTGAACTCAAGTAAGGTGGGCGCAACTAACGTGTCTAAAACTTGGGCGACATCAACACCAGTGGAAATCTTGGGCGATGTAAACCTTATTCTGAACAACGCATGGACAGCTTCAGGCTTCGCTGTGTGTCCTGATAAATTGCTACTACCACCTCAGCAGTTCGGATTGCTGACGTCTCGCATTGTTTCAGATGCGGGCAATATCTCGATCCTTGAATTCCTGAAAATCAACTGTCTTGCAATGTCAGTAAACGGTAAGCCTTTAGACATCCAGCCTTCTAAGTGGTGTGTTGGTCGAGGTGCTGCTGGTAAAGACCGTATGTTGGCGTACACGCAAGCTGAGTCGCGTGTTCGTATGCCTCTAGTGCCATTACAGCGTACGCCGTTGGAATATCGTGACTTGCGTCAATTGACGACTTACTTCGGTCGTATTGGTGCGGTGGAGTGGATATATCCAGAAACTGCCTACTATGCAGACGGCCTATAAGGAGAACTAAATGAGCAAGGTTCAAATTTTACTGTCCAAGCCTTTAGTGGTGAATATGGGCAAGGATAAAGATGGCCAGCAAATCAACTTGAACCTGCCTCAGGGTCTACAAGAAGTAGACCAAGAGGTGGCAGAGCACTGGTTTGTAAAACACCACTCTCAAGAAATCACGCAATCTGATGTTGCCAACAAAGAGTTGCAGGATGCTTTCGATCAGTTAAAAGCTGAATATGAAGCGCTGCAAACGCAATCTGATGCAGCGACCAAGAAAATCGCTGATTTGGAAAAACAGGCTAAGGCTGATGCAAAGACTATTGCTGATTTAAATAAGCAAATTTCTGATATATCGGCAGAAGTGAAGGCTAAGTAATTATGCTCAATGAGTCATCCTTTCGTGAATCAATGCCGATGTTTGCAGATACCAATCTGTACCCAACGGCGAAATTTAACTTCTATTTGAATATGGGAAAAAAGTTACTGCCTGAATCACGTTGGGATGATTTGCTAGATGAGGGCTTAACGTTCTTCATTGCGCATTACCTGACGCTTTATCAGCGCAGTATGGACGCCGTTGCCACTGGTGGTGATGCTGGTCAAGTGACTGGCAATGAAACATCTAAGTCGGTCGACAGCGTTTCCTACTCGGTGGACGTGTCTAGTGTCTTACTGACTGATGCTGGACATTGGAATCAAACTACGTTCGGTGTTCAATTTTTGCAGTTAGCGCGGATGATTGGTGCAGGGGGTATTCAGCTTTGACAGTAAAAGTAACTGGTGAAGGAATGCTGAGCATACTTGAAGCCGTTGCGGAATTGTCCAGAGTTGAGGTTCTAGTGGGTGTGCCACACGGGGAAGCCCGGACGGATGAAGATGGAATAACCAATGCTCAAATTGGTTATCTACTGGAAACAGGATCACCTGCAATGAATCTTGAACCGCGTCCGCATCTGGTACCCGGTATTGAAGCTGTACAGGATGTTATCGGGCAGCAACTTACCAAGGTGGTTGATAGTGCGTTGGATGGCAACAAACAGCGCATGTATTTCTTCTTAAACACGGCAGGCATGAAAGCAACAATGAGCGTGAAGAACTTGATTAATGCAGGTGACTTTGCGCCGCTGAAACCAGCCACGCTTAAGGCAAGAAAAGCCAGAGGCAGGAAGTCTGAAAAGCCATTGGTGGATACCGGTCAGTACCGTAACTCACATACCTACGTGATTATGAATAAGGGTAAGGAGGTCAGCAGTGGCAACTCTTGATGTCAGTCGTGTGCTCCTAGATCCAAAGTTTGCATCACGCGGGATTGTTTGTCATCGCACTAAAGTGGATGTGGGGGCTAATGGTCGAAGCCAAAAGACTGAGACTACTCATACATTCAGTGGTGTAGTGACGACTAATGATGGCAGCAAGATGGATCGCCGCCCTGATGGCACCTTAATTAAGGGTGCTATCAATATTCACACTCGGTTTGCACTGTCTTCGGGCGATGCGGGTTATCAGGCCGATGAAATCACCTGGAAAGGTCGTCGCTATATTGTGTCTCAGGTTTTGGATAACACGCAGTATGGTCGCGGCTTTGTAAAGGCAATCTGTGAAATAAAACCCTTATCAGGATAAATATGGCGGACTCTACATCAGACGGCTATATACCGGCCAGTGGGGTTGTCCAGAATGATCAGGGGCTTGAGGATATATTTCAGGGTTTAATTGTCGGTATCACGTCATTACAAGGAAAGATGGTTCGTCCACGCTGGCAGAATGAACCGCCACCCCTACCAAAGATCAGTGAAAACTGGTGTGCATTTGGGGTGAAAAATACCCGTAGTGATGATGGTCCATACTTCCAGCAAAATAAAGAAGATATGGATAACATTCGGCATGAAAGTATTGAAGTATTACTCTCGTTCTATGGTCCACAAGGGCAGCACTATGCCAACTTGCTAAAAGATGGCTTAGGGATTCCACAAAACATCGCCCAGATTCGGGCACACAAAATCAAATTTACAGGATGCGGTGAAATTCTTACAGCACCTGACTTTCTCAATAATCAATACGTGCACCGTTACGACATGACTGCGACATTTAATCGCCAGGTCAAGCGTAGCTATGCCATTGAAACATTTGAAAGCTTTCAAATTAATTTAAAACGCAACTAGGAGTCATCATGACATTACCTGTTTCTAGTGTCGTCAATGTCAGCATTAGTCTTGCTGCATTGGCTGCGGGACCACGTTCTTTTGGTTCATTACTTATTCTTGGCACTACAAGTGGTGTCATTGATACGATCGAGCGTATGCGCGAATACTCCGGTATTGATGGAGTGGCAGAAGACTACGGTGTAGAAGACCCAGAATATAAAGCAGCGCTTGCTTATTTTGGTCAGTCACCAAAGCCTCGTACACTGTATATCGGTTACTGGGATAAAGATAATCTTGAAACGCCTGAAACTGCAGCTGCAGTTGTTGCAGAATGCTTGCAGTCGCTTAAATGGTACGGCTTGGTTATTGCTGCTAATTTAACTGATGTAGAAGCTGACGCAGTTGCCACACTGATTGAGGCTGCTGACCCAGTACGCTTATTCGGCTACACAACACAACAAGAAGATAGTGTGGACCCTGTAAGCAATACAGACACAGCTTATTTGCTGAAAAATAAAAACTACCGCCGCACATTTACAGTCTTCTCATCCGACAATCCGTATGCGGCTGCTTCGGTATTTGGTCGTGCGTTTAGTGTCAACTTTATGGGCACCAACACCACAATCACGCTTAAGTTTAAGCAACTGCCTGGCATTGCTGCTGAAGATTTAAAAATCGGTGAAGCAAATGCATTGAGAGCGAAAAATTGTAACGTGTTTGCGAAATACAACAATGACACAGCAATTTTTCAAGAAGGTGTAATGTGTGATGGCTCATTCTTTGACGAAATCCATGGTTTGGATTGGCTGCAGAACCATTTAGAAACCGCACTTTGGAATTTGTACTACACATCTACGACTAAGATTCCACAAACACCTGCAGGTGTGAATCGCCAATGTGCTGTGCTTGAGCGTGCATGTGAGCAAGGTTTAACCAACGGCTTAATGGGTGAAGGTCAGTGGAACGGTGATAGTTTTGGCGCTTTAGAAACGGGCGACTACTTGCCAAAAGGCTACTATGTTTTTGCTAACAGTCTTGATGATCAAGCGCAATCTGAGCGTGAAGCACGTAAAGCGCCAGTATTCCAGATTGCAACCAAGTTGGCAGGTGCTACACACTTCGCTGATGTCATCGTTTCAGTAAATCGCTAAGGGGTAAATCATGACGACTTTCAGTTTTATGGACACACAATGCGCTCTTAGCAGTGACGATGGTGTTATTGATTTAGGTTATGGCGCTGCAATTGCCGAAGAAGGCATTACCTTCGCAATGGCAGGTGATAAAAACACCATGACCATTGGTGCAGATGGTGAGGGTATGCATTCACTGCATGCTGACAACTCAGGTCAAGTGACGATTCGCTTACTTAAGACTTCACCAGCAAACGCCAAGCTAATGAACTTGTATAACGCCCAAAAAGCAAAAACAGCAAAATGGGGCAGAAACACAATCACGTTGAACCATACGGGTTCTGGTGATAACCACACTGCTTCTAAGTGTGCATTCAAGAAGGTGCCTGACTACACCAACGCTAAAGATGGTGCGATGGTTGAGTGGGTATTTGATTCAATCAAACTCGATATGAAACTTGGCACATACGCATAAGGTGAAATATGGAAATTATCCCAATCGGTGGTCATGACTACACGATTGGGCGCTTAAATGCGCTCGATCAACTTCATGTATCACGCAAAATTGCTCCAATTGTTCCAAATATCATGCCGATCTTAACTGAAGTGGCCAAAGGTGACCTAGAAAAGGTTATCGAATCCATTGAGTCGGATGAAAATGCAGAACTTGGTGGTCTAGAACCTTTGGCTAAGGCGTTAGAGCCATTTATGGAGGCCATTGCCAAGATGCCTGAAGATGATGTCAATTACGTGATTCACAAATGTTTGTCAGTCGTAAAGCGCAATGGCTCTGTTGTATGCCGTGGTGAGTCAATTATGTTTGATGATTTGGGTATGAACCACTTGTTGCCTTTAACTGTTGCAGTGATTCGCACCAATCTGGGAAATTTTATTCAAGGGCTGCTTACGAAGGCATCGAGCATTCAGGCGCAGTCCACGTAAATTACAAAAACTTGCCCGAGCATGAGGATTGGCTATTGCGGCCTGTCATCAAAGGTATGTGCAAGTTTGAATCACTAAAAGACGGCACGCTTGATCTAGCTGATATTGCACTGATGAATGATGCGCTCGATGTAGTGGCAGACAATGAATATCTAGTTGAAGAAGCCAGGGAAAGCAAGCGAAGTTGATCTTGTATTAAGTACCTTTTACAAATCAAGGTTCTTAAAAGTCCAGTGAAAAACTGAATAATGAAACTTAAAAGCAAAACCCCGATAGTTGGTCGCTATCGGGGTTTTTTAATATCAACCCAAAAATAAGGATCAATACAGAAATCATGTCTGATAAAGATAACAAATTTTCATTGAAGTTTCTAGGAGTGGTTATGGAAGCTATGAATTTAAATCCTGACAATTTTGTAAAGATTTTTTGGAATGTCGCATTCATTGTCGCTTTTTTAATGGTTGTAAATTTTATTCTAAAAACAGCATCGCACTATCTAGGTATGTGAAATAAAGGCATGGCGATTTATAGCAATTCTTTTAACGATTGCAGTTTGTACTTATATCTGGAAAATGTAGAGGGATAACCCATGGCACAAGCAGGTGTGATTCGTGACTTTATGGTCGCATTAGGATTTAAGACTGACAACTCAGGCTTGAAGCAAATGCAAGATGCCATGGGTGGTGTGGAGCTTAAGGCGGCAGCATTAAAAGGTGCTTTGTTGGCATTGGCCACTGGCGCTGTTGTTGCAGTGCGTCAAACAGCGAGTGAACTAGATAAGCTTTACTTTTCGTCTCAGCGTATCGGCGCCAGTGTCACCAACATTAACGCATACGGCAACGCCATTGCTCAGCTTGGCGGTAGTGCGGAAGGCGCTGTAGGCTCTCTGGAATCACTTGCTGAAAAGATGCGTAATTCCCCAGGCTATGAGGGAATGATTAATAGCCTTGGTGTGCAAACCAAAGATGCAAACGGTGCGGTGCGTGATCGTGTAGAGGTCATGAAAGATTTAAGCGGTGTCTTATCTAAGATGCCTGCGTATCAAGCCAATGCTTATGCAAACTCACTTGGTATTGATCAAAATACCTTGATGGCCATGCGTGATGGCAAGTTTGTATCAAGCATGGAGAAATACCAAAAGATACAAAAAGAACTTGGTATGAATGACGATCTTGCTAAATCAGGCAATGAGTTCATGACTGAGTACCGCGACTTGACCATGATGACTAAGACAGGTTTTCAGGTTATTGTCATGCAAGCGGGTAAGGCGCTTATTCCGATCTTGCGTTTATTGAATCAGATGTTGCAAGCGGGTATTTCTGCATTTAGCCAGTTGAATCCTCAGATTAAGGAGGGTTTGGCTGTAGGTCTGCGCTTCGCCATGCTTGCCGTCATCTTTGGTGGATTCTTTAAAGTCTTTGGGATTCTTTTTAAGTTCATTCCAATGCTTAAGAGCTTTATTGGCTTGCTGAAGTTATTCCGCCTTGCATTTCTTGCATCACCAATCGGCATCATCCTTGCTTTAGCTGCGGCTTTGGGTTTGCTTTACAACGACTATAAGACTTGGAGAGATGGCGGTAAGTCGTTATTTGACTGGTCTAAGTGGACGAATGGTATTGATACCATCATTGGCAAGATTAAAGATTTCTTGGAGATACTGGATCAAGTCAAAGACAAGGTAATTAACTTTGTTCAGAAAGTCCTTACTGATCCAGCTGGCGCTATTAAAGAGGTGGCAGAAGTAGCAAGCAAAAGCCTGCACGACAAGATTGCAGAAACGGAGCAAGGTGCGAAGGCTCTTGATAAGATTGGTGAGACTACAGCGAAAACCTTGGCATTTCTTGGTAATAAAGAGGCTCAAAAAGCTGTAGAAATTAACGAAGGTAAGCCTGCTGTAACTGCTAAAGGTTTGGCTGTTGGTGCTGCAAGTGCGGTGGATAAGGCTGTTAAGGAAGGGGCGTCATCCGTACTTCAAGAGTCTAATAGAATTATTAAGCTCATTAAAACCGAAGGTACGAAGCGTATTTACCAAATGGCGAATGGTGCAACTGAAACCAGAACGGGTGGCACTGTTGCATGGAGAAACAATAATCCAGGCAATTTAAAGTTTGAGTTTAATGGTAGTGCAGACAAAACCGTAAAAACCAAGCGATCAAAGCAAAAAGCGTTAAGTGATGCACAAAAGCGATATGCAGGTGTTGTTGCGCTTGATCAGTGGGGTAACGCTATCTTTGAAACAATGGAAGCGGGTGCGGTAGCTAAGGCAAAACTTCTAAAATCTCGACACAGTGGTAAAACTTATCAGCAAATGCTTCGCAAGTATGCGGTTGATGATTACTCTGGCAAAACAAACTATGCAGGGTATGAAAAGACAATCCGAGATACAGCAAAAAGCATGGGTGTAAGTCTAGAAGGCAAAACCATTGGACAAATGAGTGATAAGGAGTTTCAGGCGTTAGCGGCAGGCATGGTCAAGGCTGAGGGTGTTAAGCAAGGCAAGATTGAGCGAGTAAACACAACACCAAAAGCTATACCAAAAAACCGTGATGAATTGGCTAAGTTTGCACAAAATGCAGAAATACCAACTGGCAACCCGCACAAGTCACAGGTTAATACCTCGAATATGACATCATCCAATGTGACGATTCACCAAAGCTTTAAAACTGATATGACTTTAAATGGTGTGAGTAGCCCAGTTGAATCTGCCAACGCTGTGCAGCGTCAGCAGGAAAATTCAATGGTGATTGCGGCTAGAGGGGCTAAGAGTCTTATTGGTTAGTTGAATGTCATTTCACCAAGGCTGTTTTTCTTAATCCAGCCTTGAGTGATTTTTGATGTTTTATTATTCACAAAAGAAACATAAGCCCATGTTTCGTTATTGCTAACAATATCTTGAAGTATTGCAACTTTGTCGTTTGGGATTATAAAAGCTTTTGATTTGCACTGAGCTGATGGCGCTGTGTGAAAATAAACTCTTGCACCTTTCTTGCCTTGAATTAGTGCAGTTGCTTCATCACCATAATTTGAGGCATTTAAGTCGGCAATTTTTGCCAACTTATCGCAAGTAGGTGATGCCCAAGCCCCCATACTAAAAATAGATAAGCCAAGCGTAATTAGTAGTTTTTTCATAATGTTATGCCTTATATCTAGTACACAAATCATAGGTTACTTAATTGCATATGATAAGAGCCTTATTGGTTGATTGGTTTGATTATTGACACTGGATTCGAACAGTTGAGATGTCATCAGGCTTCTCAATTGTTAAGGTGTTTTTATATTAGAGGTGGTCCCACTTGTTTGAACAACTAAAAGCGTATTTATAAGTGATATTCCGCTCTAGTTAAGCCACCTTGTTTTGTTGGGGTAGCTGATCATAGTAAAACTCATTTAGAGATGGATCCGTAAATTTGAACAACTCCTATAAGTGATATTCTGCTCCTCAAATGATGTTATAAACATCAATATATGGAGTATTTTATGGCACGTAGACCAAGAAGAAATCATTCAAATGATTTTAAAGCTAAGGTAGCACTTGCTGCGATTAAAGCAGAAAAAACACTTGCTGAATTGAGTGCTGAGTTTGATGTTCATCAAAACCAAATTATTGACTGGAAAAATCAATTGATCTCAGCTTCCTCGCAAGCTTTCGATCAATCAAAAGCTCCAACAGAACCACCCATCGATCTAAAAAAACTACATGCAAAAATCGGTGAGCAGGCATTAGAAATTGATTTTTTAGAAGGTGTGTTGAAGAAACTGGGCCGCTTCAACCACAAAAGTTAATCGACGACTCACTTCAGATTTCAGTATCTAAGCAAGCTAAGCTGCTGAAAGTCTCCCGTGGTTGTTATTACTATCGCCCAAAACCTGTGAGTGCATCAGATCTGAAGCTGATGCGATGTATTGATGAATTACATATGCAATATCCTTTTGCAGGCAGTCGTATGATGCGTGATTTGTTGAATCGTCAAGGACATCATATAGGACGACGTCATACACGTACTTTAATGAAGAAAATGGGTATTCAGGCGTTATATTGCAAACCAAATTTAAGCCAGGCTAATCAAGCTCACCGTAAATATCCATATCTGCTCAAAGGGTTGGCTATTCAGCGCAGTAATCAAGTGTGGTCTACGGATATAACGTATATCCCTATGGCAAAAGGCTTTGTTTATTTATGTGCTGTGATTGATTGGCATAGCCGCAAGGTACTTGCGCATAGGGTATCGATTAGTATGGAGGTGGATTTTTGTATTTCGGCTT
>NZ_VPEP01000023.1:0-30613 GCF_013417035.1 Acinetobacter sp. YH16053
CCCTTCCCGAACTCAGAAGTGAAACCTCTTCGCGCTGATGGTAGTGTGGGGTTACCCATGTGAGAGTAAGTCATCGCCAGCTCATTATTCAAACACCCTCAACTAGCGTTGGGGGTGTTTTTTTATGAGGGAAAGAAAATATTAAGAAGAAAAGTAGAAAAAGAAAGGAAAATAAAACCATCTGAGGATGGCTTTAATTCAACGGGTATTGGCTACTTTATTAAGCTAGTAAGTCAAAATTAAAGTGCATCTTTTAAGTTTTTTTGGTGCTGTTTGACTTGTTTCGCGTAGCGTTTACCTTGCTTTTTCATTTTTCGATTACTATTGTAGCCAGTAGGTCCCACATTGTAATAGGCCAAAGCTTTAGGCCATTTACCCGACTGATTTTTATAATGATTTAAAATAAATGTACCACAGTTGATATTGGTATGTTCATGGAATAAATCGCCAGGACAAGTCTGCTGCCAATAACGTGGAATAATTTGTGTGAACCCAACTGCACCTGAAGGTGAAACAGCATAGGCACGATAATTCGATTCTTGTCTAATAACTGCAGCGACAAGCAGAGGATCAACATTATGTTGTTCTGCACTTTGTACAATGATTGGTGCTACACGATTTGCTGTATCAGGATGCACAGCATAAGCCTTTTGGATCCCTGTAGAAAGTTTAGCTGAGCGTTTTGCAAGAGAGCCACCTCCTAGTGGAGAGCAGGCTGCTAACGTTAAAACAGTACAACCAATACTGAATATTTTTATAGATGGATATTTTCTAAATGCATTAAAAATCATATTAAAACTATATCTGTCATTTTGGCGTATGTGAGTATATATACTGATTTTGAGGTGAGCGATTGGTTCAGTCAAGTGAACTGAAGATTTGAATTGTATCGTGTCAGCATAATACAGAGGTTTCGTTTTGTTTTATCGAATGATTGGATAAACCAATGGAGTCTGATCTATCCTTAGGTTTTAATAATATGTCAAATTGATGACAAGTTTTTTATTTAATATAAACTATTGGAATAGAACAAATAAACTGCAATTTTAAGATAAAAGTACGTACAATATCGGCTTTTTAGCACTTTGAAAATTGCTTATTGCACAGGGAGTAAGTGTGTTAGAAGTCTTTGTACAATTATGTGGTGGTATTGGCCTATTTTTGATTGGTATGACCATGATGACGGACAGCTTAAAAGATATGGCAGGGGAAACCTTGCGTATTTGGTTGTCTAAGTTCACAGGTTCACCCATTAAAGCTGTGCTTTCAGGCATCGGTTTAACTTTAATTGTACAGTCTTCTACGGCAACAACTTTAGCCACGATTGGTTTTGTTAGTGCGGGGATTCTTACTTTTGCTCAGGCAATTGGTGTCATTATTGGTGCGAATATTGGCACAACCAGTACGGGTTGGATGGTGGCATTTTTAGGTGTTAAATTTTCCATCACCAGTTTTGCATTACCTTTGCTGGGTTTGGGTGCAATGCTCAAATTATTTAGTCAGGGGCGAGTTGCATTATTTGGAATGACATTGGCAGGTTTTAGTCTGATTTTCCTTGGCATTGATATGTTGCAAGTTGCCATGTCAGGTTTTGCTGAACGTGTCGATTTATCAGTATTTTCAAGTAGATCTTTGATTGCGCAACTCAGTTTGGTTTTGGTCGGTATTATCATGACCATTCTGTTGCAATCTTCAAGTGCTGCAATTACCGCGACCTTAGCAGCATTGGCCAGTGGTGCGATTGATTTGCAACAGGCTTTAGGTTTGGTGATTGGACAGAATATTGGTACGGTGGCGACAGCCATTATTGCTGCAATTGGTTCAACTGCAAATGCCAAACGTACTGTAGCGGTTCATGTGATTTTTAACATCATTTCAGCCATTTTTGCTTTTATTATTTTAAAACCGTTATTTCTTGAGCTAACACAAAATCAACGTCTTATGGCAACATGGGACAATGTGGTGATTGTTGCTGCATTTCATACAGCATTCAGTATTTCTGGTACTTTGATTATTTTGCCTTTTATCCGTCAGTTCGAAAAACTGATTATGAAAATTATCCCCGATCAAACTCAATCGGTTTTATGTTATCTCGATCAAGCGAGTTTATCTGTGCCCGCCTTGGCTATTCATGCTGCATCAAAGGTGATTTACCATAGTTTGTATGACGTTTTGGTGATGCTAAAACTGGCTATCCAAGAGGGAAGATTACCTTCAAAAGTACGTTTATTACAGCTAGATGAAGTACTCATTCAAGTCCAACGCTATTTGGAAGAAATGTCGATTTCAGAAAATGAAGCCGATCAACAGCGTTTAATGGCGATGCTTCGTTTGATGGTGTATTTACGTGTTTTACGAAGTGATTTGGAAAATATTACTTTAGCAAAAGAAATACGCACCCAACCTGCAATTTATCAAGTTGGCTTAGATTTTGTACAAATTCTTGATGAACATCTAAAAGAAATGGATGATTTTGATGTGCATAAACATGTACTAAGTCTAAATACCGAATTATCTAATTTGAAAAAATGGACAGAAGATCAACGTGCCGAAAACCGTGAAAAAATGCTGCAATATATTGCCGTGAATCAGCTCAATGCTGCGACAGGTTTAGAGTTGTTGGCGGCACAACGTTGGTTGGATCGCGTGATTGCGCATGCACAGCGCTTAGCTAACGTGTTGGTTGAAAATTCACGTAAACCAAGTTAATGATTTTAGGCTATTTTTTCGATAGTTACTTTTATATTTAAAAATGGCCTAAGCGAATTCACTTTTAATCTCAATCAAGCGTATAATTTGAGCATCGTTTTTTACAGTTTTTTTTCAATGACTCCAGCAGCTAAACTTTTAAAAGCCAAGAAAATTCAATTTTCTATGCATGAATATGAACATGATCATAATGCTAAAAGTTTTGGTTTAGAAGCTGCGGAGAAGTTAGGCTTAGATGTCACAGAAGTATTTAAAACTTTATTGGTCAGTGATGATAAGCATTATTTTGTGGCGATTTTACCTGTCCATTACCAATTAAATCTTAAAAAAGTTGCGGCTGCTTTTCAGTGTAAAAAAGTACACATGGCTGATCCTAAAGATGCTGAGCGTTTGACAGGTTATTTGGTTGGGGGCATTAGTCCAATTGGGCAGAAGAAACAACTGAAAACAGTGATTGATGCATCCGCTCAACAGCTTGCAACTATGTATGTGAGTGGAGGGAAGCGGGGATTAGATATTGGTTTAACACCAAGCGATTTGGCAAAAGTTTTAAATGCTAATTTTGTAGATATTGTAGATGCATGATATGTTGAACTTTATATTGTTTTGAGTCCAAAGCACACAGATGCTTGTTCTTGTATGAATGTAGCAACTATTCCTATTCGTTTCATCTCAGTGATTCTTGTTCTAAGCGACCATTTAATAACAAAAAAAGTTATCTTTAAGCAATAAATAGGGTAATTAAAAACTCGTATTGATGATTTTTTAACAAACTAAATTTTATGTTATATTAGTGAAAGTTAAGAAATTCTGAGAGGTGCAGTATGGGTAAGCGTCTTAAAGACTACACAATCGAAGATCGAAAAGCTCGTCCAATGTGTCCAGCTAAACCTATTGACTTTGGTGATGATGAGACTACCAATCGCATTATGTTAGATGCTGCTAAACGTGTAATTCGTCGGCATAAAAAAGAACTTATTGCGCTTGCTCACAAATGAGTCTAATGCCCTCAACTTTTGTCGTTGCTGTCTATTTTGATATATCTTTATTACGTTATGAGGCAGTCATTTAGAATGACTAAATTTTCTGCCTTATGACTTAATATCAGCCAAAAACTTGCGAAATCTCTCTCACATCGCAAACATAGACGAATAGTCAGATGAAGTTTACAAAACTTACAAGAGAATAGTTGAATAATAATTACAATAATATATTATAAAAACATATATTGTTTTGGGTGTTCAAAATGCATGATTATCTGCTGGCATTAATCGGTGGTGGATTACTTGGTCTTGCAGTCGTGGGCTATTTATATGTTCATGGTCGTATTGCAGGCATTAGTGGTTTACTGGCTCAAGTGTTAAATCCGCAAACGCTGTTCAAAACGCCTGCATTGTGGTTTGTGTTAGGTATTTTCATTGTGCCTTTTTTCTATGGCATCGTGGCTCAACCTAAAGTTGAATTGAATGCAAGCCCTTTGATGATGATTGTGGCGGGATTATTGGTTGGTTTTGGTACTCGTTTGGGTTCGGGTTGTACCAGTGGTCATGGTATTTGTGGCATGAGTCGTTTATCTAAGCGTTCCATTGCAGCAACAGGTACCTTTATGTTAGCTGGCTTTATTACCGTTTATGTTATCCGCCATATCACAGGAGCATTCTAAATGAAAAATTTCTTAGCCTTTGTTTTTGGTGGTATTTTTTCAGTTGGATTGATTCTTTCTGGTATGTCGAATCCTGAAAAAGTTTTAAACTTCCTCGATCTTTTCGGTACATGGGATGCAAGTCTGGCATTTGTTATGATGGGGGCAATTGCAGTTGCCTTTATTCCATTCCAAAGAATTATGCGTCAAGCTGAACCAAAAACCATTTTAAATGAACCAATTGATTTGCCTAAACAAACTCAAATTGACTCTAAACTGATCACAGGTAGTTTTATCTTTGGTATCGGTTGGGGCGTTGCAGGAATTTGTCCTGCGCCAAGTTTAACCTTGATTGGTTTAGGTTATTATCAAGCAATCTATTTTATTGTTGCGATGTTGGTGGGGATTCTCATTCATCGTAAGATTGCAGGAGCATAAGATGCACGTAGATATTCAGCATTTTTTTGATGAAAATACCAATACATTCAGTTATGTGGTGAGTGATCCTGCAACACGTCAATGTGCCATCATTGACAGCGTGTTGGATTATGACCCTGCATCTGCGACTACTTCAACAATTCATGCTGATGAAATCATTGCTTACATCCATAAAAATGAATTAACGGTTGAATGGATTTTAGAAACGCATGTGCATGCCGACCACCTGACAGCTTCTCAATATTTAAAAGAGCAGCTGGGTGGTAAAATTGCCATGAGCCATAAAATTTCGATTGTGCAAGAAACATTTAGTGCCATCTATAACTTGGATATCAAGTATTTCAATTCACACCAATCATTTGATTATCTGTTTGACGATCATGAAACTTTTATGATTGGTGAATTACAAGCCTATAACATCCCTACACCGGGGCATACGCCTGCTTGTTTAAGCTATGTGATCGGTGATGCTGTATTTGTAGGTGATACTTTGTTTATGCCTGATTATGGTACGGCACGTTGTGATTTCCCGAAAGGCAGTGCAGGGCAGTTGTACGATTCTGTGCAAACACTATATGCATTGCCTGAAGAAACACGTGTGTTCTTATGCCATGATTATCTACCAGAATCACGTGAAAAATATGAACACGAAACGCTGCTCAAAACTCAAAAAGAGCAGAATATTCATATTCATACAGGGGTAAGCAAAGCTGAGTTTATTGAAATGCGAACCCAACGTGACGCCACTTTAACGATGCCTAAATTGATTCTGCCATCCATTCAAATCAATATGGATGCAGGCAAGTTTCCACAACCTGAGGCCAATGGTATTCGTTATTTGAAGTTGCCTTTGAATTACTTTAAATAAAATTTTAAGAAAAGTTCATCTTGTATGTTATTGCTTAGGCTCACACAAATAGCCTAAGCAATATTATAAGTTTCACCGTAAAAAGCACATATAAAATTTGATTTATAAACTCAAAACTCATTAAATAGATCAATCATTTGAATTCAAGTTTAGAGTCTATTTTATGTTGTTAAATTATCAAATCACGCAAAATCAGCCTGAATCTACATTGCCACCTTTGGTTTTTATTCATGGTTTATTTGGTAGTTTGAGTAATTTAGGCATGCTCGCACGTGCATTTCAAGAACAGCGCACCGTAATTCAATTAGATGTGCGCAATCATGGTAAGTCTGCGCATTGTGATGACATGAATTATGCAGCAATGGCACAAGATGTTTTAGAAACGTTGAACAGCTTGAATATCGAACAGTTTTCTGTGGTTGGGCATTCAATGGGCGGTAAAGTTGCAATGACTTTAGCTCCTCTGGCTGCTGGGCGTTTACAGCAATTGGTTTTATTGGATATTTGTCCTTTTGCTTATCCTGAAAATCGTCACGATCAAATTTTTACAGCCTTGTTTGCTGTGCAAGATGCACAAGTTGAAAGTCGCCAAGCGGCAATGGAAATTATGCGTGAGCATCTTCAAGAAGAAATGGTTGTGCAATTTTTGATGAAGTCATTTAGCAAAGGGCAATGGTTATTTAACTTAAATGCGCTACATGAACATTATGCCGAAATTTTGTCATGGCAGACGGTGCATAGTGATGTCAATACTTTGTTTATTCGTGGCGGTAATTCACCTTATATTGAGTTACCTGAGCATTATGCCGCTATTCAAGCACAGTTTCCTCACGCAAAAGTTGAAACAGTCGCTCATGCAGGGCATTGGTTGCATGCCGAAAAAACAGCAGAGGTATTGGCATTCATGACTGAGTTTTTAGATTAATCTTGTCTAGTATTTTGCATCATTCGATGATCTAAAATGATCTCAGTTTTTAAGTCAATTTTAAACCAATACTTCATTTGGAGTATTGTTTTTTTCTTCACACTGATCTGCATAGATGAACGGTTTAGCTTTTATTCTCAACAATAAAAAAGAGCTGATGTTGAATCATCAGCTCTTCATTTTAAACTTAAGCAACCTTAAATTGCTTATGCTTTTTCTTCTTCATTGCCTGCAAGTTGCTTTAGCAAATGCTTTTCAAGATAGTGAATATCCATTGCTTGTTTGCAGAAGTTTTTATCTTGCAGAATCAAGTCTTTGTGCAAAGGAATGTTGGTTTTAATTCCTGTTAAGATAGTTTCATCCAAAGCTTGACGCATACGCGCAATACTGGTTTCACGATCTTTACCATGCACAATCAGTTTAGCAATCATTGAGTCGTAATACGGCGGAATGCTATAACCTTCGTAGATGTGTGAATCTACACGAACACCTGCGCCACCTGGAGCATAGAAGTGTTCAATTTTACCTGGTGAAGGTAAGAAGGTAGTTGGGTCTTCAGCGTTAATACGACATTCGATTGCGTGACCACGAATTTCAACCTGATCTTGCTCAATGTCTAAACCTAGACCTGCAGCAATACGCAATTGTTGTTCAATGATGTCGATGCCTGTCACCATTTCAGTTACAGGGTGCTCAACTTGAACACGGGTATTCATTTCAATGAAGAAGTATTCGTCATCTTCAAATAAGAATTCGAAAGTACCTGCACCACGGTATTGCATTAATTTACATGCATTAACACACGCTTCTAAAATATCGGCACGTGCTTGTTCTGGTAAGTTAGGTGCTGGCGCTTCTTCAAGTACTTTTTGGTGACGGCGTTGTAAAGAACAGTCGCGGTCATAAAGGTGAATTGCGTGACCATTACCATCAGCCAATACTTGTACTTCTACGTGGCGTGGTTTTTGTAAGAAACGTTCCATATAGACCGTATCATCACCAAACCACATTTCTGCATCACGTTGAGCCGCTTGAACTGATTCAAGCAGGGTATCTACACGTTCTACAATACGCATACCACGACCACCACCACCAGCAGCCGCTTTTACAATGAGCGGGAAACCAATTTCTTTGGCTTCAGCTAAAGCATTGTGTGGTGTAACGGCGTGTGCTGAACCCGGTACAGTTGGTACGCCAGCTTTACGCATTGCAGTAATTGCAGAAACTTTGTTACCCATTAAGCGAATATGCTCAGGGCGTGGACCAATGAAAATGAAACCTGAACTTTCTACAATTTCAGCAAATTCGGCATTTTCGGCAAGGAAACCATAACCAGGGTGAATGGCATCTGCACCTGTAATTTCTGCTGCAGTAATAATTGCAGGAATATTCAGGTAACTTTCACTGCTCGCACCTGGACCAATACACACGGCTTCATCACAAAAGCGTAAGTGCATCAGGTCTTTATCGGCATCTGAATAGATACCCACGGTTTTGATCCCTAAAGTTTTGCAAGCTCGGGTGATGCGCAGGGCAATCTCACCACGGTTTGCAATTAAAACTTTTTGCAACATTGTGAATCCCCGAGGTCTTAAGCGCGGTAGCGGAAGAGTGGTTGACCAAATTGAATCACTTCGCCATTTTTAACTAGAATTTCTTCAATCACGCCACTTTGAGTTGCTTCAATTGGGTTCATGATTTTCATTGCTTCAATAATACCAAGCGTTTCACCAGCAGAAACAGTTTGACCCACTTTAATAAATGGTGCTTCACCTGGGCTTGGTGCTGCATAGAACACGCCAACCATTGGAGAAGTTTCAACTGCACCACGTGGTGAAGATTTAGGTGCAGATGGTACTTCTGCAGAAGGTGCAGGCATTGCAGGAACTGCTGCCGCTACTACTGGACTGCGACGAGTTAATGCAATCGACTGATCGCCTTCTTTAACTTCAATCGCTTGTAAGTCAGATTCAATCATCAAGTCGATGAGTTTCTTGATTTTACGAATATCCATGGACAGTATTCCTAGTTTAAGATTGTGTAGTAGGTTGAATTTTTTCAAGAACAAAGTCGAGTGCTGCGGCATAGCCTTTTGCGCCTAAACCGCAAATCACACCAATGGCTTTGTCTGATAAATATGAATGATGTCTAAACGCCTCACGTGCATGCACATTCGACAAATGGACTTCAAGAAATGGAATAGCGACCCCTAACAAGGCATCACGTACCGCAACAGAGGTATGCGTTAATGCAGCAGGGTTAATAATGATATATTGTGTGCCATCTAACGCGGCTTGATGAATTCGGTCTACAATTGCGCCTTCCCAATTACTTTGGAAAGTATCTATAGAAATTGATGCTTTTTGCGCTTGTGAAATGAGCTGTTGATTTATATCCTCAAGAGTGAGGTAACCATAAACTTCGGGTTCACGCTTTCCTAGCAAATTTAGATTCGGTCCATGAATAACCAAAATGGTCGAACTCATTCCGCTTACTCCAATAAATAATTGCAATAATACTTTGCAAGATGTCTGCAAAGTTTGCTAATTATGGCATAAAATTCCACATTTTTTTTGTAATTTGTTTAATTTGACGTAGAAAGCGTGTGCCAAAATGAGGCTCTATAATGAAAACTTTGCAGGGAATTCGCAATGTTAAAAAATTACATTTTTAGTTTTTTTTGCTGATTTTTATATTCTAAAACAACTGACCAAATCTATTCATTTGTTTTCTGTAACGACTGATCAAGCGAGTGACTTGAACTGGTTTGATTCGGAATGTCAAAGCCAGAAAACAACCAACATCAATATCGCATTTCTTTATAGCATGATATTTCGTTGCTGTTTATAAAAAATGGCGATTCCATTTTTTCAGTTCATTCAAAGTAGATGACCACACAAACTGCAGTGGATCATCTAATACGTTTTGTGATCATCGTTCAAGTGGTTATGGATTCGATAGAAAGATCATTTCGATAATAAGATATTTTAAAAATTCAACTTTATTTAAATAAAACATGAGCTTAAATGGAATGCTTTGATTGATATATTTATCTATATTTTAGTCTGGAATAGATGCTCCTACGCTGCGTATTATATTTTGAGTGGGGTGCTGTTGGTTTTATGTACACTTTAATTAAGTTGTAGATTGATCACAAGACCAAGAACATGCACGATCTGCACGGATATCTACCTCATTTAAAAATATGACGTGGTATCGAACAAAAAAACGGTGATGAAAGTTTCAGCAATTTTTTTCTAGCCAATGTTCTTCTACTCAATAGCCCGCAGCATCTACATCATAGATAAAACTTTAGAACGCATTGACCTTTTATTTCAAAAATCACCTTAAAAATGGCGTTATCGTAAAGTAGAGCAATATGTTCGGTATTGGCAAAAGTTAAGTGATCTTGTTCTGAATCTTGCTTTATTTGCTGTTAAAGCTCAGAAAAGCTTAATCCGTCTGTTGTTTCTCTGTTGCAGAAGGTGCTGCATCAAAACTGACAATCACTTTTAAACCTTGCGGTTGGTTAGCCTGAAATTGAAGTAGGTAGCCATATTGCTCTAATAATACTTTGACTAGAGTTAGACCTAAGCCATAGCCTTGTTTATGCGCAGATTTACGCCAAAAACGCTGAGTCAGAATGGTAAAATCATCTTCATTCAGGCTTTTGCCTTGGTCTGCAATGATCAATTGCAGGTCTTGCATATAAATTTGAATGTTTGGCGCATCCTCTGCATGCAAATAAGCATTTTGAATCAAGTTTTTCAGTACCATGTGCAACGCAGGCGCTGGAATATTAATGTGTTGTGCTACCAAACTCGCCCAATCAATCTGTAATTTCGCTGATAGATTGGGATATTCCACAGTCAGTTCCGACAAGACTGTTTCTAATACGCTACGCATATCTGCATGGCTATGTGCCGCTTGAATACCCGCTTCAGTTTGACTGAGCAATAACAGTTGTTCCAAAAGTTGTTGATAACGTTGGATGCTGCGTTCTGCGTGTTTTAAATTGTCGATGACTTTGGCTGTATCTTGGGCAGATGCGGTTTGATTCAACATCAATTGGCTCAGTTGCACATGCGTTTTAATAGCCGTTAACGGCGTGCGCAGTTCATGCGCAGCAAATGCACTAAAGTTTTTTTCGTGTTCCAGACTTTTATGTAGGCGTTCAATCAGCATCAATAAGTTATCGACAAAAGGCTGAATTTCTTTAGGAATTTTTTGTGATCTCAGTTCAATTAAATAACGAGAAGCTTCATCTAAAGATTGTTTTTTCTGAATTAAGTGGCGGGTGATGTGATCGAGCGGTAAAAACTCCAGACGGATAATCCACAAAATTAGCAAAATACAAATAATCAAAGTAAGCAGTAAAGGAATCAGTACCGACTGTAAAATTTGTTTAAGTAGGTTTTGCCGTAACTGAATTTTTTCAGCCACCACCACCTGAACTTCACCTTCACGCAGTACATAACTACGCCATTGCAGTCCATTTTCTGTCCATGTGCTGAAACCGACTTGTTGGTTTTTTAAATTTTTCGGTGCGCCTTGAGTGCGTGCAATCACATGCTGTGGTAATGAAACATCGGCACGGAAAATAGAGACTTCACAAGCAATTAAACTATGTAGCAAGCCATTTTCTGATTCGGCATGCAAACTTTCTGTGAGTTGTTCTAGGGGCAGTTGCTGAATCAGGCGGGCGACCATACGGGCTGAGGTAGAAAGTCGTTCATCCAGCGTATTTTGTAAGCGTTGTTCCAAGTCATGGTAGAGCCATGCAAAGACAATCACCCACAGCAAAATAAATGCACAGCTGATGGTCGATACCAAACGCCATTTCAGACTGTAGTTTTTCATGTCAGCAGCTCAGGTTTAAAGATGTAGCCGACACCACGCACCGTTTGAATAAAATCGGGGTGGATTTTATGCCGTAAATGGTAGATATGCACATTTAAGGCATTGCTTTCGATACTGTCTTGAAAGCCATACACTTTATCTATCAGTTCTTCATTTTTTAAGATTTGGTTCGGATGCCGTAAAAAGGTTTCCAATAGGCTATATTCACGGCGTGAAAGCTGAATGTTTTGTGAATGCCAACTGACTTCTTGTGTATCGAGGTTCATGTGTAACTGACCACTTTGCAGTTGGTTCGATGAATAACCACGATGACGGCGGCTTAATGCATATACACGGGCAATCAGTTCATTTAATTCAAAAGGTTTAGTTAGGTAGTCATCTGCTCCTAAGTTGAGCGCCTGTACGCAGTCTTGAGTATGATTCCGCGCGGTTAATACCAATACTGGAATATGAATGGCATCTTTACGCCAGTTTTCGAGTAACTGTAAACCATCTTGGTCAGGCAGACCTAAATCGAGCAGGCACAGATCTACCGCACTATGACGTATGAAGTAATCGGCATCGCGCGCGTTATTCACGTGTTCGACTGAAATACTTAAAAATTCGAGTGCTGCCACAATACTTTGGGCAATATAAGGATCATCTTCCACCAAAACGACGAACATATTTGCTCCTATACCACAGTCAGCCCAATATATGACACATCTCGATCACGCCACAAATTTAGATTAGGCACCTACAATGCTCAAGTTTACAAAGAAAAATCTTTATTAATGTTCTCTTAATCTACACTTACCGATAATACAGTCAGTTTTTTAATTTTTAGTATAAATACATGATTTTTATTCGCGTCATTGCTTATTTTGTGTTGAGTCTGTGTGCGGTGTGGGTCAATGCTGCCAATGAATTTTTAGCGTCCGATCAAGCTTTTAAGTTTCAGGCGACGTCATTGTCTGAACAAACGGTTGAACTGAAATGGGATGTCGTACCGCATTACTATTTATATCACGATCAATTCAAAGTCAGTCAGGCTCAAAAGCCGCTTGCTTTTAAATTGCCTGCAGGGCAGGAAAAAGATGATCCGACTTTCGGGCTGACACGTGTGCATTATGGGCAAGTGACAACACAGATTCAGGTGAAGCCTAATCAGCAATATCAAATTACTTGGCAAGGCTGCGCTGAAGATGGTTTGTGTTATCCCGTACAGCGTAAAACGATTCAAACCGATGCCGATGGTTTATTGCCACAGCATAATTTAAGTGCGGGCAAAGGTAATTTACTTCAGCAACTCAATCAGAATAATCAGGCTGCTTTAAACACTAACTTAAATGATGCAGATAAGCATCAAGCCAATGGTTCTAGTACACAAAAACAAGTTACGACAACTGCAAATACTGTAACGACAAAAGAACTCAAACTTGAACAGCAAACGCTAGAAAACAAAGCACAGCTTGCTGAAAATGCGGTTGCTGTAACACAAGCTGATCCTAAACTTACCCCTGAACCAGTAGAAAACGTTGATTTAGCAAATTCCTTAGAGATTGAAAATACAGATACGGCGTTGACAGACAATACATTCGCTGCATCAGCCAATTCAAGCAATACGGAAACAGCCAGTAGTACGAGTCTGAATCAGCAATGGAACAATGATCAATTTTTCCTGAATTTATTGTCTGGGCAAGGGTTGTTACTGAATGCGTTTATCTTTTTAGGTTTTGGGGTATTACTGGCTTTTTTACCGTGTTCATTGCCGCTGATTCCAATTCTTTCTGGCATTTTGGTGCAGCGCAATACAGGCTATAAAGCGGCAGCAATTGCGATCACCTTTATCGTCAGTATGGCGCTAGTCTATGGCTTGATGGGCGTTGTTGCGTCACACATTGGTTATAGCGTACAGCGTTGGTTCCAAAATCCCGTAGTGATTGCAGTTTTTGCTATGTTGTTTGTGCTCTTTGCTTTAAACCTGTTTGGACTGTATCAGTTGTCATTACCACAAGCAGTGTTACAGCGTTTAGATCGTATTCAGCAATATCAAAAAGGCGGTACTTTATTGGGTGCGGGCGTTATGGGGGTGATTTCTGCACTGATTGTCGGGCCATGTATGAGTGCGCCTTTAGCGGGAGCATTGCTATACGTCTCACATTTGGATCAAGCAGCATTGGGTGGTTTATATTTGTTCCTGCTCGGTTTAGGTATGGGAATTCCTTTACTTATTGCCAGCGTGTTTGGCGCGAAATATTTGCCAAAGCCAGGTTTGTGGATGGAACGGCTAAAATTTAGCTTTGGTTTTATCATGTTGGCAATGGCTTTGTATTTTGCTCGTCCGCTATTTTCTGTGACTTGGTACTATGTTGCTTTTGCTGTGGTGTTATTTGCCTTCGCTGCATATTTAATTGCAATTTTGCGCCACGTGTTACATCGTCCACAGCGTTTTTCGTTATTGGCTTTGGCGGCAGTAATCGCCAGTAGTGGAATTTGGCATGTCAATCAGAGTATTGCCAGTGTCAATGCGCAGGTACAAGCAGACCAATTACAGCCATGGATCAAAGTACGCACAGAACAAGAGTTGAATGCAGCTTTGGCCGCACATGCTCATCAAAAGATTGTGATTGATGTCTATGCCGATTGGTGTGTGGCGTGTCAGCCGATTGAGCGTGATGTGATTCCTCGTACCGATGTGCAAGATGCTTTAAAGCATGTGGTGCGGATTAAACTCGACTTAACCGAACAGCATCCTTCACAAGATGCCTTATTGAAAAAATGGCAGATTTTAGGGCCGCCAACGTTGTTATTTTTGGCAGATCCACAACGGGAACAACGTGAATTGCGTCTAACAGGTGCTTATAACGCAGCGCAATTGATTCAAAATATTCATCAACTGCAAGAGGCTGCGCCATGATTCAATCCGCAGTCTTGCAGTTAGGCATGTTGATGATTCCATGGCCATTGGTGTTTTTATTGCTAGGACTGATTGTCGTCTTTGCAATGGGTAAATTTTTTCAGCGTCGTTATACATGGAATGCACAGACTTGGACAGGTTATCAGGATGCATTATGGAATGCGCTGTGGATTGGTGCTTTAGTTGGGCGGGCAGTTTTTGTGTTGCAGCATTATGAGCTGTACTTTGCCAACCCGATTGATATTTTAAAAATTCAGGACAAAGGCTTTCATCTGATTGCCGCAGTTATGGCAGGTGTGGCGTGGTTTGTCTGGAAAAATCGCGCTATTCAACGTGTTGTTCTGGCATGGGCAGTTGCGCTCTTTATTACAGTACAAGTTGTAGGTTGGAGTCTTATCCAACCTTTGCAGACGCAGCATGCCTATCCCAATCTAGTATTGCACAACCTAGCGCAACAACCTCAAGATTTAGCTCAATTTTCAGGGCAGCCCACGGTGATTAATCTCTGGGCGACTTGGTGTCCAGTTTGTCATCGTGAAATGCCTGTTATGCAACAAGCACAGCAAGATTTCCCTGAGGTCAATTTTGTATTTGCCAATCAAGGCGAATTTGCAGCAGAGATTCAAGCCTATTTACAGAAACATCGATTTCAGTTTGAACACGTGTTATTAGACCCTGCAGCTCGTTTAGGACAACACTTCAATATGTTCGGTTTGCCAAGTACTTTGTTTTTTAATGCACAAGGAGAATTGGTCGATCATCACATGGGTGAATTGACCAAGCCGATGCTGCAGCATTATCTGAAAAAAATACAAGCGAATCCATAAACGCGCTCTTAACGATTTGAAAGAAAACCCGCCGTGAAGCCAAAATTAAGGACAATCAATATGACATCAAACATCAAAAATAACATGCTGAAACTGGCGATAGGTATGAGTCTTGCCAGTAGTGTGAGTATGCTGCAAGCACAGGACAACCTCAAACAGCACATTGAAAAAGAAGGTTTTAAGTTTGTGCAACAAATTCAAGCACCTGCACAAATGACAGGTTGGGCAGGGCATATTGAACAAAGTCCTGCGACAGTGTTTATTTCCAATGATCAGAAATACTATATTGTAGGCACTTTGTTTGATGCACAAGGCAATAATTTAACCGTCGATGCTTTAGACCGTTATGTGAAAAAGTCGGTACTTGAAGATGTGTGGCAAAGTCTGGAACACGCTACTTGGATTCAGGATGGGCAAACCAGTGCTGAAAAAATTGTCTACGTGTTTTCAGACCCGAATTGTCCGTATTGCCATACCTTTTGGAAGCAGGCACGTCCGTGGGTAGAATCTGGCAAAGTTCAGTTAAGACATATTATTGTGGCGGTGATCCGACCTGAAAGCAAAGGGCAGGCCGCGACTTTATTAATGGCGAAAAACCCACAGCAGACCTTTAATGCGTTCCATCGTCAATACGGACAAAAAAAGCTGATCGAGCAAAAAACTGTGCCTGTACATGTAGAAAAAACCTTAGAACAGAATCAGGCACTGATGGATAAATACGAGTTCTTTGCCACACCTGTTGTGCTTTGGAAAAATAAACAGGGCGAATTACAGTCGGTACAAGGAATGCCAAAATCTATGAAAGATGTGTTTGAGTGATTTTAAAAATTTCCGAGCAAATATCTAACTGAATATTCAAATCTAAAGCGCAAAAAAGCTTGCTCTAATTGCATTGGAGCAAGCTTTTTGATGTAAAAGATTCAGTCTTTTATTTCTGAATACGAATCGCAAATTGAATGACGTGGGATTTGCCCTGATGCAGTTTGCCTTCTGAGCGTTCTACATCGCCCACAAAGAAATGAATCAGATGATCGTGTTTAAAATGGCTTAAAAACTCGATAGGATCGTACAGCATTTCTACTGCACGTGGGCCGCCCGTTTTATATTCTAGCTGACGAGTAGAATACAGCTCACCAACAAATAAACCGCCGTTGACCAAAGTTTCGCGCACGCCATTTAACACTTTTTGCTGTGTTTCAGGGTTAAAGTGACCAAATACGCAAATCACGTTGTCATATTGATTGGCTTGCCAATCCACCTGACTTAAATCTTGCTTTCGTGTATTTAGGCTTAAACCACGTTGCTGTGCATAGCCTTGAGCCTTATCTAAAGCAACTTGCGAGTAGTCCCATAAATCTGCTTCAAATGCTTGCTCATTGGCTTGTGCCACAGCTGCCAAATATAACAAGTTACGACCTTCACCTTCGGCCAAGCCCAAAGTTTTGCCGTGAATAGACAGTTTTTGCGTAATGTCCTGAATGAACGCATTGGCTTGTTCACCATAAATATGGTCATGTTGGCTGTAGCGTTCATCCCATTCATTATGGATATTTAACATAGTTTCGACTCGGTAAATAATTTGATGCTGTTATTCGGCTGTAGATGGAGAAAACTCTTTAAATGCTGCCACGGCGTTTGCGGCATACATGAGTGATGGGCCACCGCCCATATAAACAGCAATACCTAAAATTTCATTCAATTCTTCAAAAGTCATGCCCATTTTGACCAAAGTTCTGACGTGAAAACCGATACAACCATCACAGCGTTGTGCCACACCAATTGCAAGCGCAATAAACTCTTTGGTTTTGGCATCAATTACGCCATCTTTCATCGCAACTTGTGACAGGGCATTAAAACTTTTAAGTAAATCGGGAGATTGTTCTTTAATGGATTTGATATTAGACGAAATTTCAGCAGTGAGTTCGGTATATTTCATGTTGTTTCACCATCAAGCAGATTAGAACCTAAAGACAATATAGCATATATTTAAATATATTATGTTTATATATATTAATTAGCAGCTTTGCTTAAATTCAGTAAATCTGTATTTATAGCATTATCAATTCACCTAAATCACTTTATAATGTTGTCGCATATTCTGGAGTCGCTGTTATACCGTTGCGATGACTTCAAACCTCATTTTTAAGTCTTATTCTCCCTCTTGATTCGGCTTATAAATCAATATTTTAGAATTTTGTGTCTGAGTAGGCACATACAATAGGTGCCTGCATGGAAATTAGAGTCAATTATTTAGACAACTTGCGTCTTGAAGCTAAATTTGACGATTTTACCGTCATTGCCGATCAGCCCATCCGTTATAAAGGCGATGGTTCTGCGCCAGGCCCATTTGACTATTTCCTTGCGTCATCTGCATTGTGTGCTGCGTATTTCGTGAAGGTTTATTGCCAATCACGAGATATTCCAACCGATAATATCCGTTTATCTCAAAACAATATTGTCGATCCTGAAAACCGCTATAAGCAGATTTTTAAAATTCAGGTGGAATTGCCTGCAGATATTTCTGAAAAAGACCGTCAGGGGATTTTACGTTCTATTGACCGTTGTACCGTAAAGAAAGTCGTGCAAACAGGCCCTGAGTTTGTGATTGAGCAAGTTGAAAGTATTGATGCCGATGCACAAGCTTTGCTGATGCCGAACTTGACTTCATCTCAAGCGACTTTTATTGCTGGTAAAGATTTACCGCTTGAAGAAACTATTGCCAATATGTCGGGTATTTTGGCAGGTTTGGGCATGAAAATTGAGATTGCCTCATGGCGTAATATCGTACCCAATGTCTGGTCATTACATATTCGTGATGCGCAATCGCCAATGTGTTTTACCAATGGTAAAGGCGCAACCAAAGAAAGTGCATTAGCATCTGCTTTGGGTGAATTCATTGAACGTTTGAACTGTAACTTCTTCTATAACGATCAGTTCTGGGGTGAAGAGATTGCCAATGCCGAATTTGTGCATTATCCAAATGAAAAATGGTTTAAGCCTGGCCCAAATGGTGAATTGCCTAAAGAAATTTTAGATGAATATTGCTTAGAAATTTATGATCCTGAAGATGAGTTGCTGGGCACACATTTATATGACACCAACTCAGGCAATACTGAACGTGGTATTTGTTCATTGCCATTTGTGCGTCAATCCGATGGTGAAACGGTATATTTCCCATCAAATTTAATTGAAAACTTATATTTAAGTAACGGGATGAGTGCAGGTAACACGCTTGCAGAAGCTCAAGTGCAGTGTTTATCTGAAATTTTTGAACGTGCAGTGAAGCGTGAAATTATTCAGGAAGAAATGAGCCTGCCTGATGTACCGCAAGAAGTTTTGGCAAAATATCCAAGTATTGTGGCAGGTATTCAGGCTTTAGAAGAACAAGGTTTCCCAGTATTGGTGAAAGATGCGTCTTTAGGCGGTCAATTCCCTGTCATGTGTGTGACCTTAATGAACCCGCGTACAGGCGGTGTTTTTGCTTCGTTTGGTGCACATCCAAACTTTAAAGTCGCTTTAGAGCGCAGCTTAACTGAACTATTGCAAGGGCGTAGTTTTGAAGGTTTAAATGATTTACCACAGCCGACCTTTAGCACGAATGCGGTAACTGAGCCGAATAACTATGTTGAACACTTTATTGATTCTAGTGGTGTAGTGTCTTGGCGTTTCTTTAGCGCGCAGGCAGACCACGAATTTGTAGAGTGGGATTTCACCAACAATGGTCAATACAGCAACGTAGAAGAAGCTGAGGCTTTATTTGCGATTTTAGAAGAAATGGGCAAAGAATCCTATATGGCGATTTATGAACATTTAGGTGCAACTGCTTGCCGAATTTTAGTCCCTGATTATTCAGAAGTGTATTTGGTAGAAGACCTGATTTGGGATAATACCAATAAAGCTTTGCTGTACCGTGAAGACATTTTAAATCTGCACCGTTTGGATGATGAGCAACTTGAAGCTTTAGTTGAGCGTTTGGAAGAATGTGAGCTAGATGACTATACCGAAATCAAAACCTTAATTGGCATTGAATTTGATGACAATACCGTTTGGGGGCAGCTCACCATCCTCGAATTAAAATTGTTGATTTATTTGGCATTAGAACAGTTTGAAGAAGCTAAAGATTTAGTCGAAGCATTCTTACAATACAACACCAATACCGTAGAACGTGGCTTGTTCTATCAATGTATGAATGTCGTGCTTGAAGTTATTTTAGATGATGAAATGGATATTGCCGATTATGCCGTCAATTTCCGCCGTATGTTTGGCAATGAACGTATGGATGCAGTCATGGGTTCTGTTGAAGGCACAGTACGTTTCTATGGTCTAACCGAAACCAATATGCAGCTTGAAGGTTTAGATCGTCATTTACGTTTAATCGACAGCTACAAAAAACTGCATAAAGCACGTGCCAAGTTTGTTGGGCTGAATAAAGACTAATCTTGCAGAAGTAGAACGCTGTTCTGATTTGAATCACCGTCCAAGAAAAAGACTCGGCTTTAAAAGTCCGAGTCAGGTATTATGGCAACAACATGGTGTTGCATTTCAAATGCTATCTAAGATTTGCTGTTGCTATAGGAAAGGCAAAATAATAACCCTCGTTGTTGAGGGCTATTTCATTTAAGCGAGATGGTCACGAACAAATTGAGGATCTAAAATAAACAATTTAATCAGTGATTGAGCTGCTCCTGAAGGTCTTCTAACACCTTGCTCCCAAGATTCCAATGTACGTTTAGAGATACCTAAAATTTTAGCAAATTGATCTTGAGTGAGTTCAGACTTTCTTCGTGCTAAAGCAACATCTGTTTCATTGATCACAGTTTTTCTTGCTGCGTTATTAGCAAGCATTTGTTTAACGCCTTCTAATAATTCAACATTTAAGTCTCGTTTTGCTTCTCGAGCTTCCAATTCTTTGTCACTTAATAAACGACTCATTTCAGTAACTCCGCTAATTGTCTAAGTGTCTTTTTCTCAAGTTGGGTAATTGTGTTTTTACTATATAAGGTCAATAACCAAATTTCGCCATTTGCTAAACGGTTGTAATAAATTACACGAACACCACCTTGTTTACCTTTACTCTTTCCACCCCATCGAATTTTACGAACGCCGCCAGTATCAGGTTCTACATCTCCTGCTGTAGGGTTCTCGGCAATGAAAATTTTAAAGTCATTGTATTGTTCTTCAGTCCAATAGTAGGGATATTCATTGGTAAAAAAAGTAGTCTCACAGATGGTATACATCAAACACCTTTATACTACTTTGTAGTGTTTAATTGTATACTACTTTGTAGTACTTTTAAGCATTAAATTAGGTCTCATATTGTGAGCTTTTTTAGCCCAATCAAATAACTGCTAATCACCAAGCGCCAATAAACCTTCCCAGCTAAAATAATTCGGGCTTAAATGGCTGCGCTGCATCGCCCAAGTTCGATCTTGCAATTTACATGCACCAATGGCGAGTTTTTGCATACCAAATTTATTTTTCACGGTATCCAACACTTGCTGTAATTGTTCCTGTTTTTCAATGGCGTCAGTATCTGTAAGCAGGTCGTGAATATAGCTTTGTTTGGGTTCAAGTCCCGTTAAAATCACACCACATTTTTTAAAGGCAATTCCTTCCTGAAATAGCGTTGTCACATGCTTCATCATGGCTTTGTTCATGAGCAAAGCAGAATCTGTTGGCTCATTGAAAGCAATAGTGACCGATTGATTGTAAAAAACTTGGCGCGGATCAAAACGGTTAGATTGCGCAAAAATAATCATACAGGAACATAAACTTTTTTCTTTTCTAAGGCGTTGCACCGCAGATTGTAAATAATCGCTCAGTGCTTCCGAAAGTGCATGAATGTCGGTGACTCGTTGTCCAAAAGAACGTGAGCTGATGATTTGATGTTTACTGGCTGTGGTTTGTTCTAGTTCAATACACGGCGTACCTGTTAGCTCCAATATGGTTTTTTTCATTAAAATTGAAAATTTACGTTGCATTTGCTCAGGATCACTAATTGCTAAATCAAATACAGAATGAATCTTTAAAGCATGCAGTTTTTTGGCAAGTTTTCGACCCACACCCCAGACTTCAGCAACATCAATGTGTTGAAATAAGGCTTCTTTGCTACATAAGTCCATATGGAGTAAATTACACACGCCGTTGAAATAGCGGTTTCGCTTGGCAAGATGATTGGCCAGTTTGGCTTCAGTTTTACTTTGACCAATACCGACACAAACAGGGAGAGCCAGCCATTTCCACAAGGTTGTTTTAATTTCCTGTGCGAGTGCGTTTAAATCGCGCTGAGAATATGAACTCAACTCAATAAAAGTTTCATCAATCGAATAAATTTCGACATCTTTGGCACTGACAAATTCTTGAATAATGTTATTAAAACGTCTGGACATTTCTGCATAAAGTGCATAATTACTTGAAAAGACAGCAACATCATGTTGTTGAATCAATTCTTGAACTTGGTAAAAGGGCACAGCCATTTTAATGCCAAGTTGTTTGGCTTCTTCGGAACGTGATACCACGCAACCATCGTTATTGGAGAGCACCACCACAGGACGATTATTCAAATGTGGTTGAAACAGCCGCTCACAGCTCACATAACAATTATTGATGTCAATTAGCGCAAAAATTTGCTTTAAAGGTTTCATGTTATTCTGCTTATTTGGCTTTTATTAGGGTGTGCTGGTTTAAGCCATCAAGTTTTTTAAGTTCCACGTCACCACCGCAAAGACTTCAAACGTTTGCCCATCTTTCAGGTAAATGCTGTCATAGTCGGGGCTTTCTGCTTTGAGCCAAGCTTCAGGCAAAGTGGCAGGGTCGTAGTCTTCACCAAAATGTTCAGCCAATTCACTTTTGGACATTTTGGCTGTAATCATCAGGCGTTTAATAGTCAGGTCTTTTTGGTCGATTAATGCAACCACAATGCTGCGGTGTTTGGCTTCTTTGCTACGATCTACCAATACAATATCGCCGTATTCAAGCCCTGCATTCACCATAGAGGTAGTGCGTACCACATTTAAAAAGGTCGCATTTTCATTGGAAATGAGATAGTCATTCAAATCAATATTT
The DNA here is from genome assembly GCF_013417035.1 of Acinetobacter sp. YH16053. Classification (NCBI taxonomy): domain Bacteria; kingdom Pseudomonadati; phylum Pseudomonadota; class Gammaproteobacteria; order Moraxellales; family Moraxellaceae; genus Acinetobacter; species Acinetobacter sp. YH16053. The sequence goes on from NZ_VPEP01000023.1 coordinate 22,234, forward strand.
TTATCAATATAGTCTTGAGCAGGTGAAGGAAAACCTGCAGGAATGGATTCGACAGCAACTGGAAGCGGTAAAACGGTACGTTTGCAAACAGGCTGAAACTCATATTCATTCAGCAGTTCTATTTGCTCTAGAATGGCATTCAAGGTTGGGCTAGGCTTACCATCCATACCCATGATTTTTTGTAATGACGCCCAAGCAGCATCAGAGAAGTAAATAGGTAACTTCTTAGACATGAGATTACTCCTACGCAACGAGGCGTGTTTGAAGTGAAATTTGATGTGTTGATAGCATAGCTGAAAATGTGATTAAGATTCAATCTACCTGTATGGTTGATTGCTAGATATAGATAACACTCTACGATTGCATAGCTATACAAACACAAGCCTTTTCGTTAGGATTTTTCTATCGCAGCAGCATATTTAGAGATTGGCGTGCATATTGTTGAGGACATTTATTTAACGAATGAAGAAGTTGAATCTTTGCTGTTGGGATTAATCAATTCAGAACTTGAACCTGAGTTTTTAATGCAGGATTTCATGAAACATCAGGTCTGGTCTACCGTTAATTAAATAGCTATGCATCCATCTAAACATGATTGTTTGAGATGGATGACAGGGATTATACGACTACACAATGCTGATTAGGTTAAGGAATATTAAAAATGGCCACAATCACACCTAATTTAGGTCATGGCATGGGCAGTGACTGGGAAAATAAAGATTGGCTTCATATTACAGTTCCAGAATTACACCGCCTGCAATCGTATTATCCATGTTTGCAAGGGAGTGTTCAGATTCTGTGGTGCAGTCCGCGCCCATTTTCTTCAGCAGTGCTGATTGAAGTCGTGCAGGCTTTAGCCAGTACAGGTCAAACAAATCTTCACCCCTATTTTATTAAGCGTAGCCATCATTCATTTCGTCGTGCCCAAGATATTTTACAAGAGCATGCTGTTTTACAACATTTAGCCAGTAAAAATATTCCTGTTGCGACATTAATTACCTCTAATTGCGGACAAACCGCTTTAGAACTGGGTGATTGGACTTATGAGGTTTATGAAAAAGCAGCTGGCTTTGATTTATATATCGATCAGCAATCGTGGACGCCTTTTTTCTATACAGAACATGCCGCTAAAGTGGGGAGTTTGCTTGCGAAACTGCATATCGCCGTGCAGGATTTTCCTGAGTTACACGGCAGATCGGCTCGTTATTTGGTCTCGAATCAGCAGCTTTTAGAAAGTGAAAGTATTGTAACGGCTATTCAGCAACGTATTGATAATAGCCCTGAATTGAGTCGTTATTTTGCCGATAAAAACTTAGATGCTGTTTTTTTAGAGCGCATATTCCAGACGCATCGTAAAATTAAGCATGTATTGCAGCAGGCGACTAAAATTTGGACACATAATGATTTGCATGCTTCCAATTTGTTTTGGTCTACGCAAAGTGCCGATGCCAATATTACAGCGGTGATTGATTTTGGCTTATCGGATCGAAATTCAGCGCTGTACGACCTTGCGATAACGATTGAGCGTAACTTTATAGATTGGCTGGCTTTAGAACATACGTCACAAATTAATGTTGATGAAGCGGGTTTAAGCGCGTTTTTACAAGCGTATTGTGCAGAAATACACCCACAACAAGACTTTAGTATTTTGCCAGAACTGCTAAAAATTGTGCATTTGGATTTCGCATTTTCAGAACTGGAATATTTTGTCGGGATTACCCAAAACCTGAAACATGCCGATGCTGCTTATTATGATTGGATTGTTGGACATGTAAATTGGTTTTTTACAGAGCAAGGACAGCAATTTACCCAGACTTTTACTCGCTTCCTTCAACGCGAATTGTCATAATCTGCACAGCTAAATGCCTATCACTACTTTTTAATGCAAGATTTTATATGTACAATTGTAAATTCAAACAGAATATATTCACTGCGCCTTTAAAAATCTTCATTCTGTCATCGCTGTGTTGGGTACCTTGGGTTGATGCAGAAAATGGCATTCAATAACTTGATATGATTGTCATCACAGCCAATGAAACCACGCCGTATTTTAGTTTTACAGTAAAGACTGAGGGTTTGGGTACAGATTGTTTACAAAAAGCGCCTGCCTCTATTTCTGTTATTACTGCAGATGCGATTGTCGATCAATTTAATTTATGGTTTGAATGTACAACATAGCTCTGCTGCTGGAACAGGAGTACATTTAGAAATATTTCAACTGCCAATCATCACTATAACTGCTGAAAAGCAGGATGAACGTCATTCTTCATCTCAAGCGATTACACAGTTCAAGCACAATTGACTAGGTCTTAATTGAGAAGTGTCCGTTTTAATTGGGGGCTATTACACAACATCAATTCACTGACAACCTACGTGTTAATGCTAACTGAACCGTACTGGGTTTGTCGGATAGTCTCTCAGAATATTGACTCTCCGACAAACCCGGTACGGTTCAACTGGATTTACAACAGGCATTCAGCTAAATAAAACGTTAAATCTAAAAGACCCAAAATTTTTCTGGGTCTTTTTTTATGAGAATAGATAATATTTTAAACAACGGTCACTTCTTGCTGATAAATACAGGATTGCGCAATCTGTTTTTTTTGGGCTGCGGTCATTTCAATATTTTCCCATTTATCCATCTGCTGCAGGAGCCAGATAAAATCATCGACTTTCGGTTCGGCACTTTCCCCAACAAAATTCCGGATGATATTCTTGATCTTGTAAAAGTCATAGACATGCCGCTGGGCGGAACATTCAAACTGAATAATCTGATAGTCTACCAGCATGTCCCATACTTCTGATAAATCACTGCGCTGCTTTAAATCATCCTGCGCTTTTTGTACTGCCTTGACCACTGCCTCTACAGTAAATGGATGCTGTTCTGCCCATTCCTGGGTCATGGCCAAGACTTTATCGGCAACTTTTGGAATGACATTCTGGCTTGCCGCGACGATAAAACTATAGCCTTCAAGTTTGGCCTGAATATTCCAGGGTTCTCCCACGCAAAAGCCATCAAATACCTGTTCTGCGATTCCTTTTACCATGGAAGGCGGTGGAGAGGTCATCAGCTGGATATTCTTGGCCAGTTGTGGATCAGTCAGCGCCAGCCATTCTTTTAAACAGTAATGGTGAATCGAATATTTATAAACATAGGCCAGATTGATGGAATGATTCTGTTGTAAAGCCTGTACCAGTTTCTTTGAGGTATTCTGTTCATCATCCCCAGGCTGGATGCCGAGTTCATAGCACAAATCCTGGCGCAGGCTAATAAAAGCCTGATTCACGCTCAGTACTAGAGGGGTTTGCAAAGCCACCTGTAACTGGTCTGTACCCAGGGCAGCAGCGGGCAGCATGGCAGACAAGCAATGTGCAGCATCCAGAAAGCCATAAGCCAGACGGTCACGCAAACTAGACCAGGAGGCTTCACGGATTAAATTGATGGTTAATCCTTGCTCAGCAAAATACCCCTGTTTTTCGGCCCAGAGAATGGCAACACAATCAAGTAAAGGAATATAGCCAATATTGAGTTCAGTTTTTTCTAATGTGGACATATGCTTTTCCTTATTGGCCCAATAACAGCTTCTGTGCATCCAGTAAGCGTCTGGCCATTTCACCAATGGTAATCCGGTGACTCATGGCATTTTTACGCAATAAAGCAAAAGCTTGCTCTTCCGTTAATGCATGCAGCTGGATGAGCAACGCTTTGGCTTTATCGATATCTTTACGGTCAATCAGTTTGTCCTGGGTTTCTTTTAAATCATTCAGCAGCTTTTTATGTTTGCGGAATTGTTCAATTGAAATTTCCAGAATGCTTTCTAGTTTGGTGGGATCAATACCATCGACAATATAAGCCGTGATTCCGGCATCAATCGCACTTTTGATGGTGTCTTTATTGGAGTTCTGGGTAAACAGCACGGTCGGAAGTTCATATTGGCTGACACAGCTTTCAATAATATCCCGATGCGGATGATCCATATTCAGCAGGATCACATCTGCATGAATACCCTTAACATGTACCATATTCAGGTCATTCAGGATTAAACAGGCCACCACCTGAAAATCATGTGAAAGTAAGGATTCCTGGATGAATTGGGCGCGCTCCAGATCATCATCAATAAGAGCAATTCGTAATTTGGACATGGAATATTTTCAAGTAAGGCCTAAGGAATATTCAAGCAGGAGTAAAGCAAAAAACATGCCATTAAATTGGTGCATAAAATTCTATTTTTCTGTTCAATTTAGTGCATAGCTTTAGGGATTTCAGCTGATGGCTGATCAAAATGAAGCGTTTAGGTAGATCATCTGCCTGAAACAAGGCATTTTTCTATTAAAAAAGTTGGCACGGTTTCTGCATTTATTAAATCGTCAAAGATGACTTTCAATACTAACAACGGCCAACGATGTCCGTTCTGATCGTAATTGCACTTTCAAGGAGTGTGATTGGTATTTCGTTCAGCACAGGATAAATGACATGGTCAGTTGTTCAGCAATACAAAACGCACAAGCGTTTCAACCCTTCCTCCAGCATTACAAAGCGCTGGGTTGCGGTATTTACAACATATTCAATCAGCAGACATATCAATGCCTAGACGTGATATGCGGCTTTTTATCATCTTTAAAAAAACAATAGTTGGAGTGCAGATATGAAAATTCTCATGATTGGGCATGGCATGGTGGGGCATAAATTCATCGAATCTGTACTGGAACAGGCCGGTGATGACATTGAGCTGACCATTTTGGCAGAAGAGCCACATTTAGCTTATGACCGGGTACATTTGACCGAATATTTCAGCGGCAAGTCGGTCAAGGATCTGAGTCTGTGTCGTAGTGATTTTGCCGATGCTTATGGCATTGATTTGCGACTTAATACTAAAGCGGTTGAAATTGATCAGCTCCATAAAACCGTCACCACCAGCCAGGGTGATGTGCTGAGTTTTGACAAGTTGATTCTCGCTACCGGTTCTTATGCCTTTGTGCCACCAATCCCGGGCAATGACCGTCAGAATTGCTTTGTTTATCGTACCATTGAAGATCTGGATGCCATTCGTGCAGCCAGTCTGAATGCCAAAACTGGCGTAGTGATTGGCGGCGGCTTGCTAGGGCTGGAAGCAGCGAAAGCCCTGCGAGATCTGAATCTGGAAACCCATGTCGTAGAATTTGCTCCGCGTCTGATGGCGGTGCAGATTGATGATCTGGGCGGCCGGGTACTGCGCTCTAAAATTGAAGACCTGGGTGTCAAGGTACATACTCAAAAGGCCACATCAAGCATTGAAGATGGTGACAGCGCTCAGCATGTAATGAAGTTCGGAGATGGGTCGGTACTTGAAACTGACATCATCCTGTTCTCGGCCGGTATTCGTCCGCGTGATGAACTGGCGCGCCAGAGTGGTCTGCTGATTGGTGAGCGTGGCGGCATCATCATTAATGATTATTGCCAGACCTCACATCCGGACATTTATGCCATTGGTGAATGTGCACTTTGGGACAATAAAATTTATGGTCTGGTTGCACCGGGCTATGACATGGCGCGTATCGCGGCGAAACATGTACTGGGCCAAGAGAGTCATGCATTCGTTGGCGCAGACATGAGTACCAAGCTCAAACTGATGGGCGTGGATGTTGCTTCTATTGGTGATGCACACGCCATGTCCCCTGGTGTCTTGAGCTATTTCTATGCTGATGAAGCTGCGCAGATTTATAAAAAAATCGTGGTGTCAGCAGATAAGACCAAACTGCTGGGCGCGGTGCTGGTGGGATGTGCCAAAGAATATAGTGATCTTCTACAAATGATGCTGAATGGTCTGGCTGTACCGGAGCAACCGGAAAGCCTGATCATGCCGGGCTTTGATCAGTCAACTTCCAAATCGGGTGGTAGTGGTGTCGATTTATTGCCTGACAGTGCGACCATCTGTTCCTGTAATAACGTTTCCAAAGCTGATATCTGTTCAGCCATTGATGGCGGTGCAACTTCATTGGGTGCGCTGAAAAAATGCACGCAGGCTGCAACGGCATGTGGTGGCTGTGCGCCATTGGTAACGCAAGTTCTCAAATCTGAATTACAGCGTCAGGGTGTCACGGTGAACAATCACCTGTGCGAACACTTTGCCTATTCACGTCAGGAACTGTATCACCTGGTACGCGTGCATGAGATCAAGACATTCTCTGACCTGATTCAGCAACATGGGCACGGCATGGGCTGTGATATCTGCAAACCGACTGTAGCCAATATTCTGGCATCCTGTTGGAATGACTTTGTCCTAAAACCTAGCCATGCCGGTTTGCAGGATAGCAACGACTACTATCTCGGCAATATCCAGAAAGATGGTTCTTATTCGATTGTGCCACGTGTGGCAGGCGGCGAAATTACCCCGGATGGCCTGATTACCATTGGTCAGATCGCCAAAGATTATGGTCTATATACCAAAATCACAGGCGGACAACGAATTGACATGTTTGGTGCACAGGTACATCAGCTGCCTGAAATCTGGGAAAAACTGATCAATGCCGGTTTCGAGTCCGGACATGCCTACGGCAAATCCTTACGTACGGTGAAATCTTGTGTGGGCAGTACCTGGTGCCGTTTCGGAGTCGATGATTCTGTCGGCTTGGCGATTTTCCTGGAGAATCGTTATAAAGGCCTGCGTTCACCACATAAAACCAAAATGGCAGTATCTGGCTGTACCCGTGAATGTGCAGAAGCACAGAGCAAGGATGTCGGTGTCATTGCCACCGAAAAAGGCTGGAATCTATATGTATGTGGCAATGGCGGTATGAAACCGCGCCATGCTGAACTACTTGCCTCGGATCTGGATACTTCCACACTGATCAAATATATCGACCGCTTCTTTATGTTCTATATCCAGACAGCAGATCGTCTGCAACGCACCAGCGTATGGCGTGACAATATGGAAGGTGGGCTGGACTATCTGAAAGATGTCATTGTGCATGATTCACTGGGTATTGCTGCTGAACTGGAAAGCCGTATGCAGCATGTGATTGGCACTTATCAGGATGAATGGCGCACCGCGATTGAAGATCCTGAAGTACGCAAACGCTTTAAGACTTTTATCAATGCCAAAGCAGCTGAGCAGAATGACCCGAATATTCAGTTTACGCCTGTACGTGGCCAGATTCGTCCAAAGACAGAAGCTGAACGTGATTTAAACCGTATTCCAGTGGTTGAAGCCTAAATACCACAGTCAGGGAGAATGAAAATGACAATTTTAAAAGACATGAACGAACTGAACTGGTACGAAGTCTGCAATCTGGATGAGATTACCCCGAATACCGGTGTGGCAGCCCTGATTGAAGATCAGCAGATTGCAATTTTTCGCGTGGGGCAGGAACAGCGGGTGTATGCACTCAGCAATCAAGATCCATTTAGTCTGGCCAATGTCATGGCACGTGGCATTCTGGGTGATCTGCAAGGTGAGCGTGTAGTCGCATCCCCAATTTATAAGCAGCATTTCAGTCTGGTGACCGGCCGTTGTCTGGAAGAACAAGACCAGAAATTACTGGTATTTCCAACCCGAATTGAAAATGGCAAAGTTCTGGTGAGTCCGACTCCACAAAAAACTTATATTTCCAGTAATGGTCAAAACACAGAGCGCTTAAAACTGGTACTGGTCGGAAATGGGCTGGCGGGCATGCGCTGTCTGGAAGACTTGCTGGATATGGCGCCAGATCGTTATGACATTACCGTGATTGGGGAAGAGCCATGGGGCAATTACAATCGGATCATGTTGTCACCGGTATTGTCTGGTGAGAAAAGCTTTGCAGAAATTATGCTGCATTCAGCCGACTGGTATGCCAAAAAAGGCATTCGATTCATCGCTGGAGATGCTGCCAGCTCTATCGACCGTTCACGTAAGCAGGTTCATACCGAAAAAGGTGAAATCGTTGCTTATGATCGTCTGATCCTCGCTACTGGTTCCAAACCCTTTATACCACCAATTTCAGGTGCTGAACTTGAAGGCGTGATTAGCTTCCGGGATATTCAGGATGTTAACCACATGCTGGATTACTGCAAAACCAAGCAAAATGCCGTCGTGATTGGAGGTGGGTTGCTGGGTCTAGAAGCAGCTTATGGACTGAAGCAGCAGGGGATGAATGTAACTGTGCTGCATCTGATGGACCGTATTATGGATCGTCAACTGGATATGAAAGCCAGTCAAATGCTGAAAAAATCAATTGAAGATAAAGGCATCCGAATCATCACTGAAGCCAACACCGAAGAGCTGCTCGGTATAGATGTTAGCGGCAATGTAAAAATGACCCCCCAACAGCATTTGAAAATTGACCCCCTTGGTTAATATAGTGGTCTTTTTGGACTGCTCAACATGTTAACTTTGGAGCAAGCAGTGACAATCCAAATACT